>SXSC01000194.1 GCA_005792355.1 Opitutaceae bacterium
CCTGCCCAATGGGAGGGCCTCCCACCAAGGAGCCTCCACCTCTCCGTCGAGAGCGCCCTCAGTTCCTCCGCATTCCTACCAAATCAACAAGACGGATTCTAGTTGGCGCTGATGACGGATTCTAGTTGGCGCTGGACAAGCATCGGCGATTCCCTGCTGTGCTGCCCCAGCAAAGCGCGGGTGGCTTCGTCTGGAAATCTTTCACAGAAATTTCCGTCTGCCCTGCGGGCAGTGCGACTACGTCGCGGTTAGCCGCTGGAACGTATTCACCTGGCGGGTGAATACCGTTACTCCAAGATTGTCATCCCATCCCTCAGTGGCCTCACAGTTTCCCCCAGTGGCTGCGGTGTCCAACTGCGTTTTTTAGGATCAAGGGTGGCCAGGGGTTGTCGCCCCATGTAATCGTGCAGGGGCCGAGCGAAGTCGGAAAGTTCGAGTGGGGCACGGGAGGGCGGGGAAGGGGAGGGTGAGAGGAAAGTTAATCGGGGCGGGGCTGGGGCGCAATGGGTGCGAGTAGTCGGGGTGTGGGATATTCCCTGAACTTTCCCCTTCACTTTCCCCCTCCGGCCGCCTTCCTGTCGAGGGGTTAGCCGATGCCCAACCGATTCTACAACGCGTTTGACTGCGAACCGCTCGACGGGGCGCGCCGGCGCGACTACCGCACGCCATTCCAGATGGACCGCGATCGCATCATCCACGCGCACGCGTTTCGCAAGCTCCAGTCGAAGACGCAGGTTTTTCTGTCGGGCGAATACGATTTCTACCGCACGCGGCTCACCCACTCGATGGAGGTCGCGCAAATCGGCCGGTCGATCTGTGTCTTTTTGCTGTCACGCGGGGAGCCTTTGCGCGGTGATTTCCATATCGACAGCGACCTCGTGGAAGCGGTGTGCCTTGCGCACGATCTCGGGCATCCGCCGTTTGGGCACTCCGGCGAGCGGACCCTGCAGGAACTCATGACGAAGTGGGGCGGCTTCGAGGGCAACGCGCAAACGCTGCACCTGCTGACCGAGACAATTTATCAAAATGAAACCGGCGTGCGCGGCATGGCGCCCACGCGGGCGCTCCTCGACGGCGTGCTCAAGTACAAAAAGCTGTTTCGCGAATTTCCCGCGCCGCCGGCCAGCCATTTTCTCTATGATCGGCAGGAGAAACACCGCGCGTTTGTCTTTGGCCGGGCGGAGATTCCGGCGGTCCTGCACGCGGGCGACAAACTCAACGTCTTCAAGAGCGTCGAATGCCAGATCATGGACTGGGCGGACGACGTGGCCTATTCGCTCAACGACATTGTCGACGGCGTGAAGGCCGGTTTCCTGACCCTGGAGCGGATCGAGCATTGGGCGGCGATCGAGGGGCTCGATGCCGAGCGGTTGAAGTGGCTGGAGCAGTTGAATGTCGCGATTCGCGGGGACCGGCTGGAGAACACTTTTTCCCAGCGCATCGGGGCGTTCATCACCGCCTGCCGGTTGCGGGAGCGGCGGAATTTCATGTCGGCCCAAACGAACCGCTATCGTTTCGAGCTGGTGGTGGCGCCGGCGGCGGAGCGGGAGGCGGCCTTCTACAAAAAGATGGCAAACGACATCATCTTCGAGAGCCCGCAGCTGCAGCAGATGGAGCACAAGGCGCGCCGGGTGCTGTTTGACCTCTGGGCGTCATGCTGGGGCAACTACGTGGAAAAGGGCCCGCGCGTGATCAAGATACTTCCGCCGCGGGTCGGCCGCCTGATCGACGCGGAGCCGACCGCGGCCGGCAAGGCCCGCCAGATCTGCGACTGGCTCGCCGGCCTGACCGACGGGATGATCGTGCAAACCTACGAGCGGTTGTTCAACCCGCAGTTTGGCAGCATCCGGGACCTGAGCTGAACCGGAGCGAGTGAACGCTCGCCCTGCGCCGGGCCACCCCGGAGCAAGTTTACCGCCGGAGGCGGCATCAAAGGCGACCAGGGCGCCGGATCATCGGGGTCAAACGAAGGGCATAAAATCGCAGAAAAGAACACGGCGCGCTCCACGGTGGCGCCCTCCTGCCGGTGGCTCGCGAATCAACTGCACTTGGGCAAATCGCCGCCGGTGCGAGTATGCCGCTCGCGGGAAAATCAACGACTGGCCCGGATATTTCCCAACGCGTCAACCGCAACCGCAGGAATCAAACCGCTGGTCACAGAGGTCACTGAGGCCCGGCAGGAGGTCACAGAGAATACCACCGGAAAAGAACGCCCGCTCCTCCGCTCTGTGGCCTCTCTTTTCCCGCCGTGATCTCGGTGGCAAGAAATCGTCTCAACCAGGATCTAAATGGATCAATGGTGTACCGACCGCAAAGTAGCGCTACCAGTAGCGGCGAGCGCCAGCGAGTGGAGCGCGCCGGTGGTCCACTCGCTGGCGCTCGCAGCTACACGTCACGAAAGTTATTGGTCGCGCCAATAGTAGCCCAACGCGGCTCAAGGCCGCCACCGGAGGAATCGAACCGCTGGATTGGCCTCAGTGTTCTCTGTGTCTCGTCCGTTGGTTTTGTTTGGTCGCGGCTGCGCCGCCCTGGGTCCTCTGTGCATCCTGAGTGGCCTCTGTGACAAGAAAATCACGCACGAACTTTCGCCAAGATTGATGGTATTCGAACGCGGCAACCGCGACCGAAGATCTTCGGAGATCTTGAAACCCTCCACAGGCGGGCAAGTCGGGCATCGGGCATTTTCAATCGGTCATTGGAAGACCGGAGCGAGTTTTCCAATTTCCAGTTGCCCACGGTCACCGAGGATCAGTTGCGGTCGGGAATTTCGTAGAGGCGAAGCTCGGCGGGCGGCGGAATGGTGGGGTGGGGTTTGTCGCGGTTCCGGCCCTGGCTTTCCCAGCGGAGCACCCACGTACGGCCGTCGCGGTGGCGGGTCAGGAATTGCACGGAAAGCCCCGGCGCGGGCGAACGCACCTGGCGCAGCGCAGCGGGGATTATCGAGGGCGCGGGCGGGAGTTTGGCGAGCACGGCGAGGGTTTCGCCGTCGAGTTGGAAACGACCGGAGCCGGCGCCCTTGGCCGAGTAGTCGATGAGCACGGTGCCGTCTGCTTGCGGCACGGGACGGCCGAGTGAGACCTCGCTGGGAATGGCGCCCCCGCCCGAAAATGCCCAGCGGAAGTTCCAGTCGCTGAGCTGGTGCGATGCCCAGCTGCCGTTGGGCCGCGGTCGGGCGACGAAGGCCTGCGAGTTGCCCTTGGCGTCGTACCGATGATAGACGGCGAGCGGTCGACCCTTGGGATCGAAGCCGAGTTCGCGGACCATGTTGACGAGGCCACCGCCGGGCTTCGCGGCGTCGACGACCTCGCTCTTCGTGAGGGTGATGGGCAGCGCGATGGGCTGGCCGGCACTCGACTCCCAGTGGATGAGGTCGCGGCTGCGGGCGTAGGAGAGGGAGTGGTTGGTGGCGGCGTCGGGCGTCTCGCGCCAGACCCAGAGGAGGTGAAAGCGGCCGTCGGGCCCCAGCAACGGGGAGATCGCGTAGGCGTTGCGCTCGCCCTCGCCGTCGTGGAGCGGAGTGTTGAGGAAGCGGCGCCAGCTGCGCGCTTTCGGATCGTAGATGTTGTAGTAGTCACTGCCGTTGCCACTGCCGCCGTCACGATAGCGGAAGAGGAGGTCGCCGGCGGCGTCCTTGAAAAAATTCGGATAGGTGGCCTTGGCTTCGCGTTCGCCCGTCATGCGGTCGAGACGTTCGAGCGTGGTCACGTCGAAGGGGACGCGCGTGCGGTAATACACGAGCGGGTCGGCATGCAGGTTGCCGGAGAGGTGGAGGCAGCCGTCGCGGTCGAGGGCGAGTTGGAGGGAATTATGGCTGTCCCAGCCGACCGCGTTGGACGGATGGTCGCGGCCGGGCACGGGGCGGCCCTCGGGGCGGATGCGGGACCAGGGGCCGTCGGGAAGTCGGCGCCCGGTGACGACGATGCGGCGCTCGGCGTCGTAGTAGGCGATAAACTGATACCCGCGTTCGACGAGGAGGGCGAAGGGCACGGGGTGGCCGGACCAGACGCGGTCGATGAGCAGGCCGTCGTCCCCGGTCGCCGCGCGCCCGGGCGGCGAGGCAGCGAGCGTGAAGAACAGCGACAGAAAAAGACGGGGGAAGTGCATGAACGAGAGTTTCAGCTGGAAGGTGAAGCCGGTTTCACGGGGAGCGTTCGGGCTGTCGGGCAGGAAAGCTGAGGTGGCACCGCCGAGACGGCGGAGGACGCAGTGGGTCAGAATCGTCCGCTGACGCCGAGGGTGACGGCGAGGCCGTGGTAGCTGACGCTCTGGAGCTGGTCGGGGGATCCGCGGTAAACGACCTGCGGTTCGTTGGTGAGATTATCGATGTCGCAGGTGAGGCTGAGGTTGGCGCGCACCTGCTGCGCGAAACCGAGATTCATCACGGTGCGCGCGACGCGATAGGTGTTTCGCCACGGACTGTTGGCATTGTAGGCGGTGATGCGTTCGCCGGAGTAGTTGACGAGATAACGCGTGCTGAATTTCCGCCAGCGCCAGGTGAGGCTGGCGTTGCCGGAGTGCGGGGTGAAACCGGGGATCTGGCCGGTGCGGAGGATGGTGTTGCCGCCGCGGTTGCCGTGGGTCGTGAGATAGGTGTAGTTCACGAGACCACTGAGGCCGCGGAGAATCCCCGGGAGAAAATTGAACTGCTGGCGGTAATTGAACTCCCAGCCCTGCACATAGGCCGAGCCGGCGTTGCTGCTCGTGCGGATCAAGTAGCCGCCGTAGTCGCCATTGTAGCCGTTGTCCGGTCCCGTGGGCACCGTGCCGCCTTCCTGACCGGTCACGAGGTAGTCTTTGATGCTCTTGCGAAACCAGCCGAGGGAAAGATTGCCGACGGGCTCGAAATACCAGTCGAGATCGAGGTCCCAATTCTCGCTGGTTTGGGGCAGGAGGCTGGGGTTGTTGATGGTGAGAATGTCGTGGCCTTCGGCGTCGCGCGAGACGGTCTCATTGGGCAGGAGATTGGCCATGCCGGGTTTGCCGTAACTGGTGGACCACGCGACGCGGGCCTTCACATTGGGCGTGAGATTGTGGGTGAGGTGGGCGCTGGGAAACGACTTGGTGTAGCCGCCGGTGCGCGTGCGCCGGGTGCCGGCGTAGTCGCGCTCCGCCGCGCCGGCGGGATCGGCGGTTTGCTGGGCGGCGGTGCTCGGCGTGCGCGCGCGGACGTAGCCCCGGGCCTCGGTGGCGGTTTTTTCGAGGCGCACGCCGGTGAGAAAACCGGTGCGGCCGAGCAACCCGGAGTCGGCGAGTTTGCCCTGCGCCTGGGCGTAGCCGGAGGTGACGATTTCAGTCACGGACCGCTCGGCGATGAACTTGTTCGATTCGAAGAAATACGCGTCCTCGCGCCAGAGGGCCGGATCGATGGGGCGGCGGCCGCGGATAAAATCGGAGGCTTCCCAGACGGGAAGGTTACGGCCGGTGCGCAGGGTGTCGGACATCACGACGTTGGTGTTGGCGGGGAGCGCGGTGGTGCCGACATAGGTCCAACGGCGTGAGATACTGCCTTCGTCGACCCATTGGTCGCGGCGGTGAAAGCCGGCCTTGAGCGAAAGGGGCATCGGGGTGGAGAACGTGTAGCGCGCGTTGCCGCGGAGCTCGGTGATCTCGTGGTCGTTGTTGTTGTCGCCGTTGGACATGTTGCCGTTCGGGCGGTAGTTCGCGGGATTGGTGAAATCGGCGCCCTCGGTCTGGAGGAAGCGCGGGTAGAGGTCGGACTGCGCGCGGTCGAGCATCCAGCCGACGTTGGAGATGCGGTTCGCAAGGATGGCGCCCTCACCTTCCCCGATGTTGATGTGGGTCTGGTTGTAGACTGCGGAGTAGTCGAGCGACCAGCGGTTGAACTCGTGTTCGCCGCCGAAGCTCAGCCGGCGCTGGCGGTTGAAAAAATTCCGCGGGCCGGTCGAAGTGATGTCGATGTTGGAGCCGGTGGCCGCGCGCACCTGGGTGAGGCGGTCCGTATAACCCGGGAGGATACCGGCGGTGCCGGTGGTGCCGACGGTTTGACTGGTGAAGGCGCGCACGTCGTATTGGCGGCGGAAAACTTCGGAGTGGTCGACGCCCATCAGGGCGAAACTGAACTTGGTGGAAGGCGAATGGCGGAAGTCGAACTTCAGATTGGCGCTGTGCTGGCGGCGGTGGTTGAAGGTGTTCTGGGTGCGATAATCCCACAGGTAGCGCGGCGCGCTGGCGGTGTTCTGCACATCGCGCACGGTGTTGAACCAACCGCGGGCCTCCTCGCTGTGGAACAGGTTGAGGGAGACGCCGAGGTTGCGCGCGCCGCCGAGAATATCGAACCGCTCCTGATAGCTGAGGTTGAGCAACTGATGGGCGCGGTGCTGGTGACGAAGCGGGATCTGCTCGGTGAAGGCGGGGACGAAACGGCCGGAGATGGCGTAGGTCACCCGGCGTTTTTCCCGCAGGCTGAGCGGCGTGCGGGTCTTGAAATTCATCGTGGCCCCAAGCGAATCGGCGCCGCCCTCCGGGGTGTGGCCCTTGATGAGCTCGACCGATTCAAACATCGTCGCGGTGAGAGTGTTGAGGGCCGACCCGCGGCCGAGCGCACCCTGGCTGGTGATCTGGCCGCCGTCCATCGTGACGGTGTTGAGACCGCCGCCGCGGATGGAGCCGACCGTAAGACCGCCGCCGGCGTCGGCGTCGGAGACGACACCGGGGAGGCGGACGGCGAGTTCGCCGGCGGTGAAGTTGGGCAGGTTGCCGAAGGAGTCAGTGGCGGTGACGTTTTTGAGATTAGGGGCGTTGCGCTGGGCGGTGATGGCGGCGGCGTCGCCCTCGCGTTCGCCGGTGACCTTGAAGGCTGCAAGTTGGTAAATCGCGGTGGTGAGATCGAAATTCCGCACCGTGCGCTGTCCGGAAGAAATCACCACCCGCGTGCGGAACGCATCGAGCCCGAGGTAGGAGGCGACGACCTCGTGGGTGCCCGGCGGAAGGTTTTGCAGCACATAGCCTCCGGTTTCATCGGTGAGCGTCGTGAGGCGCAGCGTCGGGATCTCGATGCTTGCGCCCTGGAGGAGATTGCCGGTGGCAACGTTGCTGACGCCGCCGGCGAGCGTGCCGGGGTCGCTCGCCGCCGCGCGGGCGACCGGGGTAACAAGAACAACTGCGATTCCGAGGAGGCGAAAGAACCGCGTGGCGCTGGGAAGTGGTGTCATGGTATTGGGATAACGATCAGAGACGGTGCGCACGACTCAGGGGCGCGGTGGCGGGGAGTTTGTCCATGCGGAGCACGCGGGCGGGATCGAGTACGACGGCGGAACCGAAGCGTTGGCCGTCGAGGGAATCGGAGATGGAGGCGAAGCCGCGGGCGGGATCGAGCGTGATGGGCGCGCCGGCGTTTTGCGTGATCGCGCCGAGCACGATCTCGTGGGGAAAGTCGGCGAAGGGCTTCACGTTGCGGTCCGGGGCGTCGCGAAGAACGCCGTGATTTCGGAGCAGCGGGAGCCGAGGCGGAAACGGGTGAGGCGGTGCCCGTCGACGGGCTTTGCGGCGATCTTCACCGGGAACGCGTAGACGGTCTTGAACTCGGCGACGTCGGACATCGATCTGGGGAGGGGCGAGTGGTTCCAGCCAAACCCGAGGAGGGATCGGCCGCGGCAGGACGATACCTTGGTAATCCGAACCGTGGTCCGGCTTCCGCGGAGAATTACGGAACAAGAGATGGAAAAACGTAACCCTGGTGGTTCTAATTGTCGTCATCCGGCCGATCGGGTTGCGCGAAGCAGGCACCGCATTCGGTGCCAAGTCGACACGTTCCGAATGCTGAGGTGGTCTGAGCAAGCATTTTCAGGCGGCAGCGTCTGGGAATTCGATGAGCGCATCAGGGCTGAGTTTCGCCGTCGCAACGCGGCAACGTAGCTAGTGTGCCGACCGCAAAGTAGCGTGACAAGTAGCGGCGAGCGCCAGCGAGTGGAGCGCGCCGGTGGTCCACTCGCTGGCGCTCGCAGCTACACGTCACGAAAGTTATTGGTCGCGCCACTAGCCCGCATTTTTCACACTTTCCGCGGAATTC
>SXSC01000195.1 GCA_005792355.1 Opitutaceae bacterium
AAGCACGCCGGCCGCCCCCGAGCGAGCGAGGACGTGGGTGCGATAGTTGCCCAACCCGCCCCTTTCCCAGCTGCCTTGAATTCTCTCACGCTTTCGACTTATACACTCGTTTCACCCACGAATTGTGCCCTGGAGCCGAATTTTTCATGTCTGGTTCTGGATTATATTATGTGCTGCCGATGATGGCAAAGAGCACTGTGCACGAAGGCGGAGTTTGAATCAAATGAAATTACTCTGCATTTACAGGGTTAACCATTAGTTTACGACCACGCATGTGTTGCCCGAATGGATGCTGGAGAGAAGTTCGTTTGGTTCTGTCCGTTTGGGCGACCGGAGTGGCCGGCTGGCGGGCCTGATGTGCCTGGTGCCGGTCTGTGTTGCGAATTGACTCAACGCTCATCCCCGCGTTCAAAACCTGCGCCAGCGCGGCCCCGTTCTTCCTGTCCGGGATCGCCGCTGGAATCCCCTCCCTCGAAATTCACACCAGTCCGCCGCCCAGGAAACGGCGCTTTTCCCCATGAAAAAGTACAATGTCGCGATGATCGGCTACGGCTGGGCCAGCACCGCCCACATCCAGGCGATCAACGCCACCACGCTGGCGCAGGTCACGGCCGTTTATTCGTCGCGGCCCCAGGATTCCGCGGTGCTGAGCGCGCGGCACGGCGGGGTGATTGCGACCTACACCGACCTCGATGCCCTGCTGAAACGCAGCGACATCCACGCGGTATCCATCTGCAGCTACCCGCACCAGCACGTGGCTCACGCCGTGGCGGCAGCGCGGGCGGGCAAGCATATCATCCTCGAAAAACCCATCAGCCTCTCGTTGGCCGACGCCAACGCCATCGCCGCAGCGGTCAAGGCGGCCGGCGTGAAGACCTGCGTGTGCTTCGAGTGCCGCTTCTCCAGCCAGTTCCTGGCCACCAAGGCGGTGATCGATTCCGGCCTGCTCGGCCAGCTGCACTACGGCGAGGTCGATTACTACCACGGCATCGGTCCGTGGTACGGCCAGTTCCGCTGGAATACGTCCAAGGAGTCCGGCGGCAGCAGCCTGCTCTCCGCCGGCTGCCACGCCCTGGATGCTCTGCTGCTCTGCATGGGCAGTGACGCCGAGAGTGTCACCAGCCAGGCCACCACGTCGGCCAATTCCGATTTCGCCCAATACCAGTATCCGACCACCAGCGTGACGATTGTCCGCTTCCAGAACGGCGCGTTGGGCAAGGTGGCGTCGGTGATCGACTGCCTGCAGCCGTATTATTTTCACACGCACCTGGTGGGCAGCGAGGGCACTCTCCTCGACAACAAGTTTCACTCGAACAAGCTGGGCATCGACAAGCACAAGTGGAGCGAGCTATCGATGAAGATGCTCGATTCGGGCGACGTGTCCGACCACCCCTATCAGGTGCAATTCCAGGCCTTTTTCGAGGCGGTCGCGGCTGGCACGGAGATGCCACTGACGTCGCTCGCGACCGCGATGAAATCGCACCTCGCCGTGCTGGCCGCGGATCTCTCGGCGCGGGAAAAACGGACGGTGGCGCTTGCCGAATTAAGTGGCTAGCCCGGAAATTTCACCCGCTCCTTTCCCGCGAAGCCATACTCTGTGCGAACACTCATTCGGCCGGCGCTGCCCAGTTGGATTTCCGGGCTGATCCCAAATCCGCCTGGCGGTTTTGTTTTAGTCCGCCGGCGCTCGAAGTGGGCGTCGGAACACCGCCGCGCCGGTGGTTCGACCGAGGCGAAAAGCAATCGGAGGGTGAAAAATGCAGGCTAGCGCCATCGCGATTGCGGCCCACCCGGACGACATCGAGTTCGTGATGGCCGGCACGCTGTGCCTCCTGCGGGAGGCCGGCTATCGCACCCATTATCTGAACGTGTCCACCGGTTCGTGCGGCAGCCTGGTGCATGGCGCGGCGGCGTTGCGGCGGATCCGGCGCCGGGAGGCGCGGGCGGCCGCAGCGATCCTCGGGGCCGAGTTTCACGAAAGCCGGGCCGACGACCTCGAGATCATCTACGGGCTTCCGTTGTTGCGCCAGGTGGCCGCGGTCATCCGGGAGGTGCGGCCGACGATTGTGCTGACGCACTCGCCGCAGGATTACATGGAGGATCACACCGAGACCTGCCGGCTGGCGGTGAGCGCGGCGTTTGCGCGGGGCGTGCCCAATTTCGTCTCGCGCCCCCGCCGGCCCGCGTGGATGGGGGACACGACGATCTACCATGCGATGCCCCATGGTTGCTGCGACGGACTGCGGCGGGCGATCGTGCCCGGCGCGTTTGTCGACACGACTTCGGTGCGGGAGAAAAAGCTGGCGGCGCTGGCCTGCCATGAGAGCCAGCATGCCTGGCTGCAGGCGTCGCAGGGCATGAATTCGTACCTGCGCGACCTGGAGCGGATGGGGCGCGAAATCGGGCGGAGGTCGCGGCGGTTTCGCTTCGCCGAGGGGTGGCGCCGGCATTCCCACATGGGCTATTGCGCGCGCGACGCGGATCCGCTGCGCGACGCCCTCGGGGAAAAATATCTCGTCAACCGCGCGTACGAGCGCGGGCTGGCGAAGCCATAGGCGGCAAATCCCAGCTCTCAGATTTCAAATTTCAAATCGCGGATTCCAAAAACCATGCCCCGTAAACTCAGCACCATCGCCCCCGACTGGTGGGATTACACCACCCTCGATCGCGCCTTGATCGAAGAGGCCGCGCGCCTCACGCCCGCCGCCATGGCCAGGCTGTCGCGCGACGGCTTTCGCGTCGTGTTCTACGACACGCTGGAGGACTTCTATCTCGCGGAGGCGCTCGAATACATCACGGCCTGGCGGCGGGCCACGGCCGACAATCCGGTCGGCATTTGCGGCCCGATTGGCCCGACCGAGCAGCTCCCGCTCGTGGCCCGGCTCGTCAATGAACTCGGGCTGTCGCTGCGCCACGCGCACTTCTGGGGCATGGACGAATGGTATGCCGACGGCGCCGAGGTGCCGGTCACGCATCCGCTCTCGTTCGAGCGCGCCGATCGCGAGCTGTGTTTCAACCGCATCCGCCGCGAACTGGCGATGCCGGAGGCCCACCTCCATTTTCCCAAGGCGAAACTGGCGGCGTACCGGAAAAGTTGGGACAACGTGCGGTGCGCCGTGATGCAGGGCGGGCAGGGCGACACCAAACACTGGGCGTTCAACGATCCGGTGAGACGCGCCGGGAAATACCGCGACGCCCCGCCGACTCCGGCCGAGTTTCGCCAGCTCGCGACCCGCGTGGTCGATCTGCACCCGGTGACGCTCGCGCAAAACGCGCGCACCTCGGGCGGGGGCAACATCTCGCTGGTGCCGACGCAGGCGCTCACCGTCGGGCCGGTTGAGACGTGGCAGGCGGAAAAAGTCTCCATCTGGCAGGCGGGTACGCATGACAGCCCGTTTGGCCAGCGGCTCACGACCCTGATGATCGCCAAACGGCTGCCGGACAGTGCGGTGCCGATGTCGCTCCTCGCGGATCATCCCAACGTGCAGTTCAACTTCTTCCGCGGCGGCCTCGGCACCTGTCAGGTGGAGATGCATTGAACTCGATGAGCTCGAGCATCGCAGATCCCGGCGGGCGCCGCTTCGCCGGCGCGATGCCCGGTCCGTCGGGCAACGGCTGCGACGAAGCGCAGCCCTTCGAGACGAGGTCCCGGGTCCCGCCACTTTCCGGATAATTTTGCCCGGCCACGGGCGATCCGCTTCCCGCAACCCTCCAACCCCCAATCCCCCCCCCCCATGACTGATCAATCCTCGATCAAGGCCCGGCTCTGCGTTTTCATGTTTCTCCAGTACTTCATCTGGGGGGCCTGGTACGTGAGCATGGGCGCGTACCTCGCCAACACCCTCAAGTTCGAGGGTGCCCAGATCGGCCTTGCCTATGGGGCCTTCGCGATTGGCGCGATGATCTCGCCGTTCATCGTCGGCCTGCTGGCCGACCGCTTCTTTGCATCGGAGAAACTGCTCGCCGTGTTCGGAATCCTCGGCGGCGTCGTGCTGTGCCTGCTGCCGCGCTGCACCACGTTTGCGACCTTCTATCCCATGCTGATCGTTTATTGCTCGCTCTACGTTCCCACGCTCGCGCTCGGCAACTCGCTTTCGCTGCACCATCTCGCGAATCCGAAGACGGATTTTCCCCGGGTGAAGATGCTCTCCGCCGTCGGCTGGATTGCGGGCTTGTTCGGCCTGAACGCGCTCCAGGGCGCGGAGTCAGCCGTGCAGTTCTACCTCGCGGGCGGCGCCTCGATCGTCTTCGGCCTGTTCTCGCTCAAGCTGCCCCACACGCCGCCGAAAAAGACGGGCGCCCACGTCAGCCTCTGGGAGATTCTCGGGTTTGATGCGCTGGCGCTGCTGAAGAAACCGTCGTTCGCCATCTTCATCGTCTGCATGTTCCTCATCTGCATCCCGCTCTATTTCTACTTCGTGAACCTGGGCATCTACCTCACGCAGCTGAAGTGGGAGAACATGCTGGTGAAGACCTCGCTCGCCCAGGTGTCGGACGTCGTTTTCTTTCTCCTCCTGCCCCTCTGCCTCGGCCGGCTCGGCTACAAGGTCACGATCTTCCTCGGAATCCTCTGCTGGGTCGCGCGCTATCTCGCCCTCGGCACGAGCGTGGACGCCGGCGGCGCCCAGACCGCGCTGATCTTCACCGCCATTCTCCTCCATGGCGCGTGCTACGATTTCCTCTTCATCGCCGGCCAGCTCTACGTCGACGACGAGGCCAACGAGCGCATGCGCGGCGCGGCGCAGGGCTTGATCGCGTTCATCCTGTGGGGGGCGGGCGCCTGGGTCGGAACTTTTCTCGCGGGCACCGTCCTCGGCAAGTATGCGCTCGCCACGCCGGTCAACGGTCTCGCCCACGACTGGCGCGGCATTTGGATGACGCCCGCGATCGGCGCGGCGGTGGTGCTGGTGATTTTCCTGATCTTCTTCCGCAATCCCGTGAAGCCGGCGGCGGGCGGCGCGGCGCGATGATGGAATTGAGGTTGAGCTCCCCGGGACGCGCCGCAGCTTTTCCCCATGCGGTTTGACCCCGATCGAATTGATCTGGTTTGGAAAAAAATGCGCCGAGGTGCCGTCGCAGTTCTGGGGCTGGGCGCGGTCTGGGCCGGCGCGATCGCCGCCGGGCCGCCGCCCGCCCTGCCGCCCGCCGAGGCGTTGCGCGCGTTCCGGCTTGAACCGGGGCTGCGGATCGAACTCGTCGCCGCGGAGCCGGTGATCGTGGACCCGGTCGCGTTTGCCTTCGACGACCAGCGCCGGCTTTTTGTGGTCGAGGGTCGCGGCTATCCGGGGCCGACGGACGGCCAGCCCGCCCCGCCGGCGGGACGCATTGCGTTGCTCGAGGACCGCGATGGCGACGGCCGCCATGAAAAACGCACCGAGTTCGCCGCCGGGCTGACCTATCCCAACGGCATCCTGCCGTGGCGCGGCGGCGTGTTCGTGACCTGTGCGCCGGACATCCTGTATTTGAAAGACAATGACGGCGACGGCGTCGCGGACGAACGGCGGGTCGTGCTGACGGGGTTTAACACCACCAAGACGCCGCAAATCCGGGTCAGCCACCCGACCCTCGGGCTGGATGGGAAGGTCTATGTCACGGGTGGATTGAACGGTGGCAAGGTGACGTCGCCGTCGCACCCGGCGCGGCCGGAAGTGGCCTTCACGACGGCGGACGGTCGGTTTGATCCGACGACCCTGGAATTCGAGGTCCTTGGCGGGCGGGCCCAGTTTGGCCAGACCTTCGATGCGTACGGCCGGCGGTTCATCTGCTCGAACCGGCACCCGGCCATGCACGTGGTGCTCGAGCCGTCGCACCTGCGGCGCAATCCGCACCTGGCCATGGCCGACACGGTGCAAAATGTCTCCAAGGTGGAGGCCGCGGCCGCGGTCTGGCCGATCAGTCGCGTGAGTCTCACCGCGGACTTCATTCCGGCGCTGATGAGCAAGCCGCACACGGGCACGTTCACGGCGGCGAGTGGCGTGATGGTGTTGGGCGGCAGCGCGCTGGGCCCCGACCATGTGGGCAATTTCTTCATCTGCGAGTCCGCGCAAAATCTCGTCCAGCGGCAGGTGGTGCGGGCGGACGGGGCATCGTTTCGTTCGGAACCGGCGCAGCCGGGTCGCGAGTTTTTGGCGTCAACGGATCCGTGGTTCCGGCCGGTGTTCCTCGGGGAAGGTCCGGACGGCGCGCTCTATCTCGCCGACATGTACCGGCGGGAAATCGATCACCCGGCGTATGTGCCCGAGGAATCGCGGGGCAAACTGGATTTCGAGAGCGGCAAGGATCGCGGGCGGATTTACCGGATTGTGCGCGACGGCGCGGCGGCCCGGGTGAGGTCGGCAAGTTTCACGACGGCCGATCTCGTGCGCGACCTCGAAGCGCCGGACACGTGGTGGCGCGAGCGGGCGCAACGGTTGTTGGTCGAACGGGCGGATGACGCGGCGGTGCCGGAGGTCGAGCGGATCGCGATGGCGGCAAAGCTCCCGGAGGCCCGGGTGCGCGCCTTGTGGACGCTGGCCGGACTGGGCCGGCTCAAGTCTGCGGTGGTGCAGGGGGCGTTGCGGGATGCGGTGCCGGGCGTGCGCGAGCAGGCGGTGGTTTTGGGCGGAGGCCGGTTGGACTCCGATCCGTCACTGGCCGGGCCGTTGCTGGCGGTGGCGGACGATGCGGATGCGCGGGTGCGATTCTGCACGGCGCTGGTGCTCGGGTCGTGGAACGATCCGCGGGCGGTGACGGCGCTGGCCGCGATTGCGGCACGCGACGGCGGCGACCGCTGGGTGCGCGCCGCGGTTTTGAGCGGGGTGGGCGGGCGCCTCGAGGCGTTTCGCGCGGCCTTTGCGCGGGGGCAGTCGGGGGCGGCGGCGACGGTTGGCGCGGTCATGGAGGATTTGGGACGTGTCCTGGGGGCGGGCGCGCCGGTGGCGGCGTGCGGGCAATTTCTTGGCCAGACCCTGGGTGGAGATGCGGTCTGGCGGGTGCCGGCGGTGCTTGGTCTCGCCGAGGGGATGCGCACGAGATCGGAATACAAGAGCAAGCCACCGGGGGCCGCGCTCGCCGCCTTGGTGACCACGGGAAACGGGCCGACTGCGGCGGCGCTGGAGGATTTTTTCCGGCAGGCTGCGATGGTGGCGATGAATGAGCGGGCTCCGCTGGCGTTGCGCACCAGCGCGATCGCGTTGCTCGGCCACACGGAATTCTCCCGCGGCGTTGGCGGCTTGGGACCGTTGCTCGACGCGCGCCAGGCGTCGGAACTACAGCTGCAGGTGGTGCGCGCGCTGGATCGCAACGGCGACGCGCGCGGAGCGGAAATGCTGGTCCAGACCAAATACTGGAGCCGCTACACGCCGCAGGTGCGCGAGGCGGTGATCGCGGCGTTGGTTTCCAAACCGGCGATGATCGAGGTGCTGTTTGCGGCGATCAAGCGGGGTGACGTCAAGGCGCCGGAAATTTCATCGGTGCGGCGGACCCAGTTGCTCAAGCACGCGAATGCCGAGTTGCGCGAGCAGGCGGCGGCGCTGTTTCAGTCGCTCGAGGGAGGGGATCGCATGGCGGTGTATCGGAGCTATCGCGAATGGTTGCAGGCCCCGGCGGAGGCGGCGCGGGGGGCGCCGGTCTACGAGCGCGCCTGCTCGGCCTGCCACACCTTCAAAGGGGCGGGCGGCAAGGTCGGCCCCGATTTGAGCGGAGTGAGCAACCAGCCCGCCGACGCGCTCCTGCTGCACATTCTCGTGCCCAATTACGAAGTCGCGCCGGCGTATCAGGCGATCACGGTGACCACGCAGGACGGCCGGGCGATCTCCGGCTGGATCGTGGCTGAGACGGAAGGCAGCGTGACCCTGCGCACTGCGGCCGGCCCGGAGGAATCGGTCTTGCGCACGAGCATCGCGTCGCTCTCGGCCTCCGGAGTCTCGCTCATGCCGGATGGCCTGGAGCTGACGATGACCAAGGAGGAACTCAGCAATTTGATCGCGTATTTGAAGACTGATGCGGTGAGCGCGCGGTAGGCTTTGGCCGAAGTGAGAAATGCGGGGCCGGGGGAATTGCGGGGTGGGGGCACCCCGCCTCCATCGGACGAACCGATTACACCGATTGATGGAGGGCGGGTGCCCTCACCCGCCCTGGCCGGCGTCGGATCGCCAGACTACTCGTCCCCGCGTTGGTTGGACATCCGGTCGCAGATGAACGTGTGGGCCTGGTCGGCCAGCTTGCTCAGGAGCAGGAGATCATCGCGCCCGAAGCTGTCCGAGTCGTGAAATTGTTTTTGTTCGTCCATATACGTGCGGGTGAAGGTGACGTTGTAGAAGGCGCGCTGGTCGGAGGTGTTTTCCCAGACCGCGGCTTTGATGCGGCCGAGGCGGAGATTTTTTACCGGGGCGGGGCCGGCGGCCGGGGCGTTGCGCGATTGCGGGGCGGACGTTGGGTATTTGGCGGGCATGGTTTTCATGAGGTTGGAGGGAGGTTGCGGACAGGAAGCGAAAATTAAAGAATGTGGGCTCGGGGTGTGGCGCTGACCTGGAAACGAGGTCGATGATTTCAATGCCGGCGACGCCGCCAAGCGCCGCGTATACCCTAATTAGGGTATAAGGGTGGGACAGCCTTTGTCCCATGGGGCGTGTATCCTGAGCGCATGAACCCAAAACGACGCACAGGTTATGGAGTCTTCGATATCTCGCGCGAGATCGCCCGGCGCGTGCAAAAGGAATGGGAAATGGTGGAAAGTCCCGCGCGGCCGCCCCGGCTCACCCCGTTGATGATTCCGTTGCCGCGGCCGGACCCGGCCTTGCCCAAAGGCGAGAAACGTCCCCTGGCCGCCTGACGCCCACCGCGATTTCGGCTTCCGGCGGCCCTTGGGCCCGCGCCGATTCGTGGAGGCGATCGGTGGATGTCCGACGTGATTGCGCAACGCGCGGCGGGCGTCGTCCGGCCGCCTCGGCCGCTTGGCTTTTTCGGACGGGTGGTTACCAAGGACGAAGTTGGGCGTCTCCACCCGCGCTGCCCCATGAAACTTTCTTTCTTCGCCCCGGCTCCGCGCGGCTGCTACCGGCCGGGGCGGCTGTTCGCGATCGCGTTGGTCACGGCGGGTGCGTTGCACGCCGCCGCCGAATTGGAGCGACGTGAGTGGACCCTCGATGGGGTCGCGCGCGAAGGTCTGGTGTTTGCGCCGGCCGCGGCGAAAACCCCGGCCTTGCCCGTGGTCTTTGTTTTCCACGGTCACGGGGGCTCAATGCGCAACACGGCCCGCACGTTTGCGATTCACCAGCTCTGGCCCGAGGCCATCGTGGTTTACCTGCAGGGATTGAATACCCCGGGCCGCTTGACCGACCCAGAGGGCAAGAAACCGGGGTGGCAGCACGGTGCCGGCGACCACGGGGACCGGGATTTGAAGCTCTTTGACGCGGTGCTCGCCGGGCTGCGGCGCGACTACCGCGTTGACGACCGGCGCATCTACTCGACCGGCCACTCCAATGGCGGCGGCTTCACGTATTTATTGTGGGCGACGCGCGGCGAGGTCTTCGCCGCGTTCGCGCCCTCGGCGTCCGCCGCCCGGGCCGTGCAGGGAAGTTTGCAGCCGAAGCCGGTGATGCACCTCGCCGGGGAGAAGGATGAGTTGGTGAAGTTTGCGTGGCAGGAGCAGACGATCTCGGCGCTGAAAAAACTCAACCAGTGTGGCGAGGGGCGATCGTGGGATCGGCAATGCACCGTCTACGCTTCACCGATTGGGGCACCGGTCGTGACGATGATCCATCCGGGGGCGCATGCGTTTCCGCGATCAGCGCCAGCGTTGATCGTCAAATTCTTCAAGGAGCACGCGAAGCCGTAGGGCAGCCTCGGCATTGAGGGCCCGAGGTGCCGACGTTCCATAATCCTTGACCCGGCCTTGGAGAATTCATGCTTACCCCGCTGCCCAGTTCAGGCGGGCGGGGGAAATTCCGAATCCTTGATGGTCGATGCCAGATTGGCAGATTGTCGCTGGCGCTCGGTGCGAGATTCCCTTTCTTTCCCTCAGGTTGAACCAACGCTGACCACCCGTGGATTTGCCAAACATCCGACCATGAACCTGCCTGCTCTCACCCGCCGCGACTTCGTAAAATCCGCCTCGCTCGCCACCAGCGCCGTCGCTTTCCCCCACGTGCTGCGCAGCCAGCAGGGCGTGTCGCCCAATGCGAAGCTCAATGTCGCGTGTGTCGGCGTGGGCGGACGCGGCGCGGCGGCGGTGCGCGCGATGAAGGAGGAAAACATCGTGGCGCTGTGCGACGTCGACGCGGCGCGCGGCGCGCGGTCGTTGTCCGAGAATCCGTCGGCGGCGCAGTTCCAGGACTTCCGCCGGATGCTCGACAAGGTGGGAAACTCAATCGACGCGGTCACGGTCTCGACGCCCGATCACATGCACTATCCGATTGCGATGGCGGCGATGGCGCTGGGCAAGCACGTGTTCGTCGAGAAGCCGATGGCCCACACGATTTGGGAAGCGCATCAGCTGGCGAAGGTCGCGCGCAGCAAGCAACTCGCGACCCAGATGGGCAACCAGGGGCACGCGGGCGAGGGCATCCGCCTGCTCAAGGAATGGTATCAGGCCGGAGTGCTGGGCGACGTGCGGGAGATTCACACTTGGACGGATCGTCCCATCTGGCCCCAGGGCGTCAATGCGCCCGACCACAGCCAACGCATCCCGGTCGTGCCGCAGACGCTGGATTGGGATCTGTGGCTCGGGGTCGCGCCCGCGCGCGCCTACGACCCGGCGTACCTGCCGTTCGCCTGGCGTGGCTATTGGGATTTTGGCACCGGCGCGCTGGGTGACATGGGTTGCCACATGATGGACGGTTTCTGGGCGCTCGATCTTCCGGCGCCCGTGAGCATCGAGGCGGTCGCGGCCAACCAGACCGCCCTCAGCGCGCCCACCGCCTCGGTCGTCACGTATCTTTTTCCCGCGCACGGCTCGCGTCCGGCGCTCAAGTGGGTGTGGTACGATGGCAAAATTGAGCCCGTGCTCCCGCCGGAGTTTGAGGCGGGGCGCAAATTTCCCGACAACGCCACTTTCATCCTGGGCACCAAGTCCGCCGTGATTGCCGACCCGAACTATTTTACGATCCGACTCATGCCGGAATCGCGGATGCAGGAGATGGCGTCGGCGCTTCCGCCGAAGACGATCCCGCGCATTCCCGGTGGCAACCACTTCGCCGAGTGGATTCGCGCCTGCAAGGGCGGCGTGCCCGCCGGCGCGAATTTCGAATATTCCGCGCGACTCACCGAGATGGTGTTGCTCAGCAACGTCGCCGTGCGCGCGCGCCGGAAGATCGAATGGGACTCGGCCGCGCTGCGGGTGACCAATGTGCCGGCGGCGAACGAATTCGTGACCAAGACCTATCGCGGCGGCTTTGGCGTGTGAGGGTGGACGACATGAATCGATTTGGTTCCGGGCACTCCGAGGAGCATCAGCCCGTCACGTGGTGGCGGGGGCATCCCGTCTACGCGGCGCACCTCATTGTCGTGGTCTTCGTGGCCTCGATGCTGGTGACGACGCTGCTGATGTTCGCGCGGGTGGGCCCGCCGTTGGAGTGGGTGGGGTTTAACAGCGCCCAGGTGATCCGCGGGCAGGTGTGGCGCATCGCCACGTACGGTCTGCTCAACGCGCCGAGCATCCAGTTCGCGCTCGATATGGTCATGATCGTCTGGTTCGGCCGTGAAGTGGAGCGCTTCTTCGGCCGGCGGGTATTTCTCCTGCTCTACGGCGGCATCTATCTGATCAAGCCGCTCCTGTTCACGGCGCTGGGTGTCTGGCAGCCGAGCGCGTTTGCCGGCGAGGCCGGCGCGTTTGCGCTCTTCATCGCCTTCGCGACCCTTTTCCCCGACGCCCCGCTGATTTTCAACCTGCTCGCCAGGTGGGCGGCGCTGATTTTGGTGGGGATCTTCAGTCTCATGGGGCTGGCGGCGCGCGACAGCGTGGGCCTGATCGAGCTGTGGGCGACGTGTGGTTTCGCGTTCCTGTTTGTGCGTTATCAACAGGGTCATCTCGAACTTCCCCGCCTTCGACTCTGGCTCCCCGGTCGGCGTCCCAAACTGCGGGTGCTGCCCGACCTGGAGCCGGGAAAAACGGTTCCGCCGGCGGCGGCCCGGGGCAATGCGATGGCGGAGGTGGACGCGTTGCTCGATAAGATCGCCCGGTCGGGCATCGGGAGTCTCACGGCCCAGGAGCGGGCGCAGCTGGAGTCGGCGCGGGCGGATTTGCTGAAGCGCAAAGCGGACCGGTGAGTTTTGGCGGCGGCGGGCCGCGGTCCGGTCGATCAGGACGAACCCCTCCCCGATAACGCACTTGCCAGTGCGGGCCGCGCCGTCTGTTTTGCGGCAAATCCCTCCCATGGCTTCCAACTACACTGAAGCGAGCATCAAGACCCTCTCGTCCCTCGAGCACATCCGCCTGCGGCCCGGCATGTATATCGGCCGGCTCGGCAACGGCGCCCACGCCGAGGACGGCATCTACGTGCTGCTCAAGGAGACGATCGACAACTCGGTCGATGAGTTCACCATGGGCTGCGGGAAAAGGATCGAGGTCGAACTTTCGGAGCGCATGCTGCGTGTCCGCGACTACGGCCGCGGCATCCCGCTCGGCAAGCTGATCGACTGCGTGTCGATCATCAACACCGGGGCGAAATACGACAGCGAGACGTTTCAAAAATCCGTCGGCTTGAACGGCGTCGGCCAGAAGGCCGTCAACGCGCTGGCCTGCGAGTACCGCGCGCAGGCGTTTCGCGACGGCCAGACGAAGCTGGTCGAGTTTGCCCAGGGGAAATTGCGCAAGGATCACAAGGTGGCGAAGACCGACGAGCGCAACGGCACCCTGGTCGAGTTTGTGCCCGACGAGGCGCTCTTCGGGAAGGACTTCCGGTTCCGCCCCGAGTTCATCGAGGACCAGCTGTGGAACTACGCGTTCCTGAACCGCGGGCTCACCCTCACGTTCAACGGCAAGTCGTTCAAGTCCGAGCACGGCCTGCGCGATCTGCTGCAGAAAAACCTCAGCGGCGCGCCGTTGTATCCCATTATCCACCTCGAGGGCGACGACATCGAGGTGGCGTTCACCCACGGCGGGCACTACGGCGAGGAATATTTCTCCTTCGTCAACGGCCAGCACACCACGATGGGCGGCACGCACCTGACGGCGTTTCGCGAGGCGCTGACCGACACGATCCGCAATTTCTTCAAGAAAGACTACGACGCGGCGGACATCCGCCAGTCGATCGACGCGGCGATCGCCGTGCGCGTGATGGAGCCGGTGTTCGAGTCGCAGACGAAGACCAAGCTCGGATCCGCCAGCATCGGACCGGACGGCCCGAGCCTGAAGGATTTTGTCGGCAAGTTCATGCAGCAGTCGCTCGACGTCTATCTGCACAAGAACAAGGAGACGGCCGAGGCGTTGAAGCTCAAGCTGGAGGAGAGCGAGCGCGAGCGGAAGGAACTCGCCGGCATCCGCAATCTCGCGCGGGAGCGCGCGAAGAAGGCCTCGCTGCACAACAAGAAACTCCGCGACTGCCGCCTGCACCTCGGCGATCGCAACGAACGGGCGGAGGAGAGCACGCTCTTCATCGTGGAGGGCGATTCCGCCGCCGGCTCGCTCACCGCCACCCGCGACGTGCAGACGCAGGCCGTGTTCGCGCTGAAGGGCAAACCGCTCAACACCTACGGGCTGTCGAAAAAGGTGATCTACGAGAACGAGGAGTTTCACCTCCTCCAATCGGCGCTGAACATCGAGGACGGCTTTGACGGGCTCCGCTACAACAAGATCGTAATCGCCACCGATGCCGACGTCGACGGCATGCACATCCGGCTGCTGTTGATTTCGTTTTTCCTGCAATTCTTCCCCGACCTGATTCGGAACGGCCACCTCTTCATCCTCGAGACGCCGCTCTTTCGCGTGCGCAACAAGAAGAAGACGATCTATTGCTATTCGGAATCGGAAAAGCAGGCCGCCGTGGCGGAACTCGGCGCCAGCCACGAGATCACGCGCTTCAAGGGCCTGGGTGAAATCTCCGCCGGCGAATTCAAGGATTTCATCGGAGAGAACATCCGCCTCGAACCAGTCAGCCTGAACCACCTGCACAACAGCGATGATCTGCTCTCATTCTACATGGGGAAGAACACGCCCGATCGACAGGACTTCATCATCGATAATCTGAAGGTGGAGAAGGATTTGGTGGAGGTTTAAATATGTGCATAGAAGTGAGTGTAACTATTGCATATATATAGTAAGTAATGTTTAAAGTATATAAATGACAGATTGACATCTGTGCGTAATCTGTGCGTAATAGCGCCATGGCTCGACCGGCACAGATTACGCCAGCGGATATCTCCCTGCGCTTGCAGTCCGGTGGAGCAGCGACGGCGCAAAGGTTGGCGGAGGCGTTGAACGTTGATCGCTCCACCATTGCACGCGGGCTTGCGCGGATGGGTGACCGGGTCGTGGTTTTGGGAGCGGCGCGACGGGCCCGCTATGCGTTGCGCCGGCTGGTGCGAGCGGCGGGGGATCGCTGGCCGATGTACCGGATTGATTCCGTCGGGCGCGCGGCGGAATGGGGACGGCTGCAGGCGTTGCACGGTGGTTGGTTGATCGAGTGGGCGCACGACCGTCCGGCTTGGGCGGAGTTTCTGGTGGATCGCGAAGGATTCACTGATCGGTTTCCGTTCTTCCTCGGAGATATGCGTCCGCAGGGGTTTCTCGGCCGGGGAATCGCGCGTGGTGCGGCGGAAACTTTGCGATTGCCGGGCGATCCGCGGCAGTGGGGCGACGACGACACCATGGTGTATCTCCAGGCCATGGGCAACGACATGCCCGGCGACCTCGTCGTGGGAGAAGGTCCGTTGCGCGCGATTCTTTCCGCGCAGTGGGAGCAACCGGAAGACGATCTCGTTTTCGATGAGCCGGCGTGTCAGCGGCGTTATCCGGAGCTGGCGGTGCGGGCGATGGCGGGGGAGTCGACGGGTTCTTCTGCCGGCGGTGAGCAGCCGAAATTTCTGGCGGCTTTGCGCGAGGCGGGCGGAGCCGTGCGCCGGGTGTTGGTGAAATTCTCGCCGCCAACGGAAAACGAAACCGGTCGCCGGTGGGCCGACCTGCTCGTCGCCGAGGCGCAGGCGCTCTGGTTGCTGGCCGAACACAGTCTGGCGATGGCGGGAGTTCGGGTGATCGATGCCGGCGGCCGACGATTTCTCGAGGTAACCCGGCATGATCGGGTTGGAGCGCACGGCCGACGGGGCGTGGTCTCGCTCGAAGCGTTGCACGCCGCGCTCGCACCCGGCGCGGCCTACAACTGGCCGGCGGCGGCCGTCGCACTGGAAAGCGCCGCGTTGATCGATCGCCCGGCGCGCGAACAGATCCAAAAACTGCACGCCTTCGGTGAACTGATCGGCAATACCGACATGCACCACGGCAACTTTTCATTCTGGTGCGACGATTGCCGGCCGTTTCGCCCGGCCCCGGCCTACGACATGTTGCCCATGGCGTGGGCGCCGGTCCGGTTCGGCGAATTGGTCGCAGCCGATCAACCGCTGGCACCACGTCCGCCCTTGCCGGAGGAAATTGCCGCATGGAGCGAAGCGGCGGGCTGGGCGGTGGAATACTGGCGACGAGTGGGCAACGACGATCGGGTTTCCCCGGACTTCGCCCGGCGCGCGCAAGCGGCCGGCGAACACGTGGCGCGCATGCGGGCGCACTTCGCCCCATGAGCAAGAGATCGCCGGTGGACCAGCTGTTTCGCGACGAATCAGTCCGCGGTGGAGCCCGCTGTCCCCCACGGGCTGAGCGGAAGGCGTGCGATCCAAGACCCGATGAGGACTCGGGCTGGCGCGCCAGGGGCACATTCCACCTTTCAGTATTTTCCTTTTCGGAGAGAGCCTGCACTCCGACGGCATTGATCGGTCGAAGCCGGATCGGATTGGCGTTGTGCCTGGCGCTTGCCACCCTGCTCGCCGGCTGCGTCAGCACGCCGCCGCCGCGGATTTCGCTGGCGGCGGTGCCGGCGGAGCAGGCGGTGCGCGCCGGGCGGAATCTCGCGGTGTTCGAACGCGTGTGGCAGCTCATCGCCGATCGGCATTACGATGCGAAACTCGCCGGCATGGACTGGCGGGCCGCGGGCGAGAAATCCGGCGCCGAGGCCGCGGCGGCCCCGGACGAAGCCGCGCTCTATCGCGTGCTCAATGCCATGCTCGCCCCGCTCAACGACAGCCACACCCATGCGCTCTCCCCGACGCGGGCGGTCGAGCGGCGCACACGTTTGCGGGCGCGCACCGGCTTTAACATGACCCGCGTCGAAAACCGCTGGGTGGTCTCCGAGGTGTTGCCGGCGAGCCCGGCGGAGGAGGCGGGGGTGAAGCCGGGCTGGATTGTGGTCGCGCGCGACGGCGTGCCGCTGGGCGAACGGATCGATTTCCGGCCGAAGGTGGGCGAAGCGGCGGCCTGGGATTTTCTCGACGAAGCCAACCGCCCCGTGCGGATTTCCCCGCCGGCGAAACCCCTCTCGACGGCGCCACGCCAGGTGGTGCGCGTGCTCGACGGCGGCTTTGTTTACCTGCGCTTCGACGAATTCAACGGCACGGGCCGCCGCTGGCTCAGCCGCGAATTGAAGGAGCACGCGGCCGCCCCGGGCGTCGTGATCGACCTGCGGCAGAATCCGGGCGGCGAGACGATTTCGCTCGGAATCACGATCGGGGAATTCTTCGACCGCTCCGTGGACTGCGGCACCTTCATCAGTCGCGGCGGCTCGCGCAGCATGAAGAACTCCTGGCAACTCGGCTCGGCCAACTATGCCGGACGCGTCGTCGTGCTCGTCGACAGCGCGACGGGCAGCGCCGCGGAGATTTTCGCCGCCGTTCTGCAGGACCACGGTCGCGCCACCATCGTCGGCCGGCGTACGGGAGGCGCGGTGCTCGCGAGTTGGTTCTACTCACTGCCCGACGGCGGCCAGCTCCAACTCAGCCGGGAGGATTATCTCGCGCCGAAGGGCCGGCGGATCGAGGCGGTCGGGCTCGACCCGGATGTCGTGGTCAACCGGTCGCTGGCGGACCTGCGGACCGGCCGGGATCAGGACCTTGAATCTGCGATTCGCATCCTGAAATCAACTGTTCATTGACTTCAACTTGATGTTGAACATTAACTTCATGTCATGAGAACGATTTCCGCTGTCGATCTTCGCAACGACTTGGAGGGCATAGTCAAATGCCTCCGGCGCGGCGAGCACATGGAGCTGACTTATCGGGGTGAAAAAGTCGCAGAGATGATCCCTACGAGGCCTGGCACCAAACTGACGCCACTTGAAGCATTGCGGCGGGCTCAGGAAATCACCGCACTTGATCCGGATTACTCGAAGAAGGCCGAGACTTACCTCAAGGAACTGCGCGAGGACCAAATAGCATGGGGTGAACGCTCCCCGTGATCCATCTCGACGCCAACTACCTCATCCTCGGCAATCAGGCAGGCTCGTTCGAGGACGCGGAATTACGCCGGTGGCTGCTGGGGAATCGCACCCTGTCCGCTTCGGCCATCGCGTGGATGGAGTTTGTCAGCGGTCCAGTTTCCGCGCCGGCGGTCGAATCGATTCGGCATGCGCTCGGTGACCGCATTCTGGCTTTCACGTCGGCCGAAGCCGAACTCGCGGCAAACCTCTTCAACGCCGTCGGTCGCCGCCGCGCCCTGCGCTACGACTGCATGATCGCCGCCACGGCGATCGTCGCCGGGGCGGAACTCGCGACCCGCAACGTCGCCGATTTCCAGTTGTTCGTGCCCCACGGACTCACTCTCGCAACCTGACCCTTCGCACATGGCCAAAAAGAAACCCGCCAAGAATTCCAATCAAACCGAACTGCCGCTCGGCAACGGCGCCGACGCGCCTCCGCCCAAGGGCAAGGCGGCTGCCAAGCTGGAGGCCATGCCGGAGGCCGGAGGCCAGAGGCCGGAAGTCAGCCCGACGAACAACCCTCCGCCGGCGGTGCCGGTCGTCGCTCCGCCGCCTGCTTCCCGTCCACGGAGCGGCAAGGTGCAGGACGAGGCTGCGCCGCTCGCGCAAAGCTACCGTACATGGTTTCTTGAATACGCCAGCTATGTCATCCTCGACCGCGCGGTGCCGCACATCGCCGACGGGCTGAAGCCCGTGCAGCGCCGCATTCTGCACACCCTGTGGGAAATGGACGACGGCCGCTTCCACAAGGTGGCCAACGTCGTCGGGCGCACGATGTCGCTCCACCCGCATGGCGATGCGTCGATCGGCGCGGCCCTCGTGGCGATTGGGCAGCGGGCCTTCCTGATCGAGCCGCAGGGCAACTATGGCAACGCGCTCACGGGCGACGATGCCGCGGCGCCGCGCTACATCGAGGCGCGCCTCACGAATTTCGCGAAGGATGTGCTTTTCAATCCGAAGACCACGCCCTGGCAGCTCAGCTACGACGGCCGCGCCCGCGAGCCGGTCACGCTGCCGGCCAAGTTTCCCATCGTGCTGCTCGACGGCGCGGAAGGCATCGCGGTCGGCCTCGCCACCAAGATCCTGCCGCACAACTTCAACGATCTCTGCCGCGCGGCGATCAATCACCTCCAGGGAAAAACCTTCCGCATCTACCCGGATTTTCCCTCCGGCGGCATCGCCGATTTTTCGGAATACAACGACGGCGAGCGCGGCGGCAAGGTGAAGGTCCGCGCGAAGATCGAGCAGCGCTCGAAATATCTGCTCGCGATCACCGAGCTGCCCTTCGGGGCGACCACGGAGACGCTGATCGAGTCGATTCTCGCCGCCAACGCCAAGGGGAAGATCAAGGTCCGGCACGTCGACGACAACACGGCGGATGCGGTGGAGATCTTGGTGCACCTGCCGCAGGGCGCGGATCCGGACCAGGTCATCCAGCAGCTCTATGTCTTCACCGCCTGCCAGCAGAACATCTCGCCGGCCGCGTGTGTGATCGTGGGCGACGCGAAGACCGGCGATGACAAACCGGAATTCCTCGGCGTGCGCGAGATTCTCAAGCGGTCGGTCGACCAGACCAAGGCGCTGTTGAAGCGCGAACTTGAGATCAGGCTCGGTGAACTCGACCAGCAGTGGCACTGGGATTCGCTCGAACGCATTTTCATCGAGGAACGCATCTATCGCCGGATCGAAAAATCGAAGACCTGGGAAAGCGTGCTCGCGGAAATTCGCGAGGGGTTGCAGCCCTTCCTGAAGCAGCTCCGGCGGGCGGTGACGGATGAAGACCTCACGCGGCTTACGGAGATCCGCATCAAGCGCATCTCGGCCTACAACCGGTTCCAGGCCGACGAGGCCATCCAGAAGATCGAGGAGGGCATGAAGGAGACCAAGGCCAGCCTGAAAAATCTCACGGGCCACACCATCGCGTGGTTCGAGCTGTTGCAGGAGAAATACGGCAAGGGCCTCAAACGCCGCACGAGTTACGACGAAATCGCGCAGATCGACGCCGCGGAAGTCGTGTCGGCCAACCAGCGGCTGTACGTCAACCGCGAGGATGGCTTCATCGGGCTCAACTGGCGGCAGCACGAATTCGTGCAGGAGTGCACGATCCTCGACAGCGCGCTCTGCCTGATGCGGGACGGTTCGCTGAAGGTGGCGAAAGTGGCGGACAAGGTTTTCATGGGCCGCGAGATCATGCACTGCGCGGTCTTCCCGAAGGATGGCGACACGAGTTTCTACACGATGGTGTACCAGGACAAGGAGAGCGGAAAGGCCTTCGCGAAACGGTTCCAGATCGGCGGCCTGTCGCGCGACAAACTCTACCCGTTGGTGAAGAGCGAGGGTTCGCGGGTGGTGTATCTTGAGGTCAGCAAGACCGAGAAGGAGATGCCGAAGAAACTGCAGATCTTCATCGACGGTCGCAGTGGCGCGCGTATCCGGGAATTGGAATTCGACCTGGGCAACGTGCCCGTGAGCACCCGCACGGCGAAAGGACTCACCGTCACAAAGTGGCCGATCAAGGACGTGAAGCGCGTGGATCTGACGCTGGGGTGACGATTGTTCAGAGCGTGAGGTGCGCCCGGCGATGGGCGCATCTTCGAATCGACGGTGCTTCGTAGCGCAGGCTTCCAGCCTGCTTCCGGCGACGAAAATGGCACGCCCACATTTTTCGGACTTCGGAGGGCGCCGCTTCGTCGGCGCCGATTCCTAAGACCACAGATGCTAAGTTGGAATGCCGACCATCTGCGATTTTTCAAAATCTCTCCGCCTTTGTGGTGAATCCGCCTGCCTTGGTTGGGGCAGGGGAACAAACCACCAATCCCTTTGGCAAGAAAATGGGTGGCAAAAAAGGCCGATCATTGGGCCCTCTTTCCCGAGGGGCAGGTTGCTCCAAAAATTTCGTTCCCACCGGTTCCTCACTTTTTTTGCCAACTCTTTTTTTGCCATCTCTCACACCGATCCACGGGGTCAGTTTGCTTTTTTGTTGATGCATTCTCGAGAGCAGGAGTTTGAGCCACCCGCAGATTCAGAAAGACCGCAGATGGCCGGCCTTCCGATTCCGAATCTGCGGCCTTTCTGAATCTGCGGGAGGTCCTGCATTTTTCTGCCTTGGGCTATGCCTTGAAAACGGATGCCGTTTTTTCTCAATGATTGCGGCAGCGATCCAATAATCTCCGGGCCAAGCGTGGTGCAAAATGGATTTATGCTTTCTCCAACCTCTGTGTCCTCCGCCGTCTCTGCGGTGCAGCCTCAGCTCAGCTTCCCCAATCCTTTGACACCGCAGAGATCGGGCAAAACCGCAGAGAACACCAAAGGCAGTATGGCAGAAAAAAGGGGGCGGAAAATTTCCGGCCAGGAGTCTGAAGGATTTCTCTGACCCCATTTTTTGCCAAAATGATTGGCGGTTTGGGCCCAAGCCCCAAGCAGGCCGGCGGATGTTGGTCTTGGTTCCTGTTTGTTTCCTCCCACAGATTCAGAAAGACCGCAGATGGCCGGCCTTCCGATTCCGAATCTGTGGCCTTTCTGAATCTGCGGGAGGTCCATCATTGACCGAGAACAATACCGGCCTGCTGACTGCAAGAACCCCGAGGCCTTTTCCGAAAACTGTGGGAGCGGGTTTACCCCGCGATTCCTTGTCGGTGCGAATTCATTGCGGCGTAAAGCCGCTCCTACGCCCAACCAAGACGAAGCCGTTCGACCGGGTTCGACAGACTCACCGCAGGCCAGCTCACGATCTTCGACAAGCTTCGGGGTACGGGCCCCAGCGGGATTCAACCGGCGAGGCCAGGGACACCACTGTCGAACCGAGTGCCGCCCCAGTGCCGCCCCCGGTGCCAGTCTTGACACTTCTCCGTGGGGCCGACGATCCTCCTCCACCCAATGGCCGCTCTCGCCGCTGAATCCACCTCGCCGACGCCCACCGTCGCCACTTTCGACGACGATGTCTGGGAGGACCTGCTCAATTTCGTCGAGGAGAAACAGGTCATTCCCATCGTCGGTCCCGAACTCGTGACCGTCCAGACCGACGCCCATTCGACGGATTCGGCAAGCTCACCGCAGGCAAGCTCAGGGCCGGCCCATTCGACAGGCTCAGGGCAGGCCGGCCGGGAGAATCTCTACACGTGGCTGGCGCGTTCGCTCGAGACCCGCCTCGGACTCACTCCGACCGCTGGCGCTCCGCCGCCGACGCTCAACGACGTGGTCGTCCGCCATCTCGCCAACCGCGGCCGGCGCGAGGATGTTTACGCGCGGATCCGCACCGTCATGCGCGAGACGACGTTCGCGCCTTCGCCCGCTCTCCTGAAACTCGCCGAGATCACCGACTTCAACCTCTACGTCAGCACGACCTTCGATTCGCTGCTCGAGGACGCGCTCAACACCGTGCGCTTCGGCGGGCTGCGCACCACCGATGTCGCCGCTTACACGCCCACCCGGCTGGTCGACCTTCCGGTCGAACGCGAATTCATGCAGCGCCCCCTCGTGTATCACCTCATGGGCCGGCTCTCCGCCGCGCCCACCTACGTGATTTCCGACGAGGATGTGCTCGAGTTTGTCTGCGCACTGCAGACCGCCGCCTACACGCCGCAAAAACTTTTCCGCGAACTCGAGCACAATCACCTGTTGCTGCTCGGCGGCGGTTTCTCCGACTGGTTGACGCGGATGTTCCTGCGCCTCGCGAAGCGCCGCCGCCTCTCCGAGCCGCGCGATTTCGGCGAGGTGCTGGCGGATACCAACGCGCCCCGCGATCCCGGACTCGTGTTTTTCCTCCAACAGGTCAGCAGCCGCACGCGCCTGTATTCGGGCGGCGCGGAGGCGTTCGTCGATGAACTCCACCGCCGTTGGATGGCACGGCGCCAGCCGGCGCTGGCGGCGACGCCGGGTGCCGGCGGTGCGGGCGCTCCCGTGCGCTTCCAAGCGCCCGGCCGGGAGATGACCGACCAGGCGGTTTTCATCAGCTACGCGCGGGAGGATCTCGCCGCGGTGCAGCAACTGAAAGCCGGGCTCGATGCCGCCGGCATCGTCGCGTGGTTCGACATGGAGCAGTTGGGCGGCGGCGACGATTTCATGCGCAAGATCCGCGGCAACATCGCGCGTTGCAGTTTCTTCATCCCGGTCATCTCCGCGACCACGCAGCGCCGCGTCGAAGGCTGGTTTCGCCGCGAGTGGACCTGGGCCGTCGATCGCACCGAGGGCATGGCCGCCGGCGCGCGTTTCATTCTGCCCGTCTGCATCGACGACACCCCCGAGGCCGGCGCGCTCGTCCCCGAGCAATTTCTGAAAACCCACTGGATGCGCCTCCCCGGCGGCACCGTGGCACCGGAAATCGCGGCGCGGTTGCAGGAAATGACCGGCGCGCGGCGAACGTAGGCGCGCGACGCGCCAAACGCTCCACGTTCAACTTTCAACGCTCAACCCTCAAGTGACCAAACAGGAATCCAACGGCGGCGACGAAGCACCGCCCTCCGAAAAACGAGTCGCCCTGACTTCGGAGGGCGCTGCTTCGTCAGCGCCGCAACTCCATTTCCTACTGTGCATGATGAAAGGAGCCTCATTTGAGCGTTGAGCGTTCAGCGCCGGGGGCCGTGAGCCCGTCGAATCGGTTGAGTGTTGAGCGTTCCGCGTCGGCCGCCGACGCGGCCAACCCCTGGCCCGGCCTCGCCCCTTTCACCGAGGAGGAAAGCCGCCTCTTCCACGGCCGCGACGAGGAGGTCCGCACTCTCCTCCGCCTGATCGAGCGCAAGCCCCTCACCGTCCTCTTCGGCCAGTCAGGCCTCGGCAAATCCTCGCTCCTCAACGCCGGCGTCTTCCCGCAGCTCCGCGCCACCGGCTATTGCCCGAGCTACATCCGCCTCGATCACAGCGAGGGCGCACCGCCGCCCGCCGAGCAGGTCAAGGCCTTCATCCGCGACGCCTCCGCGCGCGCCGGCACGTGGACGAAGCCCGGCGTGGCGCAGCCCGGCGAATCGCTCTGGGAATTTTTCCACCACCGCGACGACCGGCTCGTGGACAAAAACGGCGACACCGTCATCCCCGTCCTCGTCATCGATCAGTTCGAGGAGCTCTTCACGCTCGGGGCCGGCGTCGGGGCGCAGCGCGACCGGGCAGTCGCGTTCATGACCGCCCTCGCCGAGCTCGTCGAGAACCGCGTCCCCGATCGCGTCGTCGCGCGCCTCGAGCAATCGCCCGACGACCTGGAGGCCTTCGATTTCTCGCGCACCGATTACCGCGTGTGCCTTTCGCTCCGCGAAGATTTCCTGCCGCAGCTCGAGACGCTCGCCGAGATCATGCCCGCGCTGATGGAGAACCGGATGCGGCTCACACGCATGACCGGCACGCAGGCCCTCGCCGCCGTCATCAAGCCCGGCGCCGGCCTCGTCGACGAAACGGTCGCGCGCACCATCGTCGAATTCGTCTCCGGAGCTCGCGGCGGCTCAATTGAAAGACTGGCAGAGGTAAATGTTGAACCGCCCCTCCTCAGTGTCATCTGCCGCGAGCTGAACGAGCGCCGCAGGGCGCTCGGGCAAGCGCAGATCACCCACGACCTGGTTTCAGGCAACCGCCGCGAAATCCTCAACGATTTCTACGAACGCAGCGTCGCCGATCTGCCGGCCGGCATGAGAACCTTTGTCGAGGACAAGCTCCTCACGAAATCCGGCTTTCGCGACAACCTCGCCCTCGAGACCGCGCTCGATGAGCCGGGCGTCACCCAGGCGCTCATCGACACGCTCGTCTCGCGCCGGCTGCTGCGCCTCGAGGATCGCATCGGCGTGCAGCGCGTGGAGCTGACGCACGACGTGCTCGCCGACGTCGTCCGCAACGCCCGCGATGAGCGGCAGCAGCGGCTCATGCTCGAGGAGGCGCAGAAGCGGGAGCAACTCGTGCTCGCTGCCGCCGCTCGCCAGGCCCGACGGCAACGCGTCGCGATCGGCGGGCTCGTCGCGGCGGTCATCGCGTTGAGCATTGGCGCCGTGTTTGGGCTGCGCGCTCAGCGACGCGCGGTCGAGAAAGCCGCCCGGGTGGACCTCGCCACCGGTTCGCGTTTGCTGGAGGAGGGCAAAGTCGGCGACGGCTTGGCATACCTGGTCAGCGCAGCCCGTCGTGACCAGGACTCGGGTGTGGCCGCGACCCGAATATTGACGACTCTCGCCTCACACAATTTTTCCCTGCCCGTTGGCGCGGCCCTGAACCTGTCGGCTCCGACGGAAACAATCCGTTTTCTGGCGGGCGGACAATCCGCCCTGATTCAAGGGGAGGGCTCCAGGGCACAATTCGTGGGTGAAACGAGTGTAGGCTCCAGGGCACAATTCGTGGGTGAAACGAGTGTATAAGTCGAAAGCGTGAGAGAATTCAAGGCAGCTGGGAAAGGGGCGGGTTGGGCAACTATCGCACCCAC
>SXSC01000196.1 GCA_005792355.1 Opitutaceae bacterium
CAACGCTGGCTCGCTTCAACTGCGCCGCAGTTGAACCCGCAGCAAACCTTCGAACGTTATTTGTGCTGGAATAATCCGCTCAGTCCGGACGACTGGCTCCCAAAACTGGCCCCCTGAACCTCAACTGCGGGATTTAGGATGAATCCAGTTTGCACCACGCCTGGCCCGGAAATTATTGGATCGCTGCCGCCATCATTGGGAAAAAACGACATCCGTTTTCCGGAAATCGCCCGGCGCGGAACCAGCGGTCACTCCGCGTCGGTGGGCGGGCTGACCGGGACCTCGTTCATCTTCAAAATGGCAAACGCGAAGGCCGCCAGCACCGCACACGCCAGCACGAACCAGTTGCCGTGCTCAACGTAGAATGTGTTCCGATCGATCCAGCGGGCGTCCCGGCTCACCTCGATGATCCGTGACCCGCGGAAATAGATCGTCCCCGCTTCGTTCGTCACCGTGGCGCGCACCCCGCCAAACTCGTCAATCCAGCCGCTCCAGCCGGCATTGCCACAGCGCAACACCGGGCGGCGGGTCTCGACTGCCCGGAGCACGGCGTGCGCGGCATGCTGATACGCCGCGCCACCCTCCCCAAACCAGCCGTTGTTGGTCAGTACGGTCAGGACCGCCGCCCCGCTCAGTGTGCTGAAACGGGCCAGATTCGGGAAAGTGTCCTCGTAGCAAATCAAAGGGCCAAAGACGACCGACTGTCCGCGCAGCGAAAGGAGCAGCGGAGCCGAGGTCTCACCCGCCCTGAAGTCGCCCCCGATGGGCACAAATTTCTCAATCCAGCCGAGCAGGGGCCGCAGCGGCACGAACTCGCCAAACGGGACCAGCCGGCGCTTCGCATAATAGTCCCGCGCCACCCCTTCCCCCGGCGTGGCGACAAAGGCGCCATTGAACCACGCTTCGTTGTCCGTCCGCGGGCTTTCAATCGCGACCGAGCCGAGCAGCAGCGGGATGCCGGTACGCCGGACGAGCGATTCGACAAAGGTCTTTGCCGTTTCGTCGCCGCGCACGGCCATGGGCGTCACCGCCTCCGGCCAGATGATCAGGTCGGGCCGGCCGGCGGCGGCCGCGAGGGTGACCTGCGTCAGCACCTCCAGAATCCCCTGGGCGCGGGCGGCATCCCATTTCACTTCCTGTGGGATGCTCGGCTGCACGAGCGCGATGCGGGCGAGCGGCACGGTGTACCCGCGACGGTTGAAGGACTCCTGGAAATGCACACTCACGCAGGCGAGTAACAGGAACAGCGCGAGGAAGAACTCCTGACTGCGCTTGTTGAAGCCCGTCGCGCCTTCGCGGAAAAGCCGGTGCGCATAGGCGCCAAATCCCAGATTCATCATCACGAGCACAAACGAAATTCCCCAGGCTCCGGTATACGCCGCGACCTGCAAAATACTCGCCCGCTCCCACTGACTGGCCGCGAGCGGCAACCAGGGAAACCCGCCCAACAACCAGGTGCGCGACCATTCAATCAGCACCCAGACGCCGGCCAGACCCAGCATGGCCACAAGGCGGATCGGAATCGATTTTCCCGGCAATCGGGGCAGCACCCACCACGCCGCGAGGAACCAGCTGCCCACCCAGGCACCCACGATGGGTCCGATCAGCGCCAACCCAACCCAGGTGACGTGGTGCAACCAGCCGAGCAAGAGTGTCCAGGCCACCGCCTGCGACGCGAAAAGAGTCTTCAGATAAAGTCCAAGCCGCGGTTTTGTGTAGGCCCAGAAGATTCCGGGCACCAGCATCGCGTAGGCGAACTCAGGAATCTTGTACGGCGGAAACGACACCACCGTGAGCAAAACCGTCAGGGCAAAGACAACTCCGGCGACGACGGCGTCGGCGTGGCGATGCACGAAGCCCGGCTGGGGCGCATACGGATCTGGGACGGAAGAGGTGGACAAGCGGAAGGAAGCGCGGAGTAAGGCGGGCGGCGCCCCGGCGTGCAAGCCGGCGGCCGGCTGTCAGAACCTCAGCCGGGTGTTTTCATGGCCGCATTTCGGACACTTGCTGAGATCGTGACCGGTGGGTGCACTGTAGATCGCATCGCAGCGGATGCAGTGAAACGTGGTCTTCCGGCGTTCGAGTTCCAACCGGCGATGGTCGCGCCGATCATAGTACATCCACAGGCCGAGAAAACCCACCGCGACGAGCACGCAGTAGATCACGGTGGCGGTGGCGAAATCGAACATCGCGGACAACCAATCGCAACCGGGGCAAAATCAGCCACAAAAAAACGCGCCGGGAGTAAACCCGGCGCGTTGAAGCTGGTGGCGCGTCAGCCGGTTGGCAAGCGAGCTCAGCTCTTCGTCGCTTCTCCGGCCGCCGGTGCGGCGGCGGCGGGCGCGTCGAGAGCGGCGGGCGTCTCAGCCGGGGCACTCGGGGCCTTGGCTTTCTTGGCTCCCTTGGATTTCCGGCCCTTCGACTTCTTGTAACCGGTATCTTCGGCCTTCACGAACTCGATGAGCGCCATCTCCGCAGCGTCGCTCTGGCGCTGGGCCCCGAGCTTGTAGATGCGGGTGTAGCCACCGTGGCGGTTCGTGAATTCCTTGTGGGTCTCGTTGAACAGTTTGGTGATCGCATCCTCGTTGCGGACATCCGCCAGAGCGAGGCGGCGCAGGTGAATGGCATCCTTCCGCTCGGTCTTGGCCGCCGCCTGCTTGGCCTTGGTGATGACCTTCTCGATGAAGGGACGCAGCACCTTGGCTTTCGCCAGCGTGGTCTGGATCCGACCGTGCTCGATGAGCGACGCGGCCATGTTGGCCAACATCGCGGCGCGATGCTCGCGCGTGACGCCCATGGAGGCGTGGTGTTTATTGTGACGCATTGGATTTTATGGTTGGTTGGCTCCCGATCGGCAATCCGGTCGCAGCGTTGGGCGGCAGCGGACGGCGCGAGAGCCGGTGGTGATTTTCTCTTCTGGAAGATCAATTTTCGATCTCGCACCGCCGAAGCGGCGCGCTGCCGGACAATCGACCAGCCGAAATCGAGAATCGAAAACCTCCTCAGGCTTCCTACTTGGTGTCGAGGAGGCGTTCGACGACTTTCATGCCCCGCGACAGACCGAGCGACTCGAGCATATCCTTGATCTCGTTCAGCGACTTCTTGCCGAAATTGCGGTACTTCAGCATCTCCTGCTCGGTCTTCATCGCGAGCTCGCCCACGGTGGTGATATTGGCGTTGTTCAGACAGTTCGCCGCGCGCACGGAGAGCTCGATTTCGTTGACCGACATGTTGAGCAGCTTGCGGAGCTTGTTCTGCTCCTCACTGACCTCCGACTGCTGGTTCTCGAACTCGTAGGCCTCTTCGCTGACGCGATCAAAGACATCAAGGTGATGTTTGAGGATGGACGCAGACTGCTTGAGTGCGTCGTCCGGGGTGATGCGACCGTCCGTCCAGATCTCCAGGTTGAGCTTGTCGTAATCGGTGATCTGGCCGACGCGCGTCGCTTCGACCGCATACTTGACGAGCCGCACCGGCGAGAAGAGTGAATCGATGGAGATCACCCCGATGGCCTGCTCTTCCTTCTTGTTGGACTCGCCGGGGTAGTATCCCCGTCCGGTCTTGATCTCGATTTCCGCCTCGAATGTGCGCTTGTGGTCGAGCGTGCAGATCACCTGATCGGGATTGACGATCTGGATATTTGCATCGGCCTGGATGTCCGCCGCGGTGACGGCGCCGGACTTCGTGACCTTGATCAGCAGGGTGATGGGTTCGCGCTTCTGCGACACGATCAGGATCTTCTTCAGGTTGAGGACGATGTCGGTCACATCCTCGACGACGCCGTCGATGGATTGGAACTCATGGTTGACGCCATCGATCTTGATGGAGGAGATCGCGGCGCCCTCGATGGAACTGAGCAGCACACGGCGGAGGGAGTTGCCGACCGTGTGGCCGTAGCCCGCTTCAAAGGGCTCGGCGATGAACTTGGCGTAGGTTGGCGTGGCGCCTTCCTCGACCTTCGTGAGTTTGCTGGGCAATTCGAACTTTCCGAGGCGTTTTGGCATGGCTGGGAGTTCTGACGTTTTGAGCTTGAGAATTGGAATTGAGACGGAATCGCGCTCAGAAGCGCGAGTAGAACTCGACGATGAGTTGTTCGTTGACGTCCTGAGTCATCTCTTCGCGCGTCGGGAGCCGCACGACGGTGGCCTTGAACGTCTCGGGATTCATCGTGAGCCAGCCGGGGACGTTGCGGATGCGATTCTCCTCCAAGCAACGCGTGGCAAGCTGGCGGGAGGCCGGGGTGTTCTTCACCTCGATCTCGTCACCGGCCTGAACGTTGTAGCTGGCGATGTCGACCTTGTGGTTGTTCACGCGGATGTGGCCGTGATTGACAAACTGGCGGGCCGCGGCGCGGCTCTTGGCGAGACCGAGCAGGTAAACCGTGCTGTCGAGCCGGGTCTCGAGGAGCTGAAGGAAACGCTCGCCGGTGACGCCGCGTTCCTTCTTCGCGATTTCGAACATGCGGCGGAACTGGCGCTCCAGCAGGCCGTAGATGTAACGGAGCTTTTGCTTTTCGTTGAGTCCGACGGCGTATTCGGAAACTTTCCGTTTCATCTTCGCGCCGTGGACGCCGGGCGGATAGCCACGGCGTTCGAAAGCTTTGCCAGAGCCGAGGATGTGCTGTCCAAAGCGGCGACTGATGCGGGTGGTGGGGCCGGTATAGCGAGCCATGTGTTAGAGATTTGAGATTTGAAATTTCAGATGTGAGATCGCGCGCCAGGCGCGCTCAGACGCGGCGTCGTTTGCGAGGGCGGCAACCGTTATGCGGAATCGGCGTGACATCGACGATCGAGACAATCTCGAGGCCGATGGCCTGCAGGGCACGAATCGCGGAGTCGCGACCGAGGCCGGGACCGGACACGCGGATGACGACGTCCTTCAGGCCGTGCGACATGGCGTTGCGAGCGGCGTCTTGCGCGACGATCTGCGCGGCATAGGCGGTGGACTTGCGGGAACCGCGAAAATTGCATTTACCGGCGGAAGACCAGGCGATGACGGCGCCCTTCTGGTCGGTGATGGAAACGATGGTGTTATTGAACGACGCCAGAACATTGGCGAAGCCCGACGTGACGTTCTTGGAACCTTTCGCCTTGCGCACCTTGATGGCGCCAAGCTCTTCCTTGAGGAGATCTTCGGCGGTCGGCTGTTTCGCGACGCCATGCACCATCTCGACGGGCTTTTGTTCGCCGGCGGGACCGGCGGGGGCCGCGGGAGCGGCACCCTCGACGGCCGGTGCACCGGGCTTTTCGCCCGCGGCTTTCGGAGCGCGAGCTTTCTTTTCGCCGCGATCGGCGGGGGCGGCAGCGGCCGCGCCATCCGCGGCGGGCTTCGCGGGTTTCTCTTTCTTGGGAGCTGACTTTTCTTCGGCCATGAGGGGAAACTGTTAAGTGGTGGTGTTGGTTTCTTTGACTTTGGTGACACCAACGGTCTTGCGCGGTCCCTTGCGGGTGCGGGCGTTGGTGCTGGTGCGCTGACCGCGAACGGGGAGGCCCCGCCGGTGGCGGATGCCACGGTAGCAATTGATTGCCTGCAGCCGTTTCAGGTTGCCGGCAATTTCGCGACGAAGGTCACCCTCGAGCACCCATTTGTGCTCGGTGATCAGGTGGAGAATCTTGTTGAGCTGCTCCTCGGAGAGGTCCTGCGCCCGCATGTCGGGGTTCAGGCCCGCTTCCTTGACAAGCAGATCGGCCCGGGTGGGCCCGATGCCGTTGATGTAACGGAGGGAGTACGCGACTTTTTTCTTCGCGGGGATTTCTACGCCGAGGAGACGAGGCATGGTATTGTACTAGTTGAGATTAATTTTAGAAATGAGAGTGAAAAATGAAATTCAGGTGGAATTTTGAGTCGAGGCTCTGACGGGACGCGGCACCGTGAGAATTTCGGGGCCCCGGTCAGTAGTCAGGACGGTGTGTTCAAAATGGGCGGAGGGAAACCCATCCGCTGCCACGACCGTCCAGCCATCGGAGAGCGTTTTCGTCTTGCACGACCCGGCGTTGACCATCGGCTCGATGGCGAGGGTCATCCCGGGCTTGATCCTGTCGCCAGTTCCGCGCCTGCCGAAATTCGGAATTTCGGGGGGCTCGTGCATCGAGACACCGACCCCGTGGCCAACCATTTCACGAACGACGCTGAAACCGTTGGCTTCGACGTACTGCTGGATGGCCGACGAGATGTCGCCGATGCGATTGCCCACCTGCGCCTGGCGGATGCCGAGGTCGAGGGCCGCACGGGAGACACGCAGCAGTTTTTCGACGGGTTCAGCAACCGGCCCCACGGGAACCGTGAAGGCGTTGTCGCCGACGTAGCCTTCAAACCAAACGACGATATCGAGCGAAACGATGTCACCTTCGCGCAGCACGCGCCGAAAGGACGGAATCCCGTGAACGACCTCGTCGTTGACCGAGATGCAGGTATGGGCCGGGTAGCGACGCGAGCCATGCTGGTAGCCGTAGCAGGCGCTGCGGGCACCGAGACGCGCGATCCAATCTCGGCCCGCTTCTTCCAAGTCTTGCGTCGTGACACCCGGCCGAACCAACGGCTTGAGCTGCTCAAGCACGGTGGCGGCGATGGCGCACGCCTCGCGCATTCTGACGATTCCATCCTTGTTCTTGATCGGAATGGTCATGCCGGCGCGGGGAGGCTCGCCCCACAAAAGAGGCCGAGCGTACGATAGTGTTCGATGACCGGTCCGCCAGAGCCGGAAGCGGCAAAGACGGCGTCGAGTGTCTCATCACGAGAATCGAGCCATTCATCGAAAACTTTGGCTTGGAGCAGCGTAGCCGGGAAGTCCGTAAGGACAAATCCCGCATCAGGTTTGCGCGCGAAGAACCAGCGGCGCATCTGCGCCAGGGTGGTCGCTTCCTCCGCTGCGGCCGAAGCCGGGCGTCGCGAAATCTCCGGCCCATTCAAACGGGACGGAGAGACGTGCTCAAAATTCAAAGAACGGGCCTGGTTCATCAAGTCTTCCCAGAGGATGTCTGGTGAACCCAGGATAAGGAACTTGGTCTTGGCGCGATGGCCAAACCTCGCAAAGGGATCGAACGTGCCGGCCACAACCGCGCGAGTAAAGAACTTATTTCACAAACGCCTTAAACACCCAGATGCTGGTGCCGAGGATCAGCAGCCCGAGCATGGGCAGCGCGAGCTTCATCACCGCTTCGTGACTCAAAGCCTCGCCGGTGATGCCCTGTTGCGGATTGGCGCTGCGGGCCCGGATGCGGCCCTTCTTCAGGAATCCGTCGTAATGGCGCTGCAGCAAAAACGTCTCGATCTGGCGCATGGTGTCGAGAATGACGCCGACGGTGATGAGCATCCCGGTGCCGCCGAAGAAATAGGCAATCCGCGTCGGGACATTCAATTCAAACAAAAGCACATCGGGCATGATCGCGATGACCGTGAGGAAAATCGCTCCCGCCAGCGTGAGGCGCGTCATGATGAAATCGAGGAACTGCGCGGTCGGTTCGCCGGGGCGCACGCCGGGGATGTAGCCGCCGTATTTCTTGAGGTCGTCGGCAATCTGGATGGGTTTGAACATGACCGAAACCCAGAAGTAGCTGAAGAAGAGGATCAGGGTCGTGTTCAGCGCGTAGTACGTCCAATGGCCGCGCAAAAGGTTTTGCGAAAACTCAGTCAGAAACTTCAGATTATAGGTCGCCCCAACCCAAGAACAGATCTGCTGAGGAAAGAGTAGGATCGCGCTGGCAAAGATGACCGGCATGACACCCGAGTAGTTCACCTTGAGCGGCAGGAAGGAACTTTGGCCACCCATGACTTTGTTGCCCACGACGCGTTTGGCGTACTGGACCGGAATCTTCCGCTGTCCCTGCACCACCGCGATGATTCCCATGGTCACGATCACGAACAGCGCGATCATGATGACAGCCTGAAGCGGCCCAAGACTCGCACCCGTGCCCACCGGGCGGAAGAAAAGGCTGTAGGTCTGGGCCGCAGCGCCCGGCACGTCGGCGAGAATACCCACCGTAATCAGCAGCGAAACGCCATTACCGATGCCTCGCTGGGTGATCTGCTCACCCAGCCACATCAGCAGCATCGTGCCGGCGGTCATGAATATCACAGACGTAAAAATGAAACTCCACTTGCTGACGATCACGATGGAGCCATACGTCGCGATATCGTAGCCCGGGAAGAGCTGCCCCGGATTATTGAGCGCAAGAATGAGCAGCGTCCCCTGAATCAAACAGATGAGCACGGTCGCATAGCGCGTGTACTGGGTGAGCTTCTGGCGACCAACGTCCCCTTCCTGCTGCAGCCGGCTGAGCGCGGGCACGACCGCCGTCATCAGCTGAAAAATAATGGAGGCGCTGATATACGGCATGATGCCCAGCGCCGCGATCGCGCCCTTCGTGAGCGCACCGCCCGTGAACATGTTGTACAGGCCGATCAGATTGCCGGCACCGCTGGAAGCCTGCTCGGCGAAGAATTTTTGCAGCGGATGCGGATCGATGCCCGGCAGCGGAATAATCGAGGCCACTCGCGAGACGAACAGCAGCGACAAGGTGTAGAAAATCCGGGAGCGCAGCTCCGGGATTTTCAGGGAGTTCGTAAAGGCGGAAAACATGGGGAGGTTCGATTTCGGTTTTCGATTTTCGAGTCGTCGTTTTCGATTCAGGGTCTGGGCCCAATCGAAACTCCGAGATCGAGAATCCGCCGCCGTCAGGCGACGATCGCCTGTCCGCCGGCCTTTTCAATCTTGGCTTTGGCCGACTCGGAAAACTTGGCAGCCGTGACCTTAAGCGCGCGGCCGATCTCGCCATCACCCAGAATCTTGACCCGGGTTTCGCCTTTGCGGATGAGACCGACACTTGCGAGCAACGTGGCGTTCACCTCGGTGACCCCCGCGTCGAGCGAGGCCAGATCGCCCACGTTGAAGACGGCAATCTCGACGCGGTGATTGTAATTATTGAAACCGCGGTGCGGAAGTTTGCGGTAAAGCGGCATCTGGCCGCCTTCGAAGCCCGGGCGAATGCTGCTGCCGGAGCGGGCCGACTGGCCCTTGCCACCGCGAGTGCTGGTCTTGCCGTGGCCGCCGCCTTCGCCGCAGCCAACGCGCTTCTTTCGGTGCACCGCACCGGTGACATTTTTGAGTTCGTGAAGTTTCATGTGGTTCCTGGAGATGGCGCCGCGCCGCGCTGCGGAGCGCGACGCGACTCGGATGGTTAAAATCAAATTCGCTCAGCGACCGATCAGCTCGTCTTGCGAACCTTCGCGATGTCCTCGGAAAGTCGCAGCTTCCGGAGGCCGTCGAGGGTGGCGTGCACGACGGCGATGTGATTCGAGGACCCCATCGACTTCGTGAGGATGTTCTTCACTCCGGCCGCCTCCAGCACCGCGCGCACACCGCCACCGGCAATGAGCCCCGTACCGGGCGACGCCGGACGCAGGAGCACCCGGCCTCCATCGTACTGTCCAAAAACGTCGTGCGGGATGGTGTCACCCTTCAGCTTGACGTTGACGAGGTGCTTGTGGGCGTTGGCGGTGCCCTTCTTGATGGCATCGGGAACTTCGTTCGCCTTGCCGTAGCCGATGCCGACCTTGCCCGTGCCATCGCCCACCACGGCGAGCGCAGCGAACGAGAACCGGCGTCCGCCCTTTACGACCTTGGCGCAGCGGTTGATGAAGACGACCTTCTCGATCATCGTCGGGCCATCGCCCTCCGGTTTCTTGTCCCGGTTGTCGCGGCGGCCGCCGTCACGACGGGGGCCGCGGAAACCGCCGCCGCCCTGACCTCGGAAACCTCCGGGGCCGCCCTGGCCACGCGGTGCGCGTTGTTCACGCGCCGGTGCTGCGGCCGGAGCCGCCGCTTCAGTCGCGCCGGCGGAAGCAGGCGCCGCAGATTCAGTGGCAGGCGTGACAGACTCGGGCGCGGAAGTGGGTTCGGTACTCATGCTTTTTTTAGAATTGGAGGCCAGCTTCACGAGCGGCTTCGGCGAAGGTTTTTACTTTGCCATGATAAGGCGCACCACTGCGGTCGAATACGACCGCGGTGATGCCGACGGCCTTCGCCTTGGCGGCAAAAGCGACACCGAGCGTTTTCGCTCCGACGAGGTTGGCCTTCAGCTTCTGCTTGCGCAGCTCAGCGTCGAGGCTCCCGAGAAACACGAGGGTCGTGCCGTTGTCGTCGTTGATGGCCTGCGCATAGATGTGCTTCGCGGTAAAGCGCACGGCCAAGCGCGGACGAAGAGCCGTGCCGGTCACCTTCTTGCGGATGCGCCAGCGACGATTTTGGAGAAGACGGGCTTTCGTGACAGTATTCATGGGTGGTGTCCTCAGGCGACGGTCTTGCCTTCCTTGCGACGCACCCGCTCGCCGACGATGCGCACGCCTTTGCCCTTGTAGGGTTCCGGCGGATAGTAGCTGCGGATCTCCGCGGTGACGGCGCCAACGAGCTGCTTGTCGGCACCCTCGACCTTGACCTTGGTCTGATCGACGACGGTGACTTTGATCCCCTCGGGAATGTCCATCACGATGGGGTGCGAGTAGCCGAGCGCGAGGTCGAGCTGGTTGCCCTTGAGATTGGCTTTGAATCCGACGCCTTGGATTTCGAGGTCTTTCACGTAGCCTTCGGTCACGCCCTTGACCATGCCGGCGACGATGGAGCGCACCGTACCATACATGGCCTTCGAAAAACGCGTATCTTCGGTGGGTGCAAAAGAAACCTTCTTATCGGCGATGGTGACTTTGACGACGGGAGCAAAGGTCTTCTGAACTTTGCCTTTGGGACCCTCGACCCGAACGGTGTCACCGCTGATGGTGACCGTGACCTTGTCGGGAATGGGAACTGGTTGTTTACCGATGCGGCTCATTTTTTTAAATTGGCTGGGAAATCTTAAGCTCGGCGTTACCAAACGTTGCAGAGCAGTTCACCGCCCGCCTTGGTACGGCGGCAGTCGGCATCCTTCATGATGCCTTTGGAGGTTGAGAGGATACCGATGCCAAGTCCGTTGAGGACGCGAGGGATGTCGGTGTAGCTGAAGTAGAGCCGACGGCCCGGCGTCGAAACGCGCTTGATCCCGGTGATCGCCGGAGCGCCATCGACGTATTTCATTTTTACCACAAGTGTCTTGTGCCCTTGCGCGTCAACGCCGCTGGAATAATCGGTCACGTAGCCCTCAACCTTAAGGATGGCGGCGACGCCTTCCTTTAGTCTTGAGTGCGGGTGCACACATTCGTCGAGCTTCGCCTTCGAGGCGTTGCGGAGACGGGTCAGAAAATCACTAATCGGGTCGGTCATGATGGATGTTGGTTGAAGGCCGCGCGGGTCATATCCGATGCGCCAGAGGCGCACTAACCCCCGTGAGCCAGAGGGAAATTACCAGGAGGATTTGGTCACTCCCGGAATCTTGCCGGCCAAGGCGAGCTCCCGGAAAGTGATGCGCGAAACACCGAACTTGCGGATGTAGGCCCGCGGGCGACCACTCAGAGCGCAGCGGTTGCGGATGCGCGTCGGCGAGGAGTTGCGCGGAAGTTTCTGCAGCTTCTTCTGCGTCGCGTGAAATTCCGCGTCGGTGGTGGCGGGATTGATGAGGACGGCCTTTAGTTCAGCACGTTTGACGGCGAACTTGGCGGCGAGATTGATGCGCTTCTTATTGCGCTCGATGGCGGAGGTCTTGGGCATGGGCGAAGTTAGATTAGGCTGCCTTGGGGGCGGTCGTCGTGGTCTCGGTGCGCCGGAACGGCATGCCGAGGAGCTTGAGCAGTTCGCGACCCTCGTCGTCGGTCTCAGCCGTGGTGACAATGGTAATGTCGAGGCCCATGTGTTTCTTGATGTTCTCCAGTGTGATTTCCGGGAAGATCGCATGGTCCGTCACACCGATGGTATAGTTGCCCTGGCCATCGAGCTTCGTCGGCACTCCGCGAAAGTCGCGGATGGTCGGAAGCGCCACCGCCAACAGGCGGTAGAGAAACTCCCACATCGCGGGTCCCCGCAAGGTCACGCTGCAACCCGTGATCTGATTGGGCTTCAGCTTGAAGCTGGCGATGGCCTTTTTCGTGCGATTGAGGATCGGCTTTTGGCCGACGATGGCCGCGATATCGCGGGCGATGTCGGCGATTTGGTTCTTGTCCGCCTCGGCATCGATGCCGCTGTTGACGTTTATTTTTACCAACTTCGGAACCTCGTGCTTGTTCTTATAGCCGCGGCTCTTGACGAGTTCAGGGACAACCTGCTCGACGTAGAGTTTCTTGAGAGTGGGAACGTAGCTCATGGAATGTGCCCGGGATTACCGACCCCGCGGCGATTGAGTGTGATGTTTTCTGGGAAAATGGACGAGTGACGCAGGTGCACCGCCGGTCTGGCAAGCGCACACATGCGGGGGGATCAGGCGGTGGCCTTCTCCGCGCGCTTGGGCCTCCGGGTGCTGGCGTCGAAGACCGACTGGAGCATCAGGTTGCTGACATGGACAGAGCCCTCGAGTTCGGTGATCGCCCCCTGCGGGTTCTTCTCGGACTTCTTGAGGTGCTTCTTGATCATCGCCACCCCTTCAACGCGGGCGCGCTGCTTGGCGGCGAGGATTTCAAGCACTTTGCCGGACTTGCCCTTTTGGGAGCCGGCGAGAACGACGACCTGGTCGCCGCGTTTGACGTGAAACTTCTGCATGTTAGAGAACCTCCGGAGCGAGCGAGATGATCTTCATGAAGTTCTTCGCGCGCAGTTCGCGGGCGACCGGTCCGAAGATGCGGGTGCCGCGGGGATTGTTGGTGGCATCGATGATGACGATCGCATTGCTGTCAAAGCGCAGGTAGCTGCCGTCAGCGCGCCGGACCGGCGCCTTGGTCCGCACCACGACCGCCTTGGCGACTTCGCCTTTTTTGACCGTGGCGTCGGTCGTGCTTTCCTTGATATGCACCGTGACGATGTCACCGATATGGGCGTAGGGCGTGAGCTGGCCCATGCGCTGAATCAGCGCGGCTTTGCGAGCACCGGTATTGTCGGCGACTTCGAGAATGGAGCGCAGTTGGATCATGGCGGACCTTCTTGGGTTGGTTAAGGGTGGGCGCTTAGACCTTCGCCACGGGAGCGGCGGCGGTGGCGATCGGCTTGGTGGTCTTGGTGGGCACCGCCGCGGCGACATCGGCCTCGCTGATGGCGGCCCCATCGGCCGCGATGGCCTTCTGGAGAATTGCAATCACGCGCCAGCGCTTCAGGCGGCTGAGCGGGCGGGTTTCCATGACCTCGACCTTGTCGCCGACCTTGGTCTCGTTCTTTTCATCGTGGACGTGAAGCACCGTCTGGCGGTTGACGACCTTTTGGTAGAGAGGGTGCGGCGTCTTGTAGGCGACCGTAACCTTGATCGATTTATCGCCGGAACGGCTGGAGACAAAGCCGATCTGTTTCTTGCGCTTGCTGCGCGGGCCGGTGGTGGCGGAGGACATGGCTGGGATTCGTTATTCGCGCGGGCGCTCAGGCAGCCTTGGGCGCTTTGGATTTCTTTTCGGTGAGGATCGTCTCGAGACGCGCGATGTCCTTGCGGAGCGTGCGCAGCTCGTGGGTCTTTTCGACCTGCCCGGTTTGCTTGCGCAGCCGGAGCTGAAGGAGTTGCTCGCGAAGCTCGCGAAGCTTGGTGGCGATCTCGACGGACGAGAGTTCGCGGATTTCTTTCGAAGTCATGACGGAGCGTGATTGATTATTATACTCAGGCCGCCGAGCTGTCGCGCTGGATGAAGCGGCAGTGAAACGGCAGCTTGGCGTCCGCCAGCCGGAACGCCTCTTTGGCGACGGTCAGCGGCACGCCGGCGAGTTCGAACAAGACGGCGCCGGGCTTGATGACGGCGACGTAGAATTCGACCGGGCCTTTGCCCTGACCCATGCGGACCTCGGCCGGCTTCTTGGTGACGGGCTTGTGCGGAAACACCCGGATCCAGAGTTTGCCCTTGCGCTTGAGGTGCCGCGAAATGGTGACGCGGGCCGCCTCGATCTGCTGACCGGTCATCGGGCCGCGGGTCAGCGACTGCAGGCCGAATTCGCCGAAAGCGAGCGTGTTGCCGCGCTTGGCGTTGCCCGCGCGCGAGCCTTTCATCGATTTGCGGTACTTGGTGCGGGCTGGTGCGATTGCTGCCATGGAAATTATCTCCTAAATTGATGGGATCAGGCGGGTGGCCTTCTCAGTTGTTGTCGGTCTCTTTTTTGCAGATCCAGCACTTGACGCCGATCTTGCCATAAACGGTCAAAGCCTCGGCGAAACCGTAGTCGATGTTCTCGCGCAGGGTGTGCAACGGCACGCGGCCCTTACGCTGCCATTCGCGGCGAGCGATGTCTGCTCCGCCCAGTCGGCCGGAGCACTGGATGCGGATACCCTCGGCGCCGAGGGCCATGGCCATCTCGACGGCCTTTTTCATCGCACGGCGAAACGCGATGCGCCGTTCCAACTGCAGTGCGACGTTCTCGGCGACCAAGGCCGCCTCGATCTCGGGTTTCTTCACTTCCTGGATATCGAGCAGGATTTCCTTTCCGGTGAGCTTCGCGAGCTCCTCTTTGATCTTCTCAATCTCCTGGCCCTTGCGCCCGATGACAATGCCGGGGCGGGCGGTGAAAATCTTGACGCGGACGCGGTTGGATGCGCGTTCGATAAAGATGCGCGGCACGGAGGCCTGCTTCAGCTTCTCCATCAGCTTCTGGCGGATGATTTGATCTTCCAGGAGGAGTTTCGGAAACTCCTTCTTGCCCGCATACCAGCGGGACTGCCAGTTGCGGCGGACGGCAAGACGGAAACCGGTCGGATTGGTTTTTTGGCCCATGGAATGAAATTAGTTGGAGTTGCCGTCGGTCAGGATGATGCGGATATGCGACATCTTCTTGCGGCGGGGCATCGCGGTACCACGCGCGCCAGCCTTGAAACGCTTCAACACCGGACCATTTTCGATCATGGCACTTTTCACCGTCAGGCTGTCGGCCGAGAGGTTGTTGTTGTTTTCAGCGTTCGCGATCGCGCTCTTGAGTGTCTTGGCGATCAGTTTCGCGGATTTGCGCGGGACGAGCATCAAATAGTCGACGGCGTCCGAGGCCTTGCGGCCTTGGATGGTGCGCGCGACTTCGCGCACCTTTTTGGGTGACATGCGCGCATTGCGGGTGAGGGCTTGAACTTCCATGATGTTGGTGAGGATTCCGATTCGGTCTTCGGCGATAGTCGTCCCACCGGTGCGGAACGCCCTACCCTTTTGGTGTTGGTCTGAGTTAGGATTTAAGAACTTTGATCTGGGCCCGATCGCCCGCGCGAATTGACTGCCGTGCCGCCACGCTCACGATGAGCGCCGCACCGCACGAGGGCCGGATTTCCACGAGAAGAACTTCGGCGATTTCGGCCGGTCCGCGTGAGATCCGACACACCATGCCCTGGCGCAGGCCGGCATCGAAGCCGCCCCGCAGGAGCACGAGATCGGCGACACGGGTGGGCTGAATCGCGACGACTTCGGCGCCGGGCGACGCCGCCAGACCGAAGGTCGCGCCACCAATGACCAAGGCCGCCAGCACCGCAACGCGACAGCGGCGGAAAGAGCGGGAAACTGAAACGAGTTTGATCATTGGGTACCGGACGTTGGACATCGCACGCGAAGCGCGTTAGATCTCCTTGCGCGTCATGCCGCCGTGACCCTTGAAGATCCGGGTCGGGGAGAACTCGCCCAGCTTGTGGCCGACCATGTTTTCGGTGACGTAGACGGCGAGGAAAGCCTTGCCATTATGTACGCTGAACGTGTGGCCGACAAAGTCGGGCGTGATCGTCGAGCGGCGGGACCAGGTCTGGATCGGCTTCTTTGCGCCGGCCTTTACCGCCTTCTCGATTTTCTCGAGCAGGTGATGGTCGACAAAGAAACCTTTTTTGATGGAACGTGCCATGGTGCGTAAAGTGCGGCTTACTTCTTGGTGCGCGGCTTGCGGCCGTTGTGGTGAACAATGATCATGCTGTTCGAGAGCTTGCTGCGCCGGCGCGTCACGTAGCCCTTGGCGAGCTGGCCCCACGGGGACACCAGGTGCTGGCGACCGCCACCACCCTTGGACTTGCCCTGACCGCCACCGGTGGGGTGGTCGACCGGATTCATCGCGACACCGCGCACGGTCGGACGGACACCGAGCCAACGCCTGCGGCCGGCCTTGCCGAGCGACTGCTGGTTGTGATCGCTGTTACCGACTTCGCCGATCGTGGCGCGGCAGTTCGGATGCAGCAGGCGGAGTTCGCCGGACGGCATCTTCAGCGTGGCCTCGCCGTTCTCGACGGCGACGAGCTCGAGGCTCGTGCCGGCCGAACGGGCAATCTTGGCCCCGCGGCCCGGGACGAGTTCCACGCAGTGGACCAGGGTCGACGGCGGGATGAGCGCGAGCGGGAAATTATTCCCGACGTTGAAATCGTTCGTGGTCGCCTTGTCCGACGCGAAAATCGTGGCGCCGACATTCAGTCCCTTCGGGGCGAGGATGTAGCGTTTCTCCCCGTTGGTGTAGGCGACGAGCGCGAGATTCGCCGTGCGATTCGGATCGTACTCGATGGCCTGCACTTTCGCCGGCATGTCGAGGATGCTGCGCTTAAAATCGACGATCCGGTAGAGCTGCTTGTGCCCGCCGCCGCGGTGCCGCGACGTGACACGGCCGTAGACGTTGCGGCCACCGGTCTTGTGTTTGTGCTCGGTGAGACCGCGCTCCGGACGTTTCTTGGAAAGGTCCTTTTGCTTGTTCAGCGAAGTGAACCGACCGGCGGGCGTGAGGGGACGAAATGAGTGAATTGCCATGATGGAATGTCTCCGGATTGGGCGAGATCGCGTTAGACGAGTTCGATCTTGTCGCCGGCCTTGAGGGTAACGATCGCTTTCTTGAAATCGGAACCGACGCTCGGCTGACCCTGGCGGCTCTTCTTGTTTTTACCGCGGTAGGTCTGGGTGTTCACGCGACGCACGGTGACCTTGAAGGTTTGCTCAACCGCCTCGGCGATCTGGTGCTTGTTGGCATGGCCGTAAACCTCGAAGGTGTATTGGCCGAGCTCCGACGAGAGCTTGTTGGACTTCTCGGTCAGACGGACGAGTTTGAGGATCTTGTCGGCTTGCATTAGTTTTTCCCTCCGTTGGCGCGGGCGATAATCGTGTCGAGCGCCTTGGTGCTGACGATGATCTTGGCATACTGCGCGAGATCGAGGGTGTTGAGCTTGGAGGCGTCCTGCAGTGACACGCGCTCGATGTTGCGTGAAGCGCGAAACGTCCCGGCTGCAAACGGCGCGTCGACCAGGAGCACTTTGCCCTTCGGCGCAATCAGCGAGACGACCGCATTGATCGCCTTCGTCTTGGTCACGGTCGAGTCAAAGGCCTCGATGACGGCGATTTCGCCGGCGGTGGCCCGATCAAACAGCGCCCGGCTAAACGCGAGTTGCTTCACCTTGGCGTTGATTTTCTTGGAGTAATCGCGGGGCTTGGGGCCGAACACGACGCCACCACCACCCCAAAGGGGCGAGCGAATGGAGCCGGCGCGAGCGCGTCCGGTGCCCTTCTGCCGCCACGGTTTCTTGCCACCGCCGCGCACCTCGCCCCGAGTTTTAGTCGAGTGGGTGCCCTGGCGGTTGTTGGCGTTGATGGCGACGATTACTTCCTTTACGGCCTGGAGGCCGCGGTCACCTTCAAAGGTGGGAAGATTGGCGAAGTCTTTTTCGCTGCTCGTCTTTCCGTCGGTACTAAAAACGGTCAATTTCATGGCGTCTGGTCTCCTTATTTCTTGGCGGGGGCGGCGGCGGCGGGTTTCGCGGGGGCCTTGGCCGGGGCGGCGCCCTTCTTGGCATCGGCCGCGATTGGCGCCGGCGGTGTCGGGAGCGCCCACTGACCCTTGACGGCGGAGCGTACGACGACGTCGTCACCATTGGCACCGGGAATCGCACCCTTCACGAGAATGAGATTTTTTTCGGCGATAATCTTCACGACCCGAAGGTTCTGGACCGTGCGCGAATCAGTGCCCATGTGGCCGGGCATGCGTTGATTTTTCCAAACCCGACCGGGGGTCTGGCGCATGCCCACCGAGCCGATGCGGCGATGGAACATCGAGCCGTGTGCAGCCGGGCCGCCTTGAACCCGAAAACGTTTCACGACACCCTGGAAGCCCTTGCCCTTGCTGATGCCACTGACATCGACCAGCTGGCCTTCGCTAAAAGCCGCGACCGTGACGATGTCGCCAACCTTCAACTTCGGCTCGGCGGTCAGGCGGACCTCGCCAAGCACGCGGGGGGCAATTTCCAGGCCGGCTTTCTTGGCATGGCCGAGTTCGCCCGCGGCGGTGTTCTTGACTTTCTTGGTCGAGAAACCGAGTTGAACGGCGTCATAGCCGTCGATGGCCGCAGTCTTGATTTGGACCACAGCGCAGGGTCCAGCTTCAACCACGGAGACGGGGACCAAGACGTTTTGCGCGTCATAGACCTGCGTCATGCCAATTTTTTTGCCTAAAATTTCTGAGATCATGGGCTAAGCGGTAGGTGGAAATATTTCCGTTTAACGACCTACATTAGACGAGGCCTGGCGGTGCCACGAATGGCACACAGGCAACTGCTAACGGTTGCGGTTAAGAGTGGGTCTTAGACGTTGATGGTAATATCTACGCCGGACGGAAGGTTGAGTTTCTTGAGTTCATCCACCGTTTGGGCGGTGGGCTCGATGATGTCGATGAGTCGCTTGTGAGTGCGAGTCTCGAACTGCTCCATCGACTTTTTGTCGACGTGCGGAGAGCGGTTGACCGAGAGTTTCTCGATGCGGGTCGGCAGCGGGATCGGGCCGGAAACGCGGGCGCCGGAGCGCTTGGCGGTCTCGACAATGTCCTGGGCGGACTGATCGATTACCCGATAGTCGAAGCCCTGGAGTCTGATGCGGATGCGTTGGCCTTTCATGGCTTAAAAAGAACGAGAGTTTAGGTGCGGGCGGGCCCTTTGGCGTTGGTTTCGACAATCTTGGCGAGAAGCGAGTTCGGCACCTGTTCGAAGTGCGAAGGCGTAATACCGGCACTGGCCCGTCCCTTCGAGAGCGAGCGAATATCGGTGACGTAGCCGAAGAGCAACTCGAGCGGCACGAAAGCGTTGATGATACAGGCGCCGGACTTGTTCTCCATGCCCTGGATTTGACCGCGACGACGATTGATGTCTCCCATCAGATCGCCCTGATAATCTTCCGGCGTGGTGACCTCGACGCCCATGATCGGCTCAAGGAGGATCGGGGTCGCCTGCTTCATCGCATCCTTGAAGGCGAAGATTCCCGCCATCTTGAAGGCAAGTTCCGACGAATCGACTTCGTGGAAGGAGCCATCGACAATTTTCACGATGACATCGACCACCGGGAAACCGGCGACGACACCATTGTTACAACCCTCCATGATACCGTCGATGGACGGTTTGATGAATTCCTTCGGAATGGCGCCACCGACGATGTCATTGATGACTTCGACGCCCTTGCCCTTAACGTTTGGCTCGAGTTTGATGCAGACATGGCCGTATTGGCCCTTGCCGCCGGACTGCCGGATAAACTTTCCCTCGCCGTCGGCTGACTTGGCGATGGTTTCGCGATAGGCGATCTGCGGCTTGCCCGCCGTCGCCTCGACCTTGAACTCACGCTTCATGCGGTCACGAATGATGTCGAGATGGAGCTC
>SXSC01000197.1 GCA_005792355.1 Opitutaceae bacterium
AAAAGGTCGCGGTCAGGATGTCGCCGCCGCTTTCGACGAGCACGAGCTGCAGGTCGGGAAATTTTGCCTCGAGGGCCTGGCAGGCCTGCTCGTTCATCGTGGTGTCGTCGCGAATGGCGGTGTGCGGGCAGCCACCTGTCTCCACCCCGACGATACGATCCGCCGGCAGGGCGCTCTGCGCGATCAGGAAGCGGGCGTCTTCCGAGCAATAGATGTCGTTGGTGACGACCGCCAGCGCCACGCGGGCGCGCAGGCGTTGGCAGAGTTTGAGGCAGAGCATGGTCTTGCCCGAGCCGACGGGACCACCGATGCCGATACGGGGAGGGCGGGACATGGGATTTTCGATTGGAGATTTGGGATTTTCGATCGGGCGGATTTACGAGATGAACATCCGAGTATCGGCGGACTCGTGGCGGGCGGCGGCGATGTCGAGCCAGGGATTGAACCAGCCGATGTCCTCGAGGGGTGTCACGGCGGCCGCGGTGATGATATCCGGGGCCGCACCCAGCGCCTCGGTGAGCAGCGACTGCGCAGCCGTCTGGCCAAGACGCAGGATTTTCATCGCGGCCGAGAGCAGGGCGGAAAGCGCCGCGTAGGTGATGCCGGTGAGCACGGCGGGCAAAGGTGCGCCGAGCACCCGGCCCTCGAGCGCGGCGGAAACGGAGGCGGCGTGAGGCCATTGCCCGTGAGCGGCGCGACGGAGGTACTCCTGCGCGAGCGGATGGGCCCGCAGATTGGCCAGTAGTTCCGCGCGCTGGCGCCCGATGTTTTCCGAGGCGGCGCGCGCCTCGCGGGCGGTCTTGAGCGCCGACGAGAGCAGGCACAATTCGGCGAGTTGCGGCCAATCCGGCCCGTCGAAAGCGCGCCAGGCGTGGGCGGCGAGCGGCAACTCGGTGTGGCGGAGTGCCGGCAGGGCGGCGAGCAACACGAAATCCCGGAGGGTCGCGCGGTCGTGGACGACGCCCGCTTGCACGAGCGGTTCGAGGCCGAAGGAATGCGAGTAGCTGCCGGTCGGGTAAAACGAGTCACCGGCCTGGAGGAGTCCCAGCAGCCAGGACGGGAAAGGTTGAAGGGCTGAAGCGCTGAAAGACTGAAGATCAGTGTGCGAAGGACCGGGCATGTGGAACGGAGAGGGGGCGGCAGTTTCAGCCATTCAGCTCTTCCGTCATTTCAGTGTCGGTGACCGGGACCGAGATCCTGGGTGGGCAGCGCCCCGCGGCTGAACCGGCCGGGACGGAAGATTGCGGCGGTGGACTGGTACGGCACTTTCAGGCGATCGAGCAAATTGCGAATGGCCGGTTCGTCGGCGGCGATCAACCGGGTGGGTTCGGCGGAGAGCTCGAGATGAAGATTGCCGATCGCCCAGCCGATCCCGGCCGCGGCGGAGGCCGCGAGGTCGAGCGAGATTTCGACGACGGGTTCTTCGGTCTGGTGGACGACGTAGCGCGCGGTGGCGGACTGGAAAATGGTTTCGCCGTGCTTGAGCGGTGTGGAGAGTTCGAAACCAAATTCCGTTCCGTCCTCCGCGGCGCCGCGCCAGAGGCGTTTGGCGATGGTGAGACGGTCAACCGCGAGGATGATCTCGGGGAGCGCCAATTCAGGATTGGCGACAGGTGATCGGACGAGATGAAGCACAAAGGGTTTGACCGAAATGGATGAGCGGGCGGCGGTTCAAATGACCAAAGTGTAGCGGAGCGCCGCGGCCACCTCGTTCATGGTCGGAAGTTGCCCGAGCTTCGCATCAATCTCTGCATCAAGAACGGTGGCTAGGTTATCGGTCATGATTTCCGAGTCGAGACGCAGGGCGGCCGCTTTGCTCTCGACCGAGTCGGCGGTCACGACGACCCGACTTTGATGACCAGCCCGCGCGAGGTTGCTGGAAATCATAGCGACGATGGTCTGCGCCAATCCGCTGGCGAGATCGTCGCGCTGCAATACGAGTGCCGGCCGGCGTTTGGCGGTGCGAAGGTCGGAGTTCGGATACAACACCAGCACGACCTCACCGCGACGGGATTTCATCGTAAATGGCCGCCTCGGGTCGGTCCCAATCCTCCGCAAATGTCTTCAAACGAGCGTGCAAGTCGGACGCCTGCGGCGCGCCGATCCCCCGCTCGCGCAAGTCAACGGCAGGGAAACGCTGCAAAATCTCGCGGACGAACACCTGTTTTTCCCCCGTCGGGAGGGCTTCGTAGGCACGAAGCAGTTGCACGGTTTCTGCGCTCATGGCCTCACCGTGAACTCAGACTCATCGAGCGTCAAGGGATGGGATGGAGGCATTCCGAATTGAAAAGTCCACGAACACGATGGGTGAAAAATTCAGAACAGGAAATACCTCTGCGCCAGCGGGAGGACTTTGGCCGGTTCGCAGGTCAAGATCCGGCCGTCGGCCTTCACGGTGTAGGTCTCGGGATCGACTTCAATCTTCGGCATCGCGTCGTTGAGCACCATGTCGCGTTTGCCGACCGTACGACAGCGTTGCACGGCTTCGAGCCGGCGGGTGAGGCCGAGGTCGGCGAGGTTCCCCTGGCGGAGCGAAGCGGCGCTGACGAACGTGACATTCGTCGACGCGCGCGCCCGCCCGGCGGCGCCGAATTGCGGACGGTAGAAGGTTGGCTGCGGCGTGGGGATGGAGGCGTTGGGATCGCCCATGTTGGCCCAGGCGATGAAGCCGCCCTTCAGGATGGTCTCGGGCTTTACGCCGAAGAGCGCGGGCTTGAAGATCACGAGGTCGGCGAGTTTGCCGACTTCCAGCGAGCCGACAATGTGACTGATGCCGTGCGCGATTGCCGGGTTGATGGTGTATTT
>SXSC01000017.1 GCA_005792355.1 Opitutaceae bacterium
CCGCAAGGTCTTCATGGCGATATCCGGTCGGGCTCATGATAATCTCCCCGTTGATGAGTTCGTGCTTGTGGCCGTCTTTCGGCAGAGCCATCAGCTCCTGCTCGGTCCAAGTGTTGGCGGCGGTTTCCATGACGAAGCCAACATGACCACGAGGTGCAGCGAGGCAAGGCGTGACGTGACCCCATCGAGCGCATCTCCCGGTTGAACGAAGCCACCTTGTAGCCGGGCTCGCTGAGCCCGGGAGTGGATCGATGTGGCGAACGTGATTCCCGGGGTCGGCGACCCCGGCTACATTTTCCTCGTAGCCGACAACCTGCAGATGCGCCTGACCCATCGGCCGATCCCGCCTCTGGCGCAAGTCGTGATTGCGGGCGCGAATCGCGCTTGAGAAATCCACCCCGCCAGTCTCGCTGCCTCTTACGGCACCTCACAAACCTCGACGAGCGCCACCCCGGCAGCGCCGCCGACCCCCGACACCTGCGCGGTGCAGGAGCCGGGCTGCAAGGTAACCAAAATTAAATCGCAGGAAGATTTCCCCAACCAATCCATTGGGCAGGAAAATTTGGGGCAGGAAAATTCTGGCTGGCGGAGCCCGGGGATTTCCCCCCGCAATTCTTTTGCCGCTCCGGTCTTGGGTATTTCAGGCTCTGCGAACATCGAGTGGTTCAGGCCGCCGCGTGGGGCCGGCTGGAAGCTGTCTGCCTGCCGGGATTTGAAAATCTTTCTGCCCCCAATCTTCCTGCCAAACTCTGCTTGGAATCACCAGGCGACGAAACGCGGAGGGCGCGGAGACCGCGGAGAGGACGCAATCAGTTGGTCCCGCCGAAGTTCAGCGCTTAAAAATCTCCGCCGCGGATATCGTCAGCTCCGGCAGCAGCGGGGTCGAAAAACTCTCGTTTTCCTTAATCAGCGCCACGGGCTTGGCGGTGTCGCGCGCGAAATCGTAGCGCTGGATTTGCAGGAGCAGCGGGTCGACGAGCCAGAGTTCCTTCACCCCAACCTGCGCATAAATCCGCCGCTTGTTCTTCTTGTCCAGTTGCGCCGTGCACGGCGACCGCAGTTCGATGGCCAAACCCGGCGGACTCACACCCGGCCCCGGAAATACTCGATCGTCCGCTTCAGACCGTTTTCCAGCGGCACCTGCGGTTTCCATTTCAGGATTTTTTTTGCCAACGCGATGTCCGGCTGGCGCTGTCTCGGATCATCCGCCGGCAGCGGCCGGTGCACAATCTTCGATTTACCGCCCACCAGCTTGATCGTGAGTTCAGCGAGCTCGTGCATCGTAAACTCACCCGGATTGCCGAGGTTCATCGGGCCCACGGTTTCCGTCTGAGCCATGAAACGAATGAAGCCCTCGATCAGGTCGTCGACGTAGCAGAACGAGCGCGTTTGTGTGCCATCGCCGTAGATCGTCAAATTTTGACCCTTCAACGCCTGGACGATGAAGTTGGAGACCACCCGCCCGTCGTTCGGGTGCAGGCGCGGACCGTAGGTGTTGAAGATGCGGACGACCCGGATATCGACCTTGTTCTCCCGATGGTAGTCGAAGAACAAGGTCTCGGCGCAGCGTGTGCCCTCGTCGTCACAGGACCGCTTGCCGATGGGATTCACGTTGCCCCAATAAGTCTCCGGCTGGGGATGCACGGCGGGATCGCCGTAAACTTCACTCGTGCTGGCCTGAAACACCCGCGCCTTCACCCGCTTGGCGAGCCCGAGGCAGTTGATGGCTCCCATCACCGAAGTCTTGGTCGTCTTGATCGGGTTGTACTGGTAGTGCTGCGGCGAGGCCGGGCAGGCCAGGTTGTAGATCTGGTCCACCTCGTACTTGAACGGGTCGATGATGTCGTGCCGGACAAATTCGAAATTCGGATTCGTGAGCAGGTGCGCGATGTTGGCCTTCTGCCCCGTGAAGAGGTTGTCGAGGCAGATGACCTCGTGGCCATCCCGCAGCACGCGATCGCAGAGGTGGGAACCGAGAAAGCCGGCGCCGCCGGTGACAAGTATTCTCATGAAGAAGTGTGTCCGGGAGAGTGAGGGAGGACTTGAGCGCTTGGCGAGTTTGGAAGCGGGCGCTCGTGGCTACGCGGCTCCCGCGGCCCGCGCGGCCGCACCGGCCTCATAACGCTCAATCCACGCGCGGTGCCACGGCCCGTAATCGCCGGCTTCGAGATGCGCCCGCGCCTGCGCCATCAAATCGAGGTAGAAATGGAGATTGTGAATCGTGAGCAGCGTGCAGCTCAGGATTTCCCCCGCCATCGTGAGGTGCCGGAGGTACGCGCGGGAGAAACCGGCCGTGTAATTCGCTAAACCTTCCATGATCGGGCGCGGATCCGCGCGAAACTTTTCGTTGCGCAGATTCAGTGGGCCGTCCGGCGTGAAGACGAGGCCGTTGCGCGCCACGCGGGTCGGGAGCACGCAGTCAAACATGTCGACCCCCAGCGCCACCATCTTGAGCAATTGCGGCGGCGTGCCGAGGCCCATCGTATACCGGGGTTTGTCGGCGGGCAAAAATGGCGTGGTCGCGCCCACTTGTTTCAACATCTCGGGCTCCGGTTCGCCGACACTCACGCCGCCGACCGCGTAGCCCGGAAAATCCAGCGCCGAAAGGGACTCCGCCGCCTCGCGCCGCAGGTCGTCGAACGTCGAGCCCTGCACGATCGCAAAGACGTGATGGCCGGCGGCGAGGAAACCGCTGTCGGTCGCGATCTGTTTGCACTGCTCCGCCCACCGGTGGCTGCGCGCGACCGCCTTGGCGCAAGCCTCGCGTTCGCACGGCCAGGGCGGACACTCGTCGAGCACCATCGCGATGTCGCTGCCGAGGTTCTGCTGGATCGCCATGACCTCCCGTGGGCCGAGAAAGAGTTTCGCCCCGTCCAGGTGCGAGGAAAACGCCACGCCGTCCTCCCGGATGTCGCGCAGCTTCGCCAGCGAGAAAACCTGAAACCCGCCGCTGTCCGTGAGAATCGGCCCGTCCCACCCCATGAACGCCTGCAACCCGCCCAAGTCCCGCACCAGCTCGCTGCCGGGGCGCAGATTGAGATGATAGGTGTTGCCGAGGATGATCTGGGCACCGATTTCGCGCAATTGGCGCGGCGTCACCGATTTGACCGTCCCTTGGGTGCCGACCGGCATAAAGATGGGTGTCTCCACGATGCCGTGCCGCGTCGTGAGGCGTCCACGACGGGCCGCCGTGACTGTATCCGTTTTCAGGAGCTGGAAGTGATCAGGCATTCAAGTCGCGCGCCGTTCCTTCGCGATCGCCCTCAGAAAGGCCGGCCGCCGTCCGGCGTATTGCACCGTGAGCGCGAACACGATGTCGTTTTCGACCGCGTAGAAGACCAAATAGGGAAACGGTCGCATCAACCGCGTGCGAATCTCCCCGTCGATCTTCACCGCGTGTTTTTCAGGAAAGACGAGAATTTCGTCCATTGTCTCGTAAAATGTTCGCTTGAATCTGGCGCCAAGCCCGGGCGACCGTTCCTCGTAATAGGCCATCGCCTCGCGCACGTCTGCCTCGATCCGCGGATGAAAAATCGGCAGGAAATTCACCACGAACTACCCGAGCCGGGCCTTGAGTTCGTCGTAGGTCAGGCCGATCGATGGATTGGACTTCAACTCGCGCAGACGCGTCTGTGCCTCCGTAACTTGTGCAGTCTCAGCGACAAACTCCGCAGCGGGAATTGACGCCAGCAATTCGTCAATCAGTGCGAGCCGCTGGGCCACGGGCAGCTTCACGAGTTCCGCAGTGTTTGGCATGGGTACAATCAAGACGGCCACGCTGACTGAGGCAAATGGTTTGTTCACGAGCATGCCTCGCGCCGTGCGCGCTTGCACCCCACGCCCTCTTTCCGTTGCTTTCAGTCCTTCCGCCATTCAGTCCTTTCCGCCGCGTGCTGCTCGTCATCGACAATTACGACTCGTTCACCTTCAACCTCGTCCAATACTTCGGTCAGTTGGGCGTGGAGCAGCGGGTGTTTCGCAACAACGAGATCACGCCCGCCGAGGCCCTCGCGCTAAATCCCGGCCGCGTCCTCCTCTCTCCCGGCCCGTGCTCGCCGCGCGAGGCTGGCGTCACCCTCGGGATCATCAACGCGTTTGCCGGCCGGAAACCCCTGTTCGGCGTGTGTCTCGGCCATCAGTCGATCGGCCATTATTTCGGCGGCAAAGTCGTGCGCGCCGACCGGCTGATGCACGGCAAGACTTCGCCCATCCGCCACCGCAACACCGACCTCTTTCAAGGCATGCCCCAGGACTTCGCCGCCACGCGCTACCATTCGCTCCTGGTGGAACGGTCCAGCTTCCCCGCCGAACTCGAAATCACCGCCGAAACCGCCGAGGGCGAGATCATGGGTCTCCGCCACCGCACCCTGCCCATCTGGGGCGTCCAGTTTCATCCCGAGTCGATCGCCACCGAGGGCGGGATGAGAATTCTGGAGAATTTTCTGACCCTTAACTAAAATGACCAAGGCCCAATGACCAAGAGCCAACCGCCGCAGGTCTGGTTTGGCGTTGGAACTTGCCCATTGATCATTGGTCATTGGCCATTGGTCATTGGTTATTAACCACCATGCGCTGCCCAAAATGCACCTCGATTGAGGACAAGGTCATCGACTCCCGCATCAGCAAGGATGGCGCGACCATCCGTCGCCGCCGCGAATGCCTCGAATGCGGTCACCGCTACAGCACGACCGAGATGCTCGTGCGCGATGGCGTGGTGGTGATTAAACGGGACGGCCGCCGCGAAGACTTCGACCGCGAGAAACTCGTCCGCGCCGTCCGGGCCGCCTGCCACAAGCGCCCGGTCGATGCCGAGCAAATCGCCATGTTGATCGAGGATGTGATGGATGCCCTCGAGGCCCGGTTCGAAAAAGAGATCCCGTCCAGCGCCATCGGCGAGGGCGTGATGCAACGCCTCCGCACGGTGGATCAGGTCGCGTACGTCCGCTTCGCCAGTGTCTACAAGGAATTCCGCGACGTCGCCGAGTTCGTCGACGAGATCAGCACGCTGGCCCGGAAGACGCAGCCGTGAAGCCCCGGCGATGATGCGCGATCGCAACGACCTGCGGCGGCTGCATTTCATCAACGCGCTCTTTGCCCACGCCACCGGCCAGGATCTCTACCTCGCGGAGCAAATCAAGTCGGCCATCGCCCTCAGCCTGGTTGAGTTGGAGACGCAACTCGCCGAACACTCGGAATTCGCGCAGCACTACGACGCGGCCTTCAACGCCGCCGCCGCCGAGCTGCTGGCCAAGCTCTTTGCCCATGAGCCGCGCCACGGCTTCTTTCACTGGGATGCTTCGCTTACCCTGGCCGCCGCGACCCCGCTCTTCACCCGGGCGGAGATCATGGCGGGGCTGCGCCATCTGGCACCCTACCGCGAGTCGACACTCCTCGTGACCAATCTTCGCCCCGCACTGATCCCGCCGCGCCGCCGCGCCACCGCCCGCCGCCACCGCGAGTACGTGGAAGCCCTCGCCTTCATCCACGACCTTGCCGCCGCCCGCACCGTCCGCGGTGTGAATCTGCAGCTGCTGTTTCTCTGATTGCCCACGGAACACACGGAATACACGGAAAAGATCTGGTTTTCCGTGTTATCTGCGTGTTCCGTGGGCCACTCTCTCCGCCATGGCCAAAACCATCTTTCAAAAAATCATCGACCGCGAAATCCCCGCCCAGATCGAGCACGAGGATGATCTCTGCATCGTGCTCCACGACATCCAGCCGCAGGCGCCCGTGCACCTGCTCATTGTTCCGAAGCAGCTCATCCCGCGCGTCAGCGAAGCGACGCCCGCCGACGAACCCATCCTCGGCCATCTCCTCTATGTCGCGAACCTCGTCGCGAAGAAGCTGCATCTCGCCGCCGGCTTCCGCCTCGTGATCAACAACGGTCCGCATGCCTGCGAGTCCGTCCCCCACCTGCACATCCACCTCCTCGCCCAGCGGCAGATGACGTGGCCGCCGGGCTGAGCGGATTCTCGATTTCAGATTTTTGATTTTCGAATGGAACGACCGGCATCACGCCCGTTCCGAATTGCCTGGGAGTCACCAATCGAAAATCCAAAATCACTTGAGCCATTTCGCGAGCCAGCCGTGCACCTCGCCAAACCAGAACCGGCTGTTTTCCCCCTTGAGGACCCAGTGGTTCTCGTCGGGGAATGAGATCAGCCGCGAAGGCACCTGCAGTCGCTGCAGGTAGCTCCAGTATTCGTAGACATTGTTGGCCGGCACGCGAAAATCCTGCTCGCCCACCGTCACGAGCACCGGCGTCACCCAGCCGGTCTTCTTCGCGTGATTGCCGGCCAGGCGCACCGGGTTCTGCTCCCGCCACACGGGCCCCTGCTCCCAGATCGGCCCGCCATTGCTCAACTCACGGGAATACACCGTGTCGCTCGTCGCCCATTGCGTTTCCAGATTCACCAGACCGGCGTGGGAGATCAGGCATTTGTAACGGGTCGTCGTCGCCTGCAGCCAGTTCGCGAGGTGCCCGCCGTAACTCGCCCCGCCCGCCGCCTGCCGCGACCCATCGACGAACGCGTACCGCTTGATCGCCTCGTCAGCCGCCTGGTTGATCTCGTCGGCCGGCCCTTTCAGCGGATCCCCCTGAATCGCCTGGCCGAATTCTTCGCTGTAACCGCTCGAACCCTTGTAGTTCGTCAACAGCAACACGTATCCCGGCGAAGCCAGCAGGTGATAGTTCCAGCGGATGCCCCACCCATCCTTGAACTGCGGCGCCGGCCCGCCGTGAATCACGACGAAGAGCGGATATTTTTTCGCGGCATCAAATCCCGCCGGCCGCACCAGGAGATTGTGAATCGTCCGGCCCCCCGCGCTCGTAAACGTGAAATGCTCCAAGGCCGGCCGATCCAGTTTCACCAGCCGCTCGTCATTGAAATGCGAAATTGCCGTCACCCGGCTGGCCAACGGATCGATCCGCACCACCTCGGGCGGCTTCGCCGCCTGATCGAACGTGGCAACCAAATTGCCGCCGCCCGCCCAGGTAACGCCACCCAACACCCCGCGCGCGGAGAGCGCGTGCGCCCGGACCTCGCCGCCGGCATTCCCGACCGAAAACAATTTGATTTCATGCCCGGCCTCAGCCGTGAAATAGACGGTCGCGCTGTCCGCACTGGCGGTGAAGCGCGTCACTGCAAGGTCGAGCTGCGCGCTCAGCACCGTGCGTTTCGCCATCTCGAACGGCCAGGGAAACGACGCCACGCGCGAGTGGCGATAGGTCTTGCCGTCGCCGCCCTTGCTGACCGTCACGAGCAGCGCCTTGCCATCCGGACGAAACTCCGGGTCACCGTAACTGTCGGCGTCATTCGTCAGCGCCCGTGGCTCGCCGCCACCGACCGCGACCTCGAACAACTGCACCGGCACACTCGCATACGCGGCGCGATTCCGCGTCGTCGTCGCCACAAACACGATGGACCGGCCATCCGCTGCCCACGCCGCCGGCAGATCCTCACCGGTTTCACCCGGCCGGCCGCCGAATCCAGGCAGGGCCGCGAGTTTTGTCCCGGCCAGCAAATCGCGCGGCCTGGCTCCGGCTTTCGATTCCTGCACGAACAGGTGGGCGCTCTTTTCCTCGAGCCAGTGATCCCAATACTTGATCGGAAAGCCGTCGTAGACGCGGGCGGTGTACTTTCGCTCTTTGCGCGCCTTGGCGATCTGTTTGTTGGCGTCATCATCCGCGGCGCCGGGAAAGACTTCGCTCACGAACATCAGCTTCGTTCCGTCCGGACTCCACTTGGGCGAACGCCCGCCGGTCGAAAGCGAGGTGACACGCTCCGCCTCGCCGCCCCGCCCGAGATCGATCACGTACAATTGCGCCGCGTCGTCACCATCCCGCTTGGAGGAAAACGCCACCCGCGCGCCGTCCGGGCTCCAAGCCATGCCGGTCTCGGTCGCCTTGGTGTGCGTGAGCTGGCGGGGTGCCTCTGAGCCATTGATCGGCACGAGCCAGAGATCGGCGCTCTGATCCTTGGCCTCGTAGGCCGGCAGCGTGACGGAGAACACGGCCCATTTTCCGTCCGGACTGGGGATCGGCGCGCCGACGCGCTTCATCAGAAAAACGTCCTCGTGGGTGATGGCGCGCATGGCGGCATCGGCGCCCAGCATTGGCGTGGCCGCGAGGATCAGCAGGCAAAAGTGTCGGAGATTCATCGGGCAATTCTCAGGGCACCCCGCCGGCCGAATCGATCTAAAAATGGCGGGCGGGCTTTCTGCGCTTCAGTCAGTCCTCAGCGTGGCACGGCGCCCAGGCAAACCAGCTTTCAGCGCCCCGCGCGGGCACCACCACTCCCACGTCGTGACGTTCCCCGAAAAAAGCCCGCCGGAGAGTTTTTCAGCCCTTAGATGACAATGCCCTGGTTAGGGGGCACTCGGAAGCTCGGCGAGCTTCCGACGCTGGTCAACGCGTGGAGCATGGGTGCCCCGTCACTTCCGTCTAAACTCTAGTTCGTCGAACCAGAAATCCTCGTTCGGCACGTCCATCCTGAACTCAATCGGCCGGCTCTCCCGGTCCAGGAAGAACCGGACCTTGCCATCGCCGAACCAGGCGAACTTCTTGTGCCACTTGATCTCGAATTCGTCGTGCTGCCAGTGCACGAGTTCGCCCGCGAGTTCCGGATTCGGCTGGAAGCGCAGGATCAGCCGGTTGTTTTCGTGGGTAATTGTTGCATCCCCATACATGGGGCCGCCGTAGCGGCCGGCGTACTGCTCGAGGGGCCGTGACGGGCTCGTATTGGGGATCCGTTTCGCAGCCTCCGCGGCCCCGGTCTTCTGTTTCGTCGCACGGGCCTCCGCGGCCTTCTTGAGATTCTCGGCGGACCAGTCGCGGTCGTTCGCGCCCAGGAGCGCGTCAAGCGCGTACGAGGCGACCGACGACGGCAGGCCGGTCATGCCGTTGCTCAGAACCACGATGCCGATTTTTTTTCGCGGAACCATGACGGTGTGCGAGAACATGCCGTCGTAGGCGCCACCATGGCTCACGACGAGTTCACCTTTATAGTCGGCGAGGCCCCACCCCAGGCCCCGTCCTTTGAGCGAAAACGACGGGTCCCTGGCCAGACTGCCCGGCGCCATGGCGGCGGGGTTGTGCATCGACCACATTTTCCATGCCTCCTTGGGGGACCACAGGGTGCGATCGCCCAGCTTACCTTCGTTGAGTTGCAACCGGAGCCACTGGGAAAGGTCCGTAACCGAGGAGATGATACCGCCGGCCGCCGCGCAATTGTCCCAGCCTTGCCACGCGATTGCGTAGGGTCGGCCGTCGTCATCCGCGCCGTGGGGGGTCGCGACATCGGATCGCTGGGGAAGTTCGCTCACACTGAGCACGGTATTGGTCATGCCCAGCGGACTCAGGATCTGCTGGCGGATGAAGTCCGGCCAGGTCGACTGGCTGGCGCGTCCGATAATTTCTCCCGCCGCGATGAAAGCGATGTTGGAGTAACCGTTGCCAGCGCGAAAACCAAAGGCAGGCTTCAGAAAGCGGGCGCGGCGGACCACCTCCTCCGCCGAATAGGATGTGTTCCACCAGATCAAATCGCCGCCAAACGTCCGGAACCCCATCCGGTGGCACAACAGGTCGTCGAGGCGCGTCTCATGGCTGATCCACGCATCGTCGAAAACCTGAAACCACGGGAGATGCGTCTGCACGCGATCGTTCCATTTCAGTTTCTTCTGGTGGACCAGAATCGCGATCCCGGCCGCGGTGAAGGCCTTGGTGTTGGAGGCAATCGCAAACAGCGTGTGCCCGGTGACGGGCTCCGGTCGGTTGAGTTCGCGCACCCCGTAGCCGCGGGTGACGAGAACCTTGTCATCCTGGACGATGGCGATCGCGAAGCCGGGCGTACGCCAGTCGTCCCGCGCCTTGCGGTTGTAGGCATCGAGCGCCGTGAGATCGATGGCCCGCATGGTCGCCAAAGAAACGAAACTGAAGCACAGAAGGCGGAGTTTCATGAGAGGGGAAGCAGATCAAGCCACAGATTCGCGAACGCTCGTCAAGCGTCGGGGATCAAGAGACGGCCCAAACCATCCACGCGGAAGTCGCGAAGGATGCGAAGCAAGCACTCGCATCCTCAGCGCTCTTCGCGTCCTCCGCGTTGCGAAATCAACCCAAGGAGAGCGGGAGCCACCTCGGGAATCGCACGTTGCCGCGGTTGGGCGCGGTCGTAGTTTCGCACCCATGAAGAAGAAATTTCACGTCGCGTGGTTCGAGCACGAGGAGGGGGTGTCGGTAAGCTGCCCGGAGTTGCCCGGGTGCCACTCGCAAGGCGCGACGGTCGATGAAGCGCTGGCGAATATCCGGAATGCGATCGAGGGCTATTTGGAGCTTTACGGCGAACCCGAGGCGCGGTGCGAAATCCGCGAGATGGAAGTCGTGATGGCTTGAGCGATGCCGAAGCTTCCGGGCATCAATCACCAGCGTGCGGTGAGAGGGTGCACTTGACACTCCGGAGACCACGCCAGACGGTTTGCCCATGGCCAAGCGCACGCCCGTTCAACCGGCAAAAGAAGCTCCCAGCAAGGGAGCCGTGCTCGCAGCAAAATACCGTGCGCGTGCCAACGGGCTCTCCGTTGATGAGCGACTACGCCACAGGGCTGGCGCGATGAGCCTGATTTGTGGCAATCCCGCCGGTCAACCGGTCCACGCTCGTAGCCGCTGACACTAACGTCCTTCTCGATCTCGCCGTGCCGCGCGACAAGGTGCACGATGCGGTGGAGATTTTGCGAAGGCGAGTGCCGGGAGTCGACTTTGTCGTCCTGCCCACCGTGCTCGACGAGTTGCACTACATCGCGCGGGACGGCGATACGGTCAGTGACCGCAGCCTTGCGACCAACGCCCTGCGCAGCCTCGTCCGCGAATGGAAATTTCGGCCGGTGGATTTCGCTCCAGTGGAGCACGGCATCGTCGCGGCCGTCGCCGCGAAGTTGCGCGGTCAAGATTTGATTCCTGAGCACGAACACAACGATTCGTATATTCTCGCCGAGGCGGCGCTGGCCGACTGCACCATGCTGCTGACTTCGGACGAGCACCTTCGCGGGGCCGATCCGACGCTCCTCAGCCTTCTGCTGAAATCGAGCGATGTGGGTGCCGTGGTGGTGCGCACGCCGACTGAAATTGTCCGCCAATTCGGTGGCAAACGGTAACGCGGTCAGGCTCCCGGCTGCTCCGACTTGCCTTGAAGCGCGGCGAGCTGATGGCGGAGGGTGGCGAATTCCTGCTGCTGGGCGAGGGTGACCCGATAGAGGGCTTGGATGGAGGCGAGGGCGACGCCGCTGGCGTCCAATGTGCACATGTGGCGGTCGCTGTCGCCGACGCGGAAGGCGGCGGCCAAGTCCTGCCCCATCGGGTCGACGTGCCGGATGGCGGCACGCTCGGCCTGAAAGTTCCACGACGAGAGCGGGAGACGGTTCAGCCGGGCGAGAATTTCACTCGCGTAGGCTCGGGAAAATTCGTGCCGCTATCGGACTCGCACCGCAAGGCAGGTGCAAACTTTTGGCTGCACGAGCAGCAGGGGCCGCAGCCGGAGCTCTGTGAGTGAGGGTGCGACATAGGTTCCTGGGACGCAGTTGCACGTGCAAACGGCTCCGGGAGGAATGGGGGAGCCGCAGGGCACCTCCCGGATTTTCTCGCGGCTGCTCCCCGCGACCTAAACTGGAGGAAATTTTCCTCGGCTCCCGTCAGCAATGTCAGCACGCGTGCATGGACTGTCGCACCTGCGGGAGGAAAGCTCGGCCAGTGCGGTGAAAATCAGTTCGGCCTCGCTCATGTGATCGCGGAGATTCTGGGTCTTGAGCCCCTTCATGTCCTTGTGGCTTTTCACGCTGATCCCGCTCCACTCCTGATGGATGAGGTTGGTGAGGATGGCGTATTCCTTCTCCTCCGTGACCTCATGGGTCGTCCAGTAGTCGGTCAGCTTGTTGCGGGTTTCCTGCCCCGTCATGCGCTGCTGAATCCACTTTTCGCTCCGTCCATGTTTTGCCATGTCTCGCGAGCGCGGACGAGGGCCAAGGCGGGGTCTGCCATTTCTTGCATTCTCTCATAGCCAACTTTGGCGAGCCAGAGTCTGATCGGCTCGGCCTTGGGACTCGGAACGCTTTGCACGAGCCGGAGCAGCGTTTCTGCCGACGCTACATCGGTCGGGTAGCTCTTGCCGTCTGCCGCGGGCAGTTTCAGTCGGTTACATTTTGTAGCCGACTGATTTCCTTCCTTGGCCAGACGATTCGTCAACACCTTCCAATAATTTCGGGCAGCCTGACAATTCGTCTGTTGGGTAAGCACCCGAATGATGTCCACCACGGAAAACCACAGGTTTCGGTCCTCTCCTCTCGTCATAGGCACGACGGATCTCGTTTTGCTCAAAGATGGCGGGGATGATTTTCATGATGCAGAGGGTCTGGCGGCCTGGCTGAGGAGATCTTGGAAGTGTCCTTTGAGCCACTTGAAATAAATGCATTTTCGACAAACGGCGAATGAGCGCGCCTCGCAAGGCACGGCCGCACCAAATCGTCCTGTCCGACTCTACCCCCTCGCCTCGAATGTCCCGTCGGCGCGCTTCGCCACGAGCCGCTTCAGTTCCAGCATCATCATCGTCGCCGAAATCTGCGCCGCAGGCAAACCGGTCTGCTCCGTCAACGCGTCCGGCGTCAGCATCGCTCCGCCGCGAAAACACTCGAACACCCTCGCCTCCTCGGCCGTGAGATTTGCCGGCCGCCCCGCCGCCGCCTCCGCCGGCTTCTCACCGATCGGTGCCGGACGCAGGCCGTCGAGATAGTTCAACTCGTTCAACAGATCATCGACGCCCGTCATCAGCGTCGCGCCATCGCGGATCAACTGGTGGCAGCCCGCGCTCGTGTTTTGATCGATCCGCCCGGGGACGGCGAAGATCAGCCGGCCCTGCTCGCCGGCGAAGCGCGCCGTGATCATCGCGCCGCCATCGACGTCGCTCTCGACCACGATCGTCGCCTCGCACATCCCCGCGACAATCCGGTTGCGCATCGCGAACGACTGGCGGTCGGCGCGGCGGCCAAACGGAAATTCCGACAGGATCGCGCCGCCCTCCGTCTCGATCCGGCGGTAGAGCGCGAGGTTCTCCGGTGGATAGATGATGTCGATGCCGGTACCGAGCACCGCGGCCGTCTTGCCTCCGACCGACAGCGCGCCGTCGTGCGCCGCGGTATCGATGCCACGCGCGAGGCCGCTCACGATGCAGAAGCCGAGACGCGCGAACTCGGCGCCGAATTTTTTCGCGATGCTCTGCCCGTAAAGCGTCGTCCGCCGGGACCCGACGATTGCGATGCACGGATGGGTGAAGTCGTAGGTCCCCTTGCGATACAGGCCGATCGGCGGATCGTGAATTTCCTTCAACAGGCGTGGGTAGACGGCCTCCCGCGTCGTGATGAAGTCCGCCCCGCTCCGGGCCATCCGGTCCTCCTCGCGGGCCAGATCAAAATGCTCCCGCCAGTTTTCGATGCTCGCGGAAATCACGGAACCGACGCCCTTCACCGCTTCCAACCGGCGTTTGCCGGCCGTAAAAACCGCGCGCGGGTCGCCGCCGAGTTCCGCCAGCAGGCGGTTGAGGGTGATGGGGCCGATGTTCGGCAGCGCGTTCAGGATGAGGAACGCCTGCCGCTCGGTCAGCTCCGGCATCTCGCTCACGGAACGTAATCCTCCTCGGGCGGGCGGGAGCACGGGTCTTCGCCCTCCGCGCTTTCGCGCAGGGCGCCGGACAGAAAGTCGAGCAGTTGCGTGGTCGCCACCGCCACCTGCCCGTGCGCGCGCGCCAGGGCGTCGGCCGCCAGGCCGTGCCACACCACACCCCGCGCCGCGGCGAGCAGCGGATCCGCGGGCCCTTGCGCCAACAACCCGCCAATGAGCCCCGCCAGCAAGTCCCCACTGCCACCCCGCGCCAGCACCGGCCCGCCCGAAAACGCATGGTACACCGCCTTGCGGGCGACGATCCGCGTGGCGGGCCCTTTCTCCACGATCGTCACTCCCGGTTTCAAAATGGTGCGGCCGCCAATCCGCGCCAACTCACCGGCGTGGGGTGTCAGGATCCGCGGCGCTTTGCCGGCGCCAACTATCTCCGGCTGCAACGCATCCGCGTCGATCACCATCGGCACCCGCGACGTCCCTACCACGCTGCGCGCCAGCGCCATCGTTTCCGCTTCGCGACCCAGACCCGGTCCAATGACCAGCGCGGTGGCGCGCTCCAGGCGTGCACGCAGGAGGTGTTCACCTTCGAGTGCGAGTCCGCCCTCCGGTGTCTGCGGCCATCCCACCCACATCGCCTCGGGCACGCGCGCGGCGAAGGCCGGAACGAGCGGTTCCGGCACAAACGCGGTCACCAACCCCACCCCGCTGCGCAGCGCCGCGCGCACCGCCATCAACACGGCGCCCGGGTAGCCGCCCGAACCGCCAACCACAAAAACGTGGCCGTAGGTCCGCTTGTCACTCGCCGACGGCCGCAGCGCCCGCAGCGGTGCGAGCACGGCGGAGGTCAGCACGCGGTTGGTTCCGGAGTCCCCGGTCCCGGTCACAGCGGAGAAAAAGCCGAGATCAAGGTAACGCACGCGCCCCGCCTCGGGCGCGTCGACTACCGGGGTCTTGACGCTGCCGGTCGCATGGGTGAAGTCGGCCTGGAACAGGCCCGCACTGGGCAGATCCACTGCAACGCGCATCCGGATCGGGGCCGCGTTGGCTTGATCGATCAACGACCTGATCCGCGCTTCCGCCGGTGGCCGGAATTGGAAACCAAAGATGCCGTCGAGGCAAAGGTCGTAGGAGCCACGCGGCTCCGGGGCGACGACGACCCGGGCACCGGCGGTGCGGGAAAACTCCCGCCACGCCCGGGCCGCGAGCGGCCGGAGGGCCCGGCTGCCAAAGGCGAAAATCACCTCGGCCCGCGCGTCCGGAAATTTTTCCAGGATGGCCTGCGCCGCAATCAGCGCATCGCCCCCGTTGTGACCCTTGCCGGCGAGCACGAGCACACGCGCACGCGGCGGGCAGCCACCGATCTCGAAAAAATCGCGTACTGCGGCCGCCGCGATCGCGCGTCCGGCACGTTGCATCGCCGGCCACTCCTTCGTCTCGTCGCCACCGAACAACTGTTCCTCCACGCGCCGCGCCAGGGCGCAGGTCAGGATTGGATGACTGCGGGGCACGTTCACTTTTTTTCCTTCGGAGCGGGCCCGACGACCGGATTCGTGAATGGAGGTGGTGGAGCAATCCTTGCGCCGGTGGTGCCATCCGAGGTGGTTCGGTCGGGCATCACCCGGGGCGGAGTGCCACTCGGCGGCGTTGGGCGCACCGGCCGCAGGTCGCGCTCAACCCGGCGCTCCGTGCGGCCGTGCTCCAGCCATTCGCGGTATTGCTCCTCGGTCTCGGTAATTTGCAGCGGCGAATCCGGCAGTTCCTTGCCGTGGGTCAGCACGCGCCGGGTGAGTTTCGGGATGCTCCGGAAGTAGTGGACGTCACCGATCCGCCGGATTTCGTAGAACTCGGAAAAGGCGCGTTCCTTGGTGTTCCACAGCGCCACCTCCGCTGTCTGGTTGGACCAGACGACGTGTTCCTTCCACACCTCGAAGACCGCTTCAATGGTCGACAGCGGCATCGCCTCGCGCGGTTCCAGCGGCGGCGGCGCTGCGACGATCGGGATCGCCGCGGCGGACGAAACCGCCGCCGGTTCCGGCCGCATCATCGCGTAGACGAAAAGCGCCCCGAGGAGAAAACCGAGCATCACCCAGGACGGGGTCTTCGACATTTTCGCCGTCGAGGACGCCAGCGGGTAATTGCTCGGCGGCGCGTCCGGTTCGTCTTCCATGGCGGCGGGGTCCGTCGCGTTCACGAGCGCGGTCTGGCGTCCACCAGCACCGCCATTGCCAGGGCCATCGTTTCCGTGTGCGAGAGACTCACGTGGACGTGGGTCGCGCCGACGTGGCGCAGGAGCGCCTCGCCTTTTTCGTCGAGGCGCACCAGCGGCTGCTTCCGCTCGCCGTGGTAGATCGAAACCGAACGCCAGCCAAGCTCCGCGCCGATGCCGGTGGAAAAACATTTTGACACCGCCTCCTTCGCCGCGAAGCGCGCCGCGTAGTGCTTGTACGGATGCGCCATGCTCGCGCAATACGACCGCTCCTCCTCGGTGAAGACCCGGGCGATAAACCGCTCGCCCTGCCGTTCGAGCACGCCGCGCACCCGCTCCACCTCGATGAGGTCGGTGCCGATGCCAATCAAAATGCCGCCGGGAGGCAGGGAGAGATTCATGGATTCATCCGCCGCTTCATTTCGCGCACGGCTTCGGTGACGCCGGTGAAGAGCGCGCGACTCACGATGCTATGGCCGATGTTGAGTTCGTGCAGATGCGGCAACTGGCGGATTTCGGCGATGTTCGCGTAATTGATGCCGTGGCCGGCATTGACGACCAGCCCGAGGTTGTGCGCCCCCACCGCCCCGAGGCGCAGGCGTTGAAATTCGGCCGCCCGTCGCGGCGTGAAGTACGCCTGGGCGTACGCGCCGGTATGCAGCTCGACCAGCGGCGCACCGAGCTTCGCGCTCGCCTCAATCTGCGGTTCGTCCGGATCGATGAAGGGGCTGACTTGGATGCCGGCGGTGCTCAGCGCGTCGACGCACGCCCGCACCCGGTCGCGGTTGCCCACCACGTTGAGCCCGCCCTCGGTGGTGATCTCCTGGCGGTTCTCCGGCACGAGGCACACGTACTCCGGCTTCAGCTTCAGCGCCAGCGCGGTCATCTCCGGGGTGCACGCCATCTCGAGGTTGAGCCGGGTGCCGAGGCACTCGCGGAGCCGCCAGACGTCGCGATCCTGGATGTGCCGGCGGTCTTCCCTGAGGTGCACCGTGATGCCGTCGGCGCCGGCCTGCTCGGCCGCGAGGGCAAACGTCACCGGATCGGGCTCGACCGCACCACCGGTCGTGGCAGGGGCCTCGCGATAGCGCGCCTGGCGCAGAGTCGCACAGTGGTCAATGTTGACGCCGAGGAAAATCATGGGAGTGGCAACGGTGGAACGGATGAGGGATGCCGGAAAGGAGGAAAAACGCCAAATCCGAATTTCCTTTTCGTCGCCCCCGGCTTTCCGCATTCCCTTTCCGGATGTCCCCGCCGAAGCCCAAGCGCGAAAATCTGCTGCTCAATCTCATCTGCAATATCGCGCTCCCCACGATCGTACTGACGAAATTGAGCGGGGACGGCCGGCTCGGGCCGCAATGGGGCATGGTGGTCGCGCTGCTTTTTCCGCTCGGCTACGGCATCTACGATCTCATTCAACGCAAGAAGACAAACCTGTTCTCCATCGTGGGAATTGGCAGCGTGCTGCTCACCGGCGGGCTCAACCAACTGAAAGCCGATGTCTTCTGGTTCGCGGTCAAGGAGGCGGCGATTCCCACCCTCTTCGGAGTGGCGGTGATCGTCTCCGGTCGCACCAAACGCCCCATGGTGCGGGAGTTGCTCTGGAATGACCAGGTGATCGACACCGAGCGGGTCGACGCCGTCCTCACCGAGCGTAACCAGCACCCGGAATTCGAACGCCTGCTCGCCCGCGCGACGAACGGTCTCGCGGTTTCCTTTCTCTTGAGCGCGGTCCTGAACTACGGCCTCGCGCGTTACCTCCTCACGAGCCCGCCGGGCACCGAGGAATTCAATGCGCAACTCGGCCGCATGAATCTCCTGAGCTGGCCGGTCATCGTGCTGCCCTACATGGCCGTCACGATGTTCGTCCTGTGGCGCCTCTTGTCCGGCTTCACCCGCCTGACCGGACTTGAACTCGAGGAGATTTTTCACGGAGCCAAGCCCAAGGAAAGCCTGCCGGAACCGCCCAAGCCGTAGTTTGGTTCGATGGAGTGGTGTTTTTGCCGGGTAGCAAAGCGCCCTCGGCCTAACGCGGAAACCGCAACCGAAGGGCTTGCGACGTTTCCATCGTTCTCGTTCTCGCAATCGTTCCTCGTTCCCACCAGATCGAGAAAACGAGAAAGAGAACGATTGTGTGCATTCCGAAAATCGCCGCAGCAGCGCACGATTCCGATGAATCGCAGCTTCAAGTCGCCCACCGGCGGGGGACAAGCCGCGCCACCGGCCAAGCTTCCCCCTTGTCTGCGACCAGACTTCTGGCATCTGACACTTGTCTCCCATGCTCCGCTTCATCACGTCGCGTTTCCTGCAGTCGCTCCTCGCGCTGTTTTTGGTCATCACCGCGACGTTCTTCATGATCCGCTTCGTGCCGGGTGGACCTTTCACGGCGGAAAAAGCCGTGACTCCGGAAATCCTTCGCAATCTGGAGGCCCACTACGGGCTCGATCGGCCTCTCTGGCGGCAATACCTCGACTACCTCGGAAGCCTCGCCCAAGGCAACCTCGGGCCGTCGTTCAAATATCCGAACCGCACGGTCAACGAGATCATCGCCGACAAGATTCCCGTCTCCGCCGAACTCGGCGCCTTGGCGCTCGGGATCGCCCTCGTGCTCGGCATTACGCTCGGCACCCTCGCCGCCGTCCGCCGCAACACTTGGGTCGACTACGTCGCGTCCACGTTTGGCATGATCGGCATCTCGATTCCCACGTTTGTCGTCGGCCCGCTGCTGGTCCTGGCCTTCGCCATCCATCTCGGATGGTTCAACGCCTCCGGTTGGTACGGCCCCGAGGATCGCGTGCTGCCGGCAATCGTCCTCGGTCTCGCCTACGCCGCTCCCATCTCGCGCCTCACCCGCGGCGGCATGCTTGAGATTTTGCATCAGGACTTCATCCGCACCGCTCGGGCGAAGGGCGCCTCCGAATTTCGCGTCGTCACCCGGCACGCCCTGCGCGGCGGCCTGCTGCCGGTTGTCTCCTACCTCGGGCCGGCCGTCGCCGGCATCCTCACCGGTTCATTCGTGATCGAGACCATTTTTCAAGTCCCCGGCATCGGCCGGGAGTTCGTGACCTCCGCCTCCAACCGCGACTACACCTTGGTCCTCGGTACCGTCATCCTCTACGCCGTGCTTATCATGGCCCTCAACCTCGCCGTGGACATCGTGCAGGCGTGGATGAACCCGAAGGTGCGGCTGGAATCATGAGCTCTGCCACTCCAGCCCCGTCGCCGCCCGATCCGCGTGCGCTAGCCCTCGCGCCCACGGAACTCGAACGCGGCAACTCCCTCTGGCATGATGCCTGGCTGCGCCTGCGCAAAAATCAGCTCGCCGTCTTCGGCATCTGGTCGCTCGTTCTCATCACGATCGCCTGCGCCGCCGGCCCCTGGCTCTCGCCGTACGGCTATGAACAACAGAACTTGGATCTCGGGGCGGCGGCGCCGAGCACCCGACACTGGCTCGGCACCGACACCCTCGGTCGCGATCTCCTCGTGCGCCTGCTCGCCGGCGGTCGCGTCTCGCTGGGCGTCGGCCTCGCCGCGACCTTCGTCGCGCTGACCATCGGGGTGGTCTACGGCGCCGTCGCCGGCTTTTTCGGCGGCAAACTCGACGCGTTCATGATGCGCACCGTCGACATCATGTACTCGCTGCCCTTCATGGTTTTTGTGATTCTGCTGATGGTCTTCCTCGGCAAGAACATCATCCTGCTCTTCGTGGCCATCGGCGCCGTCGAATGGCTCACCATGGCCCGCATCGTGCGCAGCCAGGTGATGGCGGTGAAAAAAATGGAGTTCATCGAGGCCGCCCGTTCGCTCGGCTTCGGCCGCCGCCGGATTATTTTCCGCCACATCCTGCCCAACATCCTCGGCCCGATCATCGTCTACACCACCCTGACGATCCCGGCCGTCATGCTGCTCGAGGCTTTCCTCAGTTTCCTCGGCCTCGGCGTGCAACCCCCGATGAGCTCGTGGGGCGTGTTGATCAAGGACGGCCAGGAAAAGATGGAGGAGTTCCCCTGGCTGCTCATCTTCCCCGGCACGATTTTTTCCCTGACGCTCTTTTCGCTCAACTTTCTCGGCGACGGGCTGCGCGACGCGCTGGATGTGCGCTCGTCGAAGGATTGAGGCGGGATCTCCGTTAGCCGGCACGAATTTTCCCGGCTCGCGTATTGACTCACTGCCGCACTGGTAATACCACGTCGGCATGCCCACCGTCACCGTCAAGATGCCGCCGGCGCTGCACTCCCGGCTTGAAGCCGAGGCCGCGCGTCGTCGCACGACGAAGTCCGCGATTTTGCGCGAGGCGTTTTCCGAGCGCCAAGGCACCGCGCCCAGCGGTTCGTTCTACGAACGCGCCAAGCACTTGATCGGAGCCGCTTCCGGTCCGGGAGACCTTTCGACGAACCCGAAATACCTGGCGGGCTATGGGCATTCCCGTCGTCCTTGATACTGGTCCGCTCGTCGCCTTCATCGACGGGGCGGATGCCCAACACCGTTGGACCTCGGCGCAACTGGCGTCGCTCCAACCCCCCTTCATCACCTGCGAAGCCGTGATCTCCGAGGCGCTGTTTCTTCTGCCCCGCGCTCGCCGCGGCGTCCCGACGCTGCTGGGCTTCCTGCGGGAAGGCTTGGTCGAGGTGTCCTTCCATCTCGACGACAACCTTGAATCCGTCACGCAGCTGATCGGCAAGTATCGCGACGTCCCCATGTCCCTCGCCGATGCCTGTCTCGTGCGCATGAGTGAACTTCACGACCGGGCGCGGGTCTTCACGCTGGATGCGGACTTCAAACTCTACCGCCGCCACGGCCGGCAGACGATTCCGCTAATCTTCCCCGCCCCGTGAAACGCTTCCGTCCCTACTTCCGTCACCTCCGCGCCGTGCGCGGACCCATCGCGATCGCGATTTTCTTCGGCCTCCTTTACGGCGCGGCCAGCGGTGCCGGACTCCCCCTTCTCGTCAAATACGTCTTTCCGCGGATCTTTTCTCCCGGCGATGCTCCGGTCCCGTTTCTCCACGTCGCCTTGGTCGCCGCCTACATTCCGCTCATCTTTGCCCTGCGCGCGCTCAGCGGCTACCTCAACGGCTACTTCACCCAATTCGCCGGCGTGCGCGTGCTCGAGGCCCTTCGCCTCGACTACTTCCGAAAACTCCAGGTGCTCCCGCTCTCGTTCGTCCAGGGCAAACAAACCGGTGACCTCATGTCGCGCGGCCTCTCCGACACCCAGCAGCTGCAGTTCACCCTCACCCTGCTGGCCAACGACGGTATCAAACAACCGGCGACACTCATCAGCGCGCTCGCCGCCGTCGGCTACCTCGCGTACACCTCGCAGGGTGCCGGGCTCGCCCTCGTTTGTCTCGCCGCCGTGCCCCTCACCGTGTTCCCCGTCCGCTTCGTCGGCCGCAAGGTCATCAAGCGCGCCGCCCAGGTGCAGAGCCAGCTCGGCAGCGTCAGCAGCCATTTTTCCGAGAACCTCGCCGCTGCCCGCGAGGTCCGCGCCTTCGGGCTCGAGGAACGCGAGACCTCGCGCTTCGCCGCCGCGTGCCGCGCCCTCATCACGTCGCAACTGAAGATCGTGAAATACGCGCAGGCCCTTACTCCCGCGATCGAGGTGATCTCCGCCGCCGGCATCGCAATCACCCTCGTCTATGCCTACCGCAGCGGCCTCCAGCTCGAGACGTTCATCGCCCTCATCACCGCCCTCTACAGCAGCTACGAACCGGTGAAAAAACTCGGCGCACTCAACAACGAGCTCAAGCGCGGCACCGCCGCCCTCGACCGCCTCGAGGTCGTGCTCAACGAGCCCGTCACCATCGCGGATCTCGCCCAGCCCGTCGCCATCGGCCGTCTCCGCGGCGACGTCGCCTTCGACCATGTCACCTTCGCCTATCAACCCGGCGAGCCGGTCCTGCGCGATGTCACAATCGCCCTCCCCGCCGGCACCGTCTGCGCGCTCGTCGGCCCGAGCGGCGCCGGCAAAACCACCTTCGCCAACCTCATCCCGCGCTTTTACGAAACCGGCGCCGGTGCCGTGACCATCGACGGTCACGACCTCCGTGCGCTGCGCCTCGCCGACCTCCGCCGCAACATCGCGGTCGTTTCGCAGGACCCCGTGCTCTTCAACGACACTATTCTCGAAAACCTCCGGCTCGGCCGCGCCACGCCGGAGGCCACGCGCGCCGAAATCGAACAGGCCGCGCGCGACGCCTTCGCGCACAACTTCATCACCGCCCTCCCGCAGGGGTACGACACCAGCGTCGGCGAACGCGGAGCCTCCCTCTCC
>SXSC01000198.1 GCA_005792355.1 Opitutaceae bacterium
ATTGGGACCGAGCAGGCCGAAGAACTCGCCGCGGGCGATGCCGAGCGAGACGCCATCGAGCGCGGTGATCGAGCCGTAGCGTTTGGTGACAGAGCCAAGTTGCAGCATGGAATCGGTTGGGAACGGGAGTGTCGGGTTGCGGCCGGTCCGGGGGGGAACTCCGGCGGGACCGATGAGTTACAGGAAATCGGCGGTGGCGAGCGCAAAGGGGAAGCCGGCGGTTGCCACGCGGCCGTTGCCGGGATCGGGTACGGCGGAGCCGCATTCCCGCCACTGGAATTAAGCCCGGGCCTCGGATGGTTCAAAGACTGGTTGGAACTTGCGGAGCGAAAACGCATTTCGCCTGAGTGCGCGGCGCCGGAATGAAACCCCTTGAGCCCGGCCGGCGTCTGCGGAGAATGGCTGTCCCCGCTCCCCGTCCCGTCCTCCCATGAATCTCGCCGATGTTTTCACCGTGGTTCTCGTCATTCTCGGTCTGCTGATGGTGTTTGTCGGCCTCTGGCTGGCGATGGCGGGCCTGTTCCCGCGGACGGTTGACCGTTGCGCTGAAAAATTGGGCACGGCGCCGCTGCGGTGTTTTTTGGTTGGCCTCGTCTGCGCGGTGCCGCTGCTCGCGGGAGGCATCGCCATGGGAAAAATTGCGACGAACGCGCCGGGAAAACTGCTCAGCGTGGCCATGGTCATCCTGACAATTCTCGCGGCGCTGGCCGGGACGGCGGGTCTCGCGCTGCGCATCGGCCGCGGTCTTCCCGCCGCGCGCGACGCGCACGAGCCGTGGCGGCCCGTGCTCCGGGGTGGCATCGTGCTGGCGATGATCTTCCTTTCGGTGGTGTTGCTGCCACTGTCCTTGGTCGCCGGTTTGGGCGCGCTGGTGTTCGGCTTGGTTGGGCGCGGCGCGCGGGGCACGGATGAGCCGCCAGGAGCCGCGTGAGCGTCACCCGCCGTCAGTTCATCGGGGCCGGTGCCGGGGCCGTGGTGGCCGCGGGCGGCGGCTGCGGCCAGGCGCGCGACGCGACGACTGACCTGCGGCGCTGGTGGGGCAAGCCCACCGCGCCGCCGCTGCCGGGTGCGCTGACCGCGCCGGCCGGGGTGGAAATCGATGCGGTTTCGCATGTGCTCAACCGGCTCACCTTTGGGGCGAGGCCCGGCGATCACCGTCGCGTGGCGGCGATGGGGGTGGACGCGTTCATCGAGGAGCAACTCGCCCCGCGGAAGCTCAACGACTGGCAGTGCGACCGCGTGATTCGGCACGAGTTCGACCGTCTGGCGGATCCGGAGAGTTCGTTGTTTCCGCGCCGGGGCGACGCGAGCGATCCGCTGCAGCAGCTATTCCCGGCGCTGAAGGACAAGGGTGCGCGGGTGGGCCACCTTTACGAATACAAGGACAAGCTGCTGTTGGAGGATCTCACGCGGGCGACCGTGTTGCGGGCGGTGCTCAGCGAGCGGCAGCTTCACGAGGTGATGGTCCAGTTCTGGACGGACCATTTCAACATCGACCCCTCGAAGGCTGAAGCCAGGTGGCTGAAGGCGGCGGACGATCGCGATGTGATTCGCGCGCACGCGCTCGGAAATTTCCGTGAGCTGCTGCGCGCGAGCGCGGTGAGCCCGGCGATGTTGTGGTATCTCGACGGTCGCGTGAACCGGCGGGGCAAGCCGGAGGACAAGCCGAACGAGAACTACGCCCGTGAATTGCTGGAGCTGCACACGCTCGGGGTGCACGGCGGCTACACGCAGCAGGATGTGATGGAAGTCGCGCGGTGCCTCACCGGGTGGACGGTGCGCGACCGAAAGAAATTCTTCCGGGGGCGCGTGGAGTTTCAGGCGGGGCAGCACGACGACGGCCCCAAGCACGTGCTGGGGACCGAGATTCCCGGCGGGCTCGGGGCGCGCGATCTCGATCGGGTGCTCGAGATTGTGGTGGCGCATCCCAGCACCGCGCGCCATCTTGCGGAGAAATTGTGCCGGCGCTTCATCGCGGACGAACCGCCCGCCGCCGCGGTGGGGGCCACGGCGACGGCGTTCTCCGCTTCGGGTGGCGACCTTCCGGCGACCTTGCGCACGCTGTGGGCGACCCCGGAATTCCGCGCGACGGAAACCAGGGGCGCGAAGTTCAAGCGGCCGTTTCACCTGGTCGTCTCCGCCCTGCGGGTGACGAACGCCGCGACCGATGCCGCGCGCCCGCTGATCGAATATCTCGTGCGGATGGGCCATGCGCCGTTTCGCTACGCGACCCCGGATGGCTATCCGGAGCAGGCGACGCATTGGCAGAACACGCTGCTCTGGCGGTGGAATTTTGCGACGGCGCTCGCGGCCAACCGGATCAAGGGTACGCAGATCGCGCCGGAGTTGTTGCGCGAGCGCCTCGGCGGGGACGAAGCCCTGATGGCGACGGTGCTGGGGCGACTGCCGGATGAGGCGGAGCGGAAGGCCTATCGCGAAGCGGGTTCCGATCTGGCGCTGCTGCTCGCGTTGCCGGCGTTTCAACGCTGTTGAGCCATGTCACCCCAGGCGGTCATCACGGGCAACAGCGACGAGCGGCGCACGCTGGTGGTGGTATTTCTGCGCGGCGCGGCGGATGGCCTCGCGCTGGTGCCACCGATTGCGGACGAGCACTATTACCGGGCGCGTCCCCGGCTCGGCCTCGCGCAGCGCGAGGCGGTGCGGCTCGACGGGCAGTTCGGCCTGCATCCGAAGTTGCAGCCGCTGGAGGCGTCGTGGCGGGACGGCGAGCTCGCGATTGTGCACGCCTGCGGCACGGAGGATCAGACCCGTTCGCATTTTGAGGCGCAGGATCTCATGGAGCACGGCGGCGTGGTGGCGGGCGGCTGGCTCGGGCGTTTTCTGCGCAACCGGCCGGCCGAGTCCCGCGGGGCGCTCGCGGGTGTGGCCGTGGGCAAGGCGCTGCCCGAGTGCCTGCTCGGGGCGCCAGCGGTGACGGTGATGCAGAATTTTGATGACTTCACGCTCGGCGGCCGCACGCCGGCGTTTCGCTCGCAACTGGAGCGGCTCTACGCGATGGAGCGCGGCCAGCTCGGCGCGGCCGCGCGCGACACCTTTGACGCGCTCGTGCGGATCGAGGCGCTGCGCTCCACGAAGTACCAGCCGGCGAACGGGGCGACGTACGGGGGCGATGAATTCGCCACCGGGCTCAGCCAGCTCGCGCGCCTGATCAAGGCCGACGTCGGGCTCGAGGCGGCGTCGATCGACCTGCCGGGGTGGGACTCGCACTTCGCGCAACAGGGCCAGATCGAAACGCTCGCGACGCGGCTGGCCGCGGGGATCGAGTCATTTCGCCGCGACCTCGGTCCGCGGATGGCGACCACCACCGTGGCGGTGATGACGGAATTTGGGCGCACGGTGGAGGAAAACTCGGCATTTGGCACCGATCACGGGCGCGGCTCCACGCTCTTCGTGCTCGGCGGTGGCGTGCGGGGTGGGCGGGTGCACGGAGCCTGGCGGGGATTGAGCCCGGATTTGCTGGAGCGGCGAGGTGTGCTGGAGGGTTACGGCGATCTGCCGGTATTGAACAATTATCGCAACGTGCTCGCGCCAATTCTCGCGCGGCACGGCGCGACGACGGCGGGACTGGCGGCGGTCTTTCCCGGATTCGCGCTGGATCCGGTGGGATTGTACGGGTGAGCCAAGTCCGGACGATTCGCACCGGAGGCAGCGCGACGGTCACTGCAACGTCGCGATCGGCGCGGGATCCATGTCGGCGAAGACCTGGTTGTCGCCGCCCATGGCCCAGACAAAGCGATACGCGCCCGTGCCGGCGCCGCAATGGATCGACCACGCGGGCGAGAGGATGGCCTCGCGGTCGCGCACGATGAGGTGGCGCGTGGCGGTGGGCTCGCCCATGAAGTGGAAGACGACGTTGTCGGCGACATCGAAGTAGAGGTAGATCTCGGTGCGGCGGCTGTGGGTGTGCGGTGGCATCGTGTTCCACACGGAGCCGGGTTCGAACTCGGTGAAGCCCATGACGAGCTGGCAGCTCTTCACGCCGTCGAGGTGAATGAGTTTGTTGATCCGGCGGCGGTTGGCCTTGGCGGGATCACCGATGGGCTCGGTGCGAACCTCGGCGCGACGGACGACGGCGGTCGGATGTTTGGCGTGCGCGGGGGTGCTGACGAAATAGAACTGGGCCTGGCCGGCGGAGCCGTTGGTGAAGGAAACGTCTTTCTCACCGAGTCCGATGTAGAGGCAGTCGAGGTGGCCGAGATCCCAGGCGGTGCCGGCGACGCGGACGGTGCCGGAGGCGCCGAGGTTGAGGATGCCGATTTCGCGGCGCTCGAGAAAAAACGAGGTGCCGAGCTCCTTGTCGGTGGGGAGGGTGAGGGGCGCGGTCGTCGGGACGGCGGCGCCGGTGATCATGCGATCAAGATCGGTGTAGTGGGCGGTGACGGCACCGGGCTGGAAGAGGCCGCCGATCAGGAAGCGTGCGCGCAGTTCCTCGGTGGAGAGCGTGTTGGTCGCCTCGGGCGAAGGGAAGTAATGGACTTTCATGGAGAAGCGAAGCGAAGGCTTAACCACGAAAGGACCGGGATGAACACCAAGTAATTTGGTGTACTTGTTCCGGCGGCCGGGCCAACTGACGCCCAGCCAAGCCTGACCGAGGATTTGTTTCACACACCGTACGTTTTCGGCACAAGCCGATTCACGGATGACTCGATCGGCGCTTTTCACGGGCACGACGGTTGCGCAATTTGTCGATGGCAGAATTGGACCAGAAAGGGTGTTGTTTGAAACGTTTGGGCCGGTGGGCCGGCGCGTCGAAGTTGCGCGTTCGCTTCGCCGGGATAATTGATGGCCCGGCGATTCACTACTTCGCCAAAACCAGAACCGCAGCGGTTTTGCCAAGAGCCCGGCTGCTCCCGAGGGCTGAGTCCGTGGCCAGGATCTTCGAACACACGGTGGCTGCGCCGGAGAGGACAGTGCGCTGATCTCGATCGATTTTTTTTACGTCTGTGACGACTCGGCCGGTGCTTTTTCCAGACCATTAACCACGGATGCGCCAAAGGCGCACAAGTTTCACGGCTTGCCCGCCGGTGGTGGGATCAATCCCGGATGAAGTCGGCCTTGATCCGTGCTGGTCCGCGAAACTCGTGGTGAAGATTGATCGCCCTCCTTTAGTGGCGGTCCCCGTGCCGCGTCGGAAAAATCCGGGAGCCGGGCCTCCCGCAGATTCAGAAAGACCGCAGATGGCCTGCTTTCTGACTTAGCCCGGATATTTCCTAACGCGGCAACCGCAACCGCAGGAATCAAACCGCTGGTCACAGAGGTCACTGAGGCCCGGCAGGAGGTCACCGAGAATACCACCGGAAAAGAACGCCCGCTCCCCCGCTCTGTGGCCTCTCTTTTCCCTCCGTGATCTCGGTGGCAAAAAACGTCTCAACCAGGATCGAAATGGATCAATAGTAGCCCGCGGTCGAGGCCGCAACCAAAGGAAGGGCGGTTTCCCAACCGCCCAAATACGTTCGGCCGACAGTTCTTCGTAGGAAGATTTTCCCGACAAGCCGCCGTAGATTCTCAGCCTTCTGACTCAGCATCGGTGGCCTTTCTGAATCTGCGGGAGGTCCTTCTCCTCGGTCGGTGACCGGAATCAGCGCCGGGCTTTTTCTCGGCGTCCTGCGCGGCTTCGCTTGATATGGGACTGAAGGATCTTTGGCTGCGGCCCCGAGCCGCGGTGCGAAAGCTGCGGGACCGCCGTCGCGGTCAGAACCGGCCGCGGACGCCGAGGTAGAAGATCGGGTCACCGTATTCCGAATACCGGCTCGGCACGCGGAAACTCTTGAACAGCGTGGGATCGCTGGGGGTCTGGAATTCCCTCCGGCCCTCGCCGGTGATGTTGCGCACCTGGAGATAAACGGTGGCGCGCGGGCTGACCGTGTAATTGAGCGTCACATCCGCCTTGGTGATGGCCTCGTTGAAGGTCGACGGCGCGGTGGCGGTGGCTCCGAATCCAGTCTCCACTTCGCCGGTATGACTGACGGTGGTCAGGAGGTTGAAGCGACCGAGGCGCCAGCCGAGAATCAGGTTGGCGGACCGGGTGGTGGCGGCCTGGAGTTGCGCGAGACGAACGGCGAAGGTTTCGCCGGAGACCTGCACGTGCGTATAGTTGACCTGCACGTTCAGGGTGTTGAAAGGCTTCGGGAGAAAGGCAAGGCCCTGCGAGTAGCTGAGCTCGACGCCCCTGACCGTGCTGCCGGCGCCGTTTTGGGCGAACGTCACGTTGTAGCGGCTCTGATCGGCGGCGCTGATGCCATATTCAGCGGCAAGCAGGGCGGCGTTCGGCAGGGTGCTCAGCAGCCCGACGGCGCCGCGCGAGATAAAGCCGTCGACCTTTTTCTGAAAGAGCAAGCCGAGATGACGCCGGACGATTTCAGATACCACTCGCCCGTGAGATCGAGATTGGTGACCTTGTAGGGCTGGATGTTGGGATTCGGAACGCTGAGCGATCCCAGGCTCGTCGCCGACGACGAGTCGAAGTCGGTGACGGTCGGGATGATGTCGGCAAAATCCGGGTGGCCGATCGTGCGGCTCAAGCCGGCGCGGAAGACGAGATCCTTGGCGGGGGTGTACTTGAGATTAATGGACGGATACCAGCCGTCGTAGGAGAGGCGGGCGGTCGTGAGGCGCTGCAAGACGACGCGGAGATCCTGCGCCTTGGCGTCGAGGGTCTTTTCCTCATAGCGCGCGCCAGTCACGACGGTGAGCTGGTCGGTGAGATTGACGTCGAAACGGAGGTAGGCGGCATCGTTGCGCTCGTCGATCACCCGGACGACGTGCTCGGTGAAGGTGCCGGACATCGCATTGAACGCGTCGTAGGTCTTGTAGGGGCTGAGCCACTCGACGGGGCCGAAGCCAAAGCCGATATCCTGGTTGCTGTAGTCGTCGTCGCGATAGGGTTTCAAAGCCGTGCCCGTAAGGACTGGATTCACGTTATTGACGCCGCGGCGCCTGATTTTCCGGCCGGTGTCATCGCGGCGCACGCCGGCTTGCACGGAGGTGGGCAGGGTCCATTTGAAGGACTTGCGGTAGTCGAGATTGCCGCCCATTTTGAGTTCAGTTGAAGTGAAGGGGCGGGTGCGCCACGCATTGGCGGTGGCGCTGTAGCTGGCGAGATCGCGGTAGTTGGGGTTGGCGCCGGCCTGGGAGACGGTGATGGCGGGCAGTGTCTGGTTGAGGATGTTGTCCATCGTGACGACGGTATTGCTGCCGGCGGGGCGGAGGAGATTGAGGCCGATGCCGGTGAGGTAGCCCTTGGTGGTGTCGCGATATTTGTTTTCCGCCTGCGACCAGCCAAAGCCGCCCCAGAATTTGCCGGCGTCGAGGGTGTGCGTGAACTGGGTGCCGAGCATGTACGTGGGGCCGTATTTGTTGCGCTGTGACACATCGGTCGTCACGTTGCCATTGCCGGTCCCGGTCGTCGTCGGCGCGCTGGTGACGCGGTTGGGGGTGAAACCGGCGGCGGGCGTGCCCGAGGCGAAGGTGATGGAACGGCCGTTAAACGTGAGGTCGTACCAATTCCACTGGCCGGTGAACGAAAGCCGGGTGTGCGGGCCGGCTCGGACATCGACCTTGGTCGAGAAGGACTCACGGTGGGTGATCTTCTGTTCGTCGTACATTTGCAGCGAGGCGAGGTAGGGGTTGGAGAGGGTCGCGCCATTGGCGGTGAAATTCCAGGAGTAGCCGGCGCGCGGGTAGTCGTGGGCGATCTCGGAGAGACGGTAGCTGAAGTTGACGCCGACTTTGTCGCTGAGGCGGCGGGAGTAGTTGAGGTCGGCGTTGGGGCGGATGAGCAACTGCTTTCCGTTGCCCCACGCACCGCGCTTTTTGAGGGTCAGGTTCTCGCTGTTGCCGGTGAGTGAGACGTTGTAGCTGAACTGGGTCTTCGTCTCGCGATCGAAGGCGCTCTTCGTGACGAGGTTGACCTAGCCGCCGGTGTTATCAGCCGACATGTCCGGGGTCATCGTCTTGAAGACCTCGATCGTCTCGACGTTGTTGATCGCGACCTGTTCGAGTTCGAAGCGGCGGCTGTCGCCCGAGGAGGTGCCACTGGCCATGCGACCGCCGTCGACCGTCACATTGGTGAAGATGGGATTCATGCCGCGGAGGCTGACGGCGCGGGCGTCGTTGGCGGTGTAGTCGATGCCCACGCCGGGGAGGAACTTCAGATACTCGCCGACGTTGCCCTCGCTGATGTCGCCGAACTGGTCGGCGGCGGCGACGAGTTTCTGGTTGAAGGAGGCTTTCTGGAGGGCGATTGCCTGCGACATGCCCTCCTTGCTGGTGTTCACCGTGAAGGCCTCGAGCATGATGGTATCGGAGCGGAGCGTGGAGCGAACCACGGCGGTCTGGCCGCCGGCGACGAGCACGGATTCGGAGTGCGGGTTCATGCCCGGATAGGAGATGGCGAGCGTGCGCGTGCCGGCCGGTACGCCGGAGAGACGGAAAACGCCCTCGCGTTCGCTGCTCGTTTTGAACGCGAGGCCGGCGACGGAGATTTCGGCACCTTCAAGGTACTTGCCCGAGGAGTCGAGGACGACGCCCGAGATGGCGCCGGTGGTTTGGGCGAGCGCCGGTGAGGCGGCGGCGAACAGGAGGGCCAGGCCCGCGAGGAGACGCCGCGCGAGGCGGAAGGCGGCGGCGGCGGTGGTGGGGACGAGGTGGGAGGTAATCACGATCGTGGTTGGGTTGCGGTCAGCGGTGGGATTGCGGGGCGGAACATGGAAAACAGAGGCACCGAGTGCCGGAAGCGGTGGGGCTTCCGGCGCCCGGAGGGAACATCGACGCCTTCCGTCCCGGCCCGACGAAAAACGGTCTACCAGGTGCCCTTGAGGCCGACGGTGTACTGCACCCCGAACTCTTCCTCGCGGAAACCCACGGCGTAGAGCGCGGACGTGGCGCTCTTGCGTTCGAGGGTCTGCGGCTTGTTGAGGACGTTGCGGGCGTTGGCGAAGAACTTCAGGCGCTTGGAGTAGGTGTACTCGCAGTTCGCGTCGACGTTGTAGCGCGAATCGTAGTACTCGAAGAAGCCGGCGGTTGCGCCGTACTGGGCGCCGGTCTGCGCGGAATTGCGCTGGCGGCCGCGGTAGTTGAAATTGACGCGGCCGCTGATCGGTTTGCGGTTCCAGCTCACGCTGAAGTTGCCGGCGCGGGAGATGAAGCGGTTGAAGTCGGCGCCGTTGGCGCCCTGGAGATGGAGCGTCGAGCCGTTGGCGGTGATGCTGAAATAACGCCCCCAGCCCGGGAGGAAATCGAGGGCGCGGTTGAAATTGAATTCCGCGCCGGTGATTTTGGCGGCGCCGACGTTGACCCGGGTGACGACCGTCCAGCCGACATAGGCGGAATCGAGGCCGAGCAGCGTGGCGACGTCCGGGGTGAGCGGAGCGTTGAGCCGGCCCCAGAAATCGGCGAGGCTCTTTTGAAACACGCCGATCGACGCCATGCCGCCCTTGTTGAAATAGTACTCGAGGGAGAGGTCGTAGTTGTCGGCGGTCCACGGCTTGAGGGCGGTGTTCGAGAGGGTGATCGTGCCGGGCGAGAGCGCGGGGTTGAGATCGGCGGCCTCGTTGTCGTCGATCGTGGCTGTCGGGATGATGTCAACGTAGTCGGGGCGGCCGAGCGTCTTGGCGTAGGCGAAGCGGGCGGTGATGCGTTCGGTGACGTTGTAGTTGAGATGGAAGCTGGGATAATAGCCGTCGTATTGGCGGGCACCCTGGTAGGCGCGTTCGCGATTGGTGAGGCGGAGCATGGCGAGCGAGCCGAGGGCGCCCGCCTCGGGGCGGAGGACACGCGCGCCCGCGGCGTTGCGGACGAAGGCGCCGGCGGCGGTGCGTTGAAAGGCGGCGTCGGGATCGACGAGGGCGCCCTCGCCCTCATCGCGGGTCTGTTCGAACCGGACGCCGGTGACAAACTGGAGCCGGTTGTCCAGCAGCTTGCCGTCGAGTTGTACGTACGCGGAGGATACGCGCTCCTGAATGCGCTGGGAGTTGGTGATGCGGGCCAGTTCGCTCGGATAGCCGGGCTCGGTCGTGACGGCGGTGCCATCGACGGTGATCGAACTGGTGGTGCCGCGGAAATTGGCCGGGGCGGACTTGTAGAGGTCGGCGAGCTTGTACGGGTTCACCCATTGGATGGGTGGCGAACCGAAGTAGGGATCTTCCTTGGAATACTCGGTGTCGAGAAACGGGCCGGCCGAGTCGTCGGCGGTGTTGGCGATGCCGTCGGCGCCGACAAAATTCCACTGTTCGGTGTAGCGGCGGTTGTCGCGGAGTTCCTCGCGGGAGGCGACCCCGACCTTGAGGGTCAGCGGCAGCGCGGCGAAACCGAGCTCGCGTTTCAAATTGGCAAAGCCGCCCTTCATGACGGCCTTGCCGTCGACCGGGCTGTTCTGGACCGTATTGAGGCGGTAATTGGCGAGATTATAGGGATCCATGACGGCCCCGGCCGCGTCGCGTGCGACCCATTTCAAGTTCGGAAAACTGATGTCATCCGCGCGGACGATGGAGACGCCGGGGAGGGTGGTGCCGACATTGGAAAAGTGCCCGCGGGCGAGCTCGCGGTACCACGTTTTGGACTTGGCCCCGTGGAGGCCGGCGTCGAATTCCCAGATGTTTCCCTTGAAGGTGTATTTCAGGTTGACCGCCTTGGTTTCGCCGAGCTTGGCGCGGAAGGAACTGCCCTGCGTGACGGAGCCGCGGCCGGTGGCGCTTTGGACGAACGTCTGGCCCCAGAGCAACGGGGTGCCGGTGGCGGGGGTCGGCACCTGGTTGGTGCCCATGTTGAAATTCAGGTTCCGGTTGCCGAAAAAGGCGTCGTAGTAGTTGTCCTGCACGCTGACCGAGAGCACCTGGCGCTCGGTCATCTTCCAATCGGCCTTCACGCTGACGGAACTGCGAAACGTGTTCTTCGGGCCGTCCTGCAGCTGCCATTGTTGCAGGTAGGGGTTCTCGGGCGTGGCGCCGGCCTGCGCGTAATTCCAGGTGGGCTGCCAGCGATGCTGCTCGTTGAACTGGTTTGAATTCAGGCCGGTGATGATGAGGCCGAAGGTCTTGCTCACCGGCAGGGTGTAGTCGAAATCGAAACCGGGCAGGACTTTGTAGGTGCGCTGGTTGCCGGGACCGGGGGTCTTCGTCAGGAGTTTCATGTCCTCGTCGTTGAAATTGAGCGAAGCGCGGTAATTGAATTGCGCGCCTTTGCGCTCGAAGGCGTTTTTGCTGATCATGTTCACGCTGCCGCCGAGCGAATCCGCCGGAGAATCGGGTGTCGGCACCTTCGTGACCTCGACGCGGGAGGCGTTGTTGATGGAGACCTGTTCGAATTCGAACACCCGGTTGGAGTTGCCCGAGACTGAGCTCGTCATGCGCACGCCGTCGACCGAGACGTTGGTGAACGTGTCGGCAAAACCGCGCACGGAGACGGTGCGGACATCGGCGGCGACATAGTCGACAGTGATGCCGGGGAGATATTTGAGAAATTCGCCCACATTCCCCTCGGTGACGTCGCCGAACGAATCGGCGGCCATGACAACCTTGACGTTGGGCGCGTAGCGCTGCTCGTTGGTCGCGAGTGAGCTGCCCTCGAACTCGCGCTGCGCGGCGACGGTGAAAGTGTCGAGCTGGATGGTCTCGTCGCGGCCATAACGCTCGGCGCTGGTGAGATTGAAATTCGCCGCGGCCGCGCCGCCCGCGGCGACCGTGACGGTTTCCACCTTGGAATCGAGGCCGGTGTAGGAGGCGCGCACGCGGGCCAGGCCGGCCGGCACCCCGCTGACGCGAAATTCGCCGAACGCGTTCGTGAGCGCCTCGAGGTTGGTCCCCTCGACGGTGATGCGGGCGTTGTTCAGATACTTGCCCGAGCCCACATTGAGCACCCGGCCCTCAATGGAGCCGGTGGACACCGCTTGCGCCGCGACGGAAACAACGAGCAGGGCGGCGCCCGCGAACAGGCGGGAGGAGCGAACGAGTTTGGTCAGGAGGATTGTCGGGTTCATGGAGAGTTTGGGTGACGAGATTCCCACGGCGGTGCGGGGGCTGCCAGAGTCGCGAGCAGAGATTTTGGCGACACGTGTCCGCTGCAAGGGGATTCCGGCAATCTCCCGGGGTTTCTTGCCGGACGGTCCGACGGTCGGGCGCGATCGTCGTCGGCCAAGGTTGCCTCGTTCGGGGTGTCCGGCCACCGGGGAGTCGAGGAAATCCACTATGCCAACCTGCGCGGCAGCGATGACTACGACTCTTGGTCATTCAACGCCGATTTGCGCCTGCCACTCGGCCCGACGCTGCTGTTGCAAGCCGAGGCGTTTACCGGCCGCAACTTCGACTCCCACCTCGGCGGAATCGGCCAGGGCATCAACACCACCTTGAACCGGGAGATCGACACGGTCGGCGGCTGGGCTTCGTTCACGCTGACCCCCTCCACGCTGTGGCAGTTCAACCTCGGTGCGAGTTTCGACGATCCCGACGACGCCGATCTGAGCGGGAACGTGGACTCCACGAGGGACGCCCGGACGAAGAACACCCATTTTTTCGGCAACGCGCTTTATTCGCTCAACGCGCAGGTCCAACTCGCATTTGAACTCGCCTGGCTGCGCACCACCTACAAGGTCAACGCCCCGGGCGAAGGCTGGCGGCAGCAATTCGCGATCACCTACAAGTTCTAACCCGCAATAAAATCACCCTATGGCTGGACTCGATTTCAAGGCTCAGGAAACCCGCGAGCAGGAAGATGCGGCGGTCGTTGCCTACAACACTCAGGTCGGCGTTGTCTTGTTTTTCATCTATGTCGCCTTTTACGGCGGCTTCATGGCCCTGAGCGCCTTCCGGCCGGAGCTCATGAGCAAGCCGTTTGCTGGCGGGGCGAATCTCGCGGTCGTGTACGGCTTCGCGCTGATCGCCGCCGCGCTGGTTCTGGCGCTGATCTACATGCGCCTCTGCCGCAAATCCAAGTAACCCATTCCCCATGATTCACGAAACTTCCTGGATCGCCATCCTGGTCTTCCTGGTTTTTGCCGGGTCGGTCATCGGCATCAGCTTCTACCTGGGCTCGCGGGCCAAGTCCGCCAGCGGCTATTTCACCGCCGGCGGCGGGATCCACTGGGCCGTCAATGGCATCGCCTTTGCCGGCGACTATCTTTCCGCGGCCTCGTTCCTGGGCATCTGCGGCATGATCGCGTTCTTCGGCTACGATGGATTCCTTTATTCGATTGGCTATCTCGCCGGATGGATCGTGGCGCTGTTCATCATCGCCGAGCCCCTGAAACGCCTCGGCCGCTACACGTTTGCCGACGCGCTCGACAACAAGTTCAATTCCCGCGGCATCAAGCTCGCCGCCGCCATCAGCACCCTGGTCGTGAGTTGTTTCTATTTGATTCCGCAAATGGTCGGGGCCGGCGCGCTGGTGCAGCCGCTGCTGGGTTTCCCGCATTATGTGGGCGTGATCGTCGTGGGCTTGGTCGTGACCACGATCGTCGCGACCGCCGGAATGGTCTCGACCACCTGGGTCCAGTTCATCAAGGGCAGCATTCTCGTGGCGCTCTGCGCGGTCATCACCGTCATGCTCCTGGTCCGGGGCGTGACCACCAAGCCCACCGATGCCAACGGCAAGCCCGTGCGCATCCTGCGGCACGACGTGCCGGCGGCTGAAGTCACCGGCGTGGCCGGCAGCACGGTCCTGCCCGAGGATGGCGCCTGGGCCGGCAAACCCTATGTCCGCGTCAAGGATTCCGCCGGGCGCGTGACGGTTTGGCGCAAGGAAGGGGCGTTGCTCTCCGAGGCCCAGGCCCTGACCGTGTTGAAAGACGGTCGCAAACTGGCGAACGGGCTGCCCCGGGGCAAAGGGGCCGGCGAAGCGGATCTCCTGCCGGTGGGTTATGTTTCCAAGTTGCCGGGCGGAGTGGAACAAACTGGCGCGCTGGGGCCGATCTCCTTCCTCACCACGATGCAGGACAGCGAGGTCATCCTCTGGAACTCGGACAAGATTACCGGGGTCGACGGCAGCACGACGACCATCTATTATCAGAAACCCACGACCGGAAAGGACTTCATGGCCCCCGGCTCCAGCCCGACGTTCAAGAAGGTGCGCAGCGAGAAGTTCTTCGACAAACTCGATTTCCTCTCGCTCATGCTGGCATTGTTCTGCGGCACGGCGTCGCTCCCGCACATTTTGATCCGGTATTACACGGTCAAAGATCAAATCAGCGCCCGCAAGAGCACGGTGGTGGGCATCGCCGCCATCGGCTTCTTCTACGTGCTGACGCTCTTCCTCGGGCTCGGCGCGATGACCAGTGGCGCGCTCGATGTCACGGACTCCAACATGTCGGCGCCGTTGCTGGCGCGCAGCCTGAGCGAGTTTCTCTTCGCGGTGCTCTCGGCCGTGGCCTTCACCACCGTGCTGGGCACGGTGAGCGGCCTGATCATGGCGGCGAGCGGCGCGGTGGCGCACGACCTCATGACGAACTTCATGAAGATCAAGATGGATGACTTCCAGAAGGTGCGCGCGGCCAAGATTGCGGCGATGTGCGTGGGCGTGCTGGCGATCTGCCTCGGCATCGTGTTCCAAAAAATGAACGTCAATTTCCTGGTCGGCTGGGCCTTCAACATCGCAGCCTCCGCCAATCTGCCCGCGCTCGTGATGCTGCTCTTCTGGAAGCGCACGACCAAGCAGGGCATCACCGCGGCCATCGTCGTCGGCATGGTTTCCTCGCTGGGCTGGATTCTGCTCAGCGCGCAGGCCTACAAGGACGTCTACGGCATCGATCCCGCCAACGCGATCGTGCCGTTCAGTCAACCGGCCATTGTCACCATTCCCCTTGGATTCCTGGTGCTCGTCGTGGTCTCGCTGCTGACGCCGCGCCCCGAAGAAAAGCCGGCCGCCGTGGCGGCCTGAGCCGATCCGCGTCGCGGCGATGCAGCGCCCGCGACGCGCCATGCCCGGTCAATGGTCCGTTCCAAAATCGCGCCGCGATTTTGGTTCAGGAACCGGGAGGACGGAGTCCGACCGGTTCCTATCCGCTCGGGTCGGCGGGGCACAGCAGCAGTTTCTTTTCCTCCGTGTCCCAGATGGCCAGGCGGCGGGTGAGCGCGACGAGTTCGTCGCTCACGCCCACAAAGCGCGTGCCCTCGATCATGGCTTCGTGCGCCCGGTGAAAATGACCGAACACCCAGGCGCGTGGCTGGTAGGCCAGTTCAACCCAGAGTCGGCTCAACTCGATCTCGCCGCAATCATTCGCCGGCCCGGGATCGAAACCCGCCGCGGTGATGTGCTCCGCCACGCCCAGCCGCATTTCGGGACTACTCTTGAGCCCAAGGCCGATCCGGGCGGGGCACGAATGGGTCACGATGAGTTCGGGTCGCTCCCGATTGAACAACGCCACCGCCTGTTCCCGGTTACGTTGCGAAATGTAGTTGGGGGAGCCGCTCAGCCAATTGTGCTTTTGCGGCCGGTCCACATGCAGGGCGCCGCCCAGGAAACCCACCTTGGATGCGCCCAGCTGGGCCACCGAGGGCCGGGGCTGGTAGTGCAGGTTGCGTTCGCGCGCCCAGCTGCGCGCCGCTCCCTTCACGAGAGCGCGCCGCAGCCACGCATGGTCCTCGTGGTTGCCATCAATCACGTGCAGCGGCACGGGAAACCGGACGCCCATCCCGTGGGCGGCGCCCAGCAGGTTCGGATAAAATCCGAAATCGCCCACCTGAATCGCGGCCTCGATCCGGAAATCCGCCTGCGCCTGCCGCAGCGCCCCGGCGAGCTCACGGTGCTGGCCATGCACATCGCCGACGATCAGGACACGCATCGTTTCATCCCGTGGCCGGGGTTGGTCTCGTCCGTGGTTGCACCGTGCGGCTTCACGCGGTGCGCGCAAAGTCAGTCTCCAGGCGCGCCTGGAAAACGGCGAGGTCGGCAAACACCTTCTTCAGCACCGACCGATCGAGCTGCGTGAGTTCCTGCAGGTCGATGAAATTGTCGGGTGCCACGCCGCGATTCCACTGCGCCGCCTGGTGGGTGAGCCGCATCAGCATCAGCACGGTGTAGGCCTGCGCCAGCTCGTCGTGGCTCGACGGCACCAGCTGGCCCTGGTCGCGCAGCCGCCGCAGCCGGTCGAGCGTATTCGTCTCGGCGAAACCCTGTTGCAACGCATAGATCCGGGCGAAATTCACGAGCGGGATGATGGCGGCCTTGAGGTTGAACGCCGCCGGCCGCTCGCCGGGCGATTCCAGTTGGATATTGCCGAAAAAGCCGCGGGGAGCGCGGAATTGCAGCGTGCTCTGTGCGAGGTGGAAGAAGAACGTGTTCCGGCCCCCGCCCGCCAGGATCCGCTGGAGATGCGCGCGCAACTGCACCACGTAATCCGTCTCGCCCTGGGCGCAGCGGAAATCGAAAAAGATATTCACGTCCAAAAGATCCTGCGGGTTCGCCGCGGCGACACAGTCGGTGAAATACTGCCGCCAGCGCGACAACGGCTGGCACCATTTCGGATTGCACGCCATGACCTCGCCCTTGCAGCGGCGGTAGCCGACCAGATCGAGCCAGCCGCACACCTTTTCCCCCAACTGCAAAAAGTAGACCTGGGTCGCCTCGCTCCGCTCGGCCGGGACGTCCGCATAAATCAGCGCGTTGTCCTGATCGGTGGCCAGTGTCTGCTCCTCCCGCGCCTCACTGCCGAGCGCCACAAACGCGTACGCCGCGGGCGGCGGCCCGAGCTCCGTCTCGGCCAGCGCCAGCAATCGCCCCAAAATGGCGTCCGACACCGCGGTCATGATTCGGGTGACGCTTTCCACCCGCGCACCGCTTTCCAGCAGGGCCTTCACGAACACCGGTAACTTGGCCCGGCTGTCGCGCAGTTCCCCGGGCGAGGCCGCGCCCTGGATTTCGCTGAGGACCATCGCCACCGCGTGGCGCTGGACGTGGAGCACCTCGGTCGCGTTCAACACCCCGAGCGCGCCGCCCCTCTCGTCGGTCACGACCAGGTGTTGCAGGTTGCGTTCCTGCATCAGCCGCGCGGCTTCGAACAGGAGGGCCCGATCGGAAATCTGCACCAGCGGGGCGCTCATGATGGCGGAGACCGGCTGGGCGACATTTCGGCCCGTCGCCAGCACCCGGTTGCGAAGATCCTGATCCGTCACGATCCCGATGGCTTCGCCCGACGGCGCCCTGACCAAAATTGCGCTGGATTTCGCCCGGCTCATCGCCGCTGCCGCCTGGTGGATCGGCGTGTCCAACTCGCAGGCGACGAGGACCAGCGGCGACGATTTGATCGAGCGCGTGGCGAGTGGCAGCATGCTCTGCAAATCGGCGAGCAGCCGGGCGAAGGTCTCCTCGCTCTTGCGGCGGGCCGCCGCCTCCTTGACCGTGAGAATCTGTCCCGGTCGGTCGCCAATCGTCACGGCTGCGGACGTCAGCAACACCTCTGAAACCTCGCCGTTTTTGGCCGTGACGCGCGCCCGCTGCGCCGCCGCCGCCGGGCCGCCAGCGGCGACTGCTTCGATGATCCGCTCCAATGGCAGTTCGACCAACTCGCTGGCCGTGTAACCCAAACGGTCGAGCAGGGTCCGGTTCGCATACACCGGCCGATCCTGCAGCACGAGGAGCACCCCTTCCGTCGTGCCTTCCACCAGCAGGCGGTACTTTTCCTCCGAGTCGCGCAGCGCCGTCTCCGCGGTCCAACGCCGGCGCTCGAGGTCGAGCCCCTGTTTGGCAATGTAGGTCAGCAGCACCGCGATGGCGGCGGAAATGCCGAGGCTGACCTGCCAGACCCGTCGAATCATCTGGCTGATTTCCGCCCGCACGTCCTCCAGGTAGATGCCGGTACCGACAATCCAACCCCACGGCGCAAAGCCTTTCACGTAGGAGAGCTTGGGCACCACCCGCAGTTCGTCGTCCTTCCACTGCCAGAGGTACTCCGCATAGCCGTCGCCTTGGGCCCGGACGATCCGGGTGTATTCAACAAAGAGTTTTTTGCCCGCCGGATCGGAGTACTCCAACAGGCTCTGGCCGTCGAGTTCCGGCCGATAGGGATGCATGACCATGCGGGTTTCCGTGTCGGAAATCCAAAAGTAGTCTTTTCCGTCGTCGCCGTAGCGCATGACCTTGATCCGCCCGACCGCCGCCGCCTGAGCCGCCGCCCGATTCAACGTTCCCCGCTTTTCCTGTTCATGCAGGCTGGCCAGTTCGCTCCAGGCCGCCTGGGTCAACTCGCGAATCATCTCCTTTTTTCGTTCGACGATGTTCTTCCGCATCGTTGGCAGGATCACCGCGAAGATCACGACAAGGAAGAGCGCAAACGTCAGGATGGCCGGCGAGAAGATATTGACGGCAAAATGGTGCCAATAGGGTCGGGGAGAGAGCGCGGCGCGGGAGGCGATCATGTTGGAGACGGCGGGCAAACTTCGCTCACCCGGTGCGGCGCGGCCAGACATATTTCCCCTTCGTCAAACGCGTCGGCCCTCGACGCGCGCGGCTGATTCGATCCACGAAACCGGCGCCACCCCGGGCCTTCGCGCGCTGCGGCAGAGCGTCTCCCGCGCCTCCCGCCGGTTGGCCGGGTCGCGGCGGCTTTCGGGGACTTGACCCCATCGTCCGTCAGCCAAACCCGGAACTGCGCCCGTCTCAAGCCATCAGGTCGGGCACCACTTCGCCGGCGATGCCGGTCAGCCGGACGTCGAGGCCCTGGAACTTGGTGTTGAGGCGGCGGTGATCGATGCCCATGAGCGCGAGCATGGTGGCGTGGAGGTCGTGGACGTTGACCACGTGGTCGACCGCCCGATAGCCGAGTTCGTCGGTCGCGCCATACGTGAGGCCGGGTTTCACGCCGCCGCCCGCGAGAAAAACGCTGAAGCCCAGGATGTGGTGATCGCGGCCGGAGCCCTGGCCCATCGGGGTGCGGCCAAACTCGCCGCCCCAGAGGATGAGCGTGTCGTCGAGCATGCCGCGCTGCTTCAGATCCTTGATCAACGCGGCCGTGGCCTGATCCACATCGTTGGCCCCCGCCTTCATGCCGGGCTCGATATCGCCGTGGTGATCCCAGGCGCGGTGGTACAATTGGATCATGCGCACCCCGCGCTCGGCGAGGCGGCGGGCGAGCAGGCAATTCGACGCGTAGCTGCCATCGCCCGCCCGCTTGACCCCGTAGCTTTCCAGCATCGGTGTCTTGTATCCGAGTGTTACTGACATGAGAGCTTCTCATCCCCGCGCCGGAGAAACGACGCGGGAGCGATTGGTTCGGCTGCGGGATTTGCGACGAGGTCTGCCGGGGCGGGTGGCGATTTCGAATCCG
>SXSC01000199.1 GCA_005792355.1 Opitutaceae bacterium
GGACTGCCCCAAGTGGGATTGGCCCGCCACATCCGGCGGATCAACTCGATCAACTCACGGTCCTTCGGGGTACGACCCGAGCGACGGCGCGATCGCCAGCGCCAGAAGAGTCGGAATCCGGCCTGATGCCAGCGGACCACGGTCTGCGGCTGGACGATCACCAACACCTTTGTCCATCGCGACCAGATCGCGCTGAAGGCTGCCCAGAAAAGCCGGTCGGAGTTGCGAAGGGTTGGGGCCTTGACCGTGCGGTTCAGCACCAGCAGTTGGTGACGCAATGCGAGGTTCTCCAGAACGAGGTTTCGACGGGCGTGAAACCCTGAAGCCAGGCTGCGCAAGGCCGCGATAACGAGGGAAAGCATGGCAATCCAGCCTGCGTCGATTCGGCCATCCATCAACGGTTTCCGAATCGGATGGAGTTTTTGTCACCCACAGCATGAAATGTGGCCCTTGATCGTCATGGCGGGCTATCGGCGGTGGCGTAATAACGTGGTGCCGGGGAGCCCCCAGCAATCCGAACACCAAGCTCGAACCTGAATCGCATGATACGCGCACCGGTTATCCTCCTCCAAGTCACGATTTGGCTCGCGACCGCAGCGCATTGCGTTGCGCAGCTTCGCGGCGGGGAGTCGGGGGCCGCCGGCTCGCTGCATTCGGCTAGCTTCCAGTCGATCGCGCTCGCGGGTGAACTGCGACACCTGGTCTATCTGCCAAACGGCTACGCCTCATCCGGAGCCGGAAGGTTCACGGCCGTATATCTGCTCCATGGCCGCGGGGGCTCGATGGAGGCTTGGCGACAGATCCACACCGAACTTGACCGCATGATTGCCGCGGGAAAGATCCCACCGATCATCGCGATCATGCCGGATGCGCCGTCAATTCAGCGCGCCGGTTACTATGTGGATTCGCAGTTCGCCGACGGTGCCCGCGTGGAAACGGCATTTACGCAAGAGCTCATCGCCCACGTCGACGCAAGCTACCGCACGCAAGCGCATCGGCGCGGCCGGATTGTCGCAGGCTACTCGATGGGCGGCTACGGCGCGCTGCGTTTCGGGCTGGTCCACCCGGAGTTGTTCGGCGCGGCGATCGTGCTGAGCCCGGCGGTGTATGTGCCGCTGCCACCGCGGGCCTCGAGCGCGCGGGAGTTCGGCGCATTCGGGCGCGGGAGCGTGCGTTTCGACGAGGCAATTTACCGGGAGAAAAATTACCCGGCGGTCCTGCCGGCGTTCGAGGTGGCGCGTCTGCCGCTCGCGATGTTCATCGCTGTCGGCGATCAGGAGCAGGCGCTGCCCAATCCGGCGGAGGCGAGCCACGACTTGGACTACGAAGCCCACACCCTCTACAACCGCGTGCGCCGCGTGCCGGGCATCACCGCGCGGCTGCGGGTGCTCGACGGCGGACACGGCTGGGAGGTGTGGCGGCCGGCGTTGACCGAAGGGCTGGTGTTCGCGTTCGCGCAGCTCGGCGCGGCGCGGGACTAGGCCGTGCGGGCGTTGCCCGTCAGCACCGTCATGCCCTTGAGCTGCTCGTCGGGCGGGGCGGGGAAGAACCAGCTCGCGACGTAGCCGACGACGATGGAGAAGAGGATCGAGATGCCGAGGTAGAGAAACGGATGCACCAGGTGGTGCCACCACACGACAAACGTCGCCACGAAGCTGAAGCCCATGCCGATGAGCACTCCCTGCCAATTGGAGCGCCGCGTGAACATCCCGAGCGTGTAGGCGCCGCCGAACGCCCCGCCGAACAGCCCCGCGAACTCGATCGCGATGTCGAGAAACGAGCTGATGCTGAACCGCGAGAGCAGCAGCGCGAGCCCGATGCCGATGAGCCCCGCAATCACCGTCACCCACTCCGCGATCCGGATGCTCGTCGCCTGGCTGGGCTTCTTCGCGAGGCTCTCGTAGAAGTCGACCGAGACGAGCGTGGCCACGCTGTTGAGGATGCTCGACAGCGTGCCCATCGCCGCGGCGAACAGCCCGGCGAGCACGAGTCCCGTGACGCCCGCCGGCAGCTCCGCGGCGATGAAGAGCGGCAGCGTGGCGTCGGTGCGCAGCAGTGGATTCATCCGCTCCGGATTTGCCTGGTAGAACACGTAGAGCCCCGTGCCCATCAGGTAGAGCACGAGGCTGCCGGGCAGCACCATCGCGGCGAAAATCCACACGGAACGGCCGGCCTCCTTTTCCGATTTCGTGGAGAACACCCGCTGCATCAGCACCTGGTCCTTCGGAAACGTGAGAATCGTCTCCATGAGCTGGAGGAACAGGAAGCCCCACACGGTCGCCTTGGTCAGGTCGAAGCTCCAGTCGAACATGCGCAGCTTGTCGTCGGCGACGGCGGTCGCGACGAACTCCCTCGTGCCGCCCTTGAGCGCCCACACGACGTAGGCGATGGCGAAGAACAGGCCGCCGAACTTCACGATCACCTGCGCCACATCCGTCCAGATCACGGCCTTCATGCCGCCGAGCGCCGTGTAGGCGATCGTGACGACGCCCATCATCAGCACGCTCCACTCGACGGCGAGGCCCGTGACGGTCGAGATGGCGAGCGCGGGCAGGAACAGGATGAAGCTCATGCGCCCGCCGAGGTGCATCAGGATGCACATCCCGCTGCCCGCGAGCCGCACCGAGCGGTGAAAACGCCGGTCGAGATAGCCGAAGACCGAGGTGAGTTCGAGCCGCCGCAGCAACGGCACGATCCAGATGGCGACGAACACGAGCGCGAAGACGTTGGTGACGTTGCCGAGAAAATACGTCCAATCAGTCGAGTAGGCCTTCGCTGTCGTCGCGATGTAGCCGATCGAACTCGAGTTCGACGCGTAGAGGCTGACGCCCGCCGCCCAGAACGGGATCGAGCGGCTGCCGACGAAGAACGCCGCGGCCGACTGCTTCTTTTCCTGATGGTAGCAATACCAGCCGATGCCGCCGATGAACGCGAAGTAGAGCGCGATCATCACCCAGTCGAGCGGCCGGAGGAGGAGTTTGTTGCCCTGGATTTCCGCGGTGCGCAGCGCGCCGGCGGAGTCGAGCCACACCAGGCCGTTGCGCCAGCCCGTGCCGAGCGTGGCGTCGCCGGGCAGCGGCGCCCCCTGCGCCGCGATGGTGGCGGCCACGGTGTGATAGGTGAACAGTTGCAGGCGCCCGCCCGCCGCGGCCTCCGCCGGCAACCGCACGAGAAACAGCGCGTGCGCCTGCCCGGGCGCGCGCACGGCGCCGTCGACCACCCGGCCGGGGAGTTGCGCCTTGCGCTGCCAGCCACCCGCGGCGGTCCAGCGCCAAAGTTCGTGCGCGGCACCCGCCGCGCCCGCCGCCGCCACGATCAGCGAGCCATCGACGGCGACCACGGCGCCGACCTCCGCCGCGCGATCGGACCACGCGGGAAGCGCCTTCCACGTCGCCGGGCCGGTGGCGGCGAGGTCGAGCGCGAGCCAGCGCGACGTGCCACTCGCATCGACCCCGGCGAGATAAAGCGTGTTGCCGAGCACGGCTCCTTGCGCCGATGCGAGCGGCACCGGCAGCGGAGGCGGCGGGAACGCCCGCGTGTCGGCCGGGGCTACGCCGACCCCGGGATTGGCCGGCTCAAGCCGGACGATCGCGCCATCGGCGGCGTCACTCAGGAGGAGCCACCCGCGACTGCGCTCCGCCACGGCGCCGCGGATCGCCGCGCCGGGCGTTCGCCCGCCGGCATCGGCCCAGCGGCGCGCGTCCGCATCGTAGCGCCACAGCGCTCCGTCCCGCACGGCGAGTGGCGGCTCGGTGGCGACGAGCGCCGCGGGCGGCCCACCGCCCGGCACCGGCGGCAATGTGGCGGTCCCGACGCTGACGAGATTCTCCGCCCGCAGCGCCGCAGCGAAGCAGCCCAGCAGCATGCCGGCGAACATTCCTGCGCGGGACATCACCATGGGCGACCCCGGATGGCGGCGGAGCGGCTCGGCGGCGAGCGTTTATTTTTCATGAACGCTTGCGGTGGGCCAACCGGCCTACGCGGCAATGTTCGTCGCCGCCTCAGAATTTGATCGCGTGCGAAACGGAGATCACGCGGCCGCGGCCGGCGAAGTAGTTCTGGAACTGATCGATCTGCGCCCACGGCAGGATGTAGAACTTGTCCGTCAGGTTCTCCAAGCCGACCGAGACCTCGCCCCACTTGGTCGAATAGCTCGCGCTGAGGTGGAAGAGCGTCAGCCCGCCCGTGTGTTCCTCGCCCGCCCGGCCGACGTTGATGTCGCGCGCGCGCAGCGTCTCCTGATCCAACGTCACGCGGCCCTTCGGGGAGAACTTCCACGTGAGCGAGAGATTGATCTTGTCCGGGCTGACGTTGCCCATGCCCTGCTGGCGCTCGATCGGGCCGGTCTCCGTGGTCCGCGTGAAACCGGTGGCGTGCGAATAGACGCCGTTGAGTTTGAACTCCTCGTTCAGTTTCACTTCGCCGGCGAATTCGAGGCCCTTGAGCAGCACGGGGCGGCGCTGCAGCACAAAATCGCGGGTGACCGGATCGACCGTCAGCGACGAACCGAGTTCGGAATAGGACCGGTAATAGGAAGTGCTGAAACTGCCGCGTTTGCCGTGCCAGGAGAGGCCGCCCTCCTTGTTGTCCACGACGACCGCCTGCAGGTCGAGGATGCCCTGCACCGACTGGCCGACCGTGTTCACGTTGCGCAGCGGGATGCCGACGTTCGGCAGCGTGAAGCCCTTGCTGTAGGAGCCGAACACCGACCAGTTCTGCGGCAGGCGCACGATGACGCCGGCATTGGGCAGGGTTTCCTGGTAGTTCAGGGTGCCGCCCGTCACGAAGCGGCGGTTGTTGAAATAGACCGTCGTGTAGTCGTCGACCTGCAGTTCGCCGTCCTCGTGCCGCACGCCGGCGCTGAACGTGACCGGACCCTGCGTGTAGGACGCCTGCACGAATGGCGCCTTGCTGGTGTAGTTCATCGGCGGCACCCAGACGCGGTTGGTGAGCGCCAGGAGCTGCTGCGCCGTCTCCTCCATGTAGTCGAAGCCGGTGTTGAGCTCGAGGCCCTTCACGTCGAAAAGATTCTGGCGGGACCAGGAGCTGCGCAGGCCTTTTTTCTGCGAGTTGATCTCCGACTGGTCGACGAGCGTGCCGAGCGGCGCGATGAGCGGGTCCTGTTTGTCGGCGCCACCGAGCTCGGCGACGAAACGCATCGCCTGGCTCGCCTTGTAAACCTGCGCGGTCAGCTTGCCGCCGAGCACCGCGTTGTTGGTGTAGGCGACCGCGTATTGGTTGAACTCGTTGAACTCGGTCTTCGCCCCGACCGGGACGCCCTTCTTGGACGAATCCGTAATGCCCCGCGCCCGGTCGCCGAGGTCCTGCACGTAGTGGCCGCCGCCCTCGAGCCGGAACCGGCTGATCGTCAGCGTGAGGCGCTGCGCGTTGGCGTCGCCGAAGTTATGGCCGGCCTTGAGGAACAGGTTCTTCGATTCGGAATCGAGAGAGGAACCGCTCTGGCTGAGACCGACCCGGCGGCCCTTGGCATCGAAAAACATCCCGCGCTTCACGAACGCGGTGCCAAAAATCAAATCGGTGTTTCCCTTCTTCTGCATGTGGTTGAGTCCGACCCGCCAGCCGTTGCTCTCGGTCTGCCCCTGCGAGGAGAACTTCGAGCGCAGCACGGTCTCGCTGCCTTCCTTGGTCGGGCTCTTGGAGATGTAGTTGATGATGCCGCCGGCGGCACCGATGCCCTCGGAGGCCGAGGGCCCGTTGATCACCTCGATCTGCGCGACGATGTCCATGTCGGTGAAGGTGCCGTTGCGGCTGCCCTCGCGCAGCGGGGTCGTCTGCGAGATGCCGTCGAATAGGCGGAGGGCGACGCGCCCGCGCAGCGTCTCGCCGGTGTTGTTCATGGACTGCGTGGCCGGGGCGTAGCCGGGCACGGTGCGGGCCAGCACCGCCGTCGCGTCGTCCGTCAACAGCAGCGTCTGCTGCACCTCGATCGGGGAAATCAGTTTGATCGCGCCGGGAATCTGGTCGATCGACTTGGGCGACCGGAAGCCGGTGGTGACGGAGAACGCCTCCATCTGGACGATTTCATCCTTGGCGGCCGGAGTTTGCTGGGCGCTGGCGGGAGCGGCGAACCCCAGCAGCGAAGCGAAGGTCGCGGCGGTGGAGGCGAGGCGGGTGATGGTGGGGTTCATGGTATGAGGAGAATTGGCTTCGGGGACACGGCGGAGCGCCGGGCGGGAGCGGCTAGATGGGGTGGGAGCAAGGGCAAAGCAAACGGTTGCACGAACGACAATTTTGATTTGGAGATTGTGTCAACGCAAATGTCGTCCGCTTCTTGCCGGCGTCCAACATGAGCCGTCCGATGAATCTTGGATCCGACCCTTCTGCCGCCCTCGGCGGCCTCGTCGGCGCGGCGATCTCGGCCAGCCGCACGGCGCATCTCGCGCGATTTGTCGTCGACCAGGCGAGCCCGCCCATCGCGCTGTTCCACCCGGACTGCCGCGCGCACAATCACGAGGGCGACTGGTATGGCGAGCACGCGGGCAAGTGGCTCGCCGCCGCGGCGCGCGCGGTCCGCGGAAGCGGCGATCCGATGCTGGCCGTCAGCGTGCGTCGCGTCGCGGATTTTCTGGCGAGCGTGCAGGAGCCCGACGGCTACCTCGGCACTTACGCGCCGGAGCGGCGGTTCATCTGCCGGCGTGGGCCGGCGCCCCGGACGTGGGACGGCGCGCCCACGGTGCGCACGTGGGACATCTGGGTTCACGCCTATCTGATCCTCGGCCTCCTCGCGACGGCGAAGGCGCTGGACGAACCTCGCTACGTCGCGGCCGCCCGCCGCATCGGAGATCTGTGCTGGCGGACGTTTTCCGAGGGCGGCATCGCGATCACATCGCTCGGCAACCATCATGGCCTCTCCGCCACGGTGCTGCTCGATCCCGCGGTCGAGTTGTATTTTGCCACGGGCGAACACAGATACCTCGAACTCGCCGGGTTGATTCTGCGGCAGGCGAACGAGGCGCCCGCGCTCGAGCTGCTCCCGCAGGCGCTCGCCGGCACCGACGCGGCCTTCATCGCGACCGGCAAGGCCTACCAGCTCTGCTGGATGCTCGTCGGCCTCGCCAAGCTCCACCGCGCCACGGGCGACGCCGCGCATCTCAACGCCACGTTGCGCCTCTGGGCCGGCATCCGCGAACACCATCTCACGCTCGGCGGCGGACCGTGGGGCGGCGTCGCGCACCGCTCGCGCGAAGTGTTCAACGCCCCCGGCGCCTTTTTCCCGCAGGGCTACGTCGAGACCTGCTCCACCTTCGCGTGGATTCAGCTCAACCGCGAGCTGCTTGCGCTCACCGGGGAGGCGCGTTTCGCCGACGAGATCGAAAAATCCGCCTACAACGACCTGCTCGGCGCGCAGGCTCCGGCGGGCGACAACTGGTGCTATTATTCCTTCCCCAACGGCCGGCGCGTCTACACGACCTACTGGCGCTGCTGCAAATCCAGCGGACCATGGGCGCTCGAGGAGCTGCCGCGGACGGCCTATGGCGTCACGGCGTCGGGCGACCTCGCGGTCAACCTCTACGGCCCGGGTCGCGTCACGCTGGACTCGCCCCGCGCCGGCCCGGTGCAACTCGAGCAGGTGACGCGCTACCCGTTCGACGGCGCCATCCGCCTCGCGGTCACGCCTGGGCGCACCGCACGTTTCGCCGTGCTGGTGCGCATTCCGTCGTGGGCCGACGGCGCGACCGTGCTCGTCAACGACGTCCCTCACCCGATCGCCGCCGCGCCCAACACCTACGCGGCGCTCGACCGGGAGTGGCAGGCGGGCGACATCATCACGCTGCACTTGCCCATGCCGCCGCGCCTCCACCGCCAGGTGCATCGCAACGTGCAGGAATCGCGCGCCCCCGACGGCTCGCCCGTCGCGCAGGAGGTGCTGCGTTACGACTACGCCGCCATCACCCGCGGCCCGCTCGTCTACTCGACGGGACTGATCGACGGCTTCAAGACGGACGAGACCGTGCGCCTGCCCGACACTCCCCATGACCAGTGGCTCACGCTCGGTGCGTCGCTGCCGGGCAGCGACGCACCGAGCGTGCAGCTCGCACCCGTCGGCCGCTCGCCGCTCGTTTTCGCCCCCTACTTCGAGGCCGGCGGCCGGGCCGACGGCGCGTGGCGGCTCACCTGGCTCTCGCTCGCCCCATCGTGATGCGCCGGTGATTTTCGGCTCCTCAGCGGGCCGCGCGCTCGATCACCAGAAAAACGGCGCCCCAGACCGGCTGCCCGTCCGCCCCGAGGAAACGCCCCTCGATGCGGTGGCGCCCGCCGCGGCGCAGCGTGACCTCGAATTTCACGTGCGAGACGCCGGCCGGCGCTTCGCGGGTCCATTGCTCGGTGTCGATCGACAGTCGCGCGGCACGCACCGGCCTCGCGGGTGCGGCGCGAAAAGAACCGTCCAGCGCGGCCTCCGCCTCGGGCGGGAACAGGTAGAGTTTCACCGCATAAGGCCCGTCCGCCGCCGCTTCGATGTTCCAAAACCCGAATTTCGCCGCCGCACCTTCCCGCAACTCACCGATTTCATCGCAGAACGGTCCGTTCCAGTCCGCGCCGGAGAGCGTGGTGATATTTTCGGCGTCGGTGCCCACGACGATGTGATTCGGGCGGCCCATGATGGCCTTGGTCGGCCCGAGCCAAGCCTCGTAATCGGCGCGCAACGCCGCGACGAGTTCGGGATGCCCGGCCGCGATGTCGCGGGTCTGGGCCGGATCGGTGGCTAGATCGTAGAGTTCGCGTCCCTGAATGAGCCGCCACTTGTCGCGCAGGATCGCGCAATCCCACTCCTTGAACTCCACGCCGTATTGCACGAACACCGTGCGCCCGTCGAAACCGCGGGCGTTGCCGGCCAGCAGCGGCGCGAGGCTGCGGCCGTCGAAGGCCACGCCGGGAGGTGCCGGCACTCCGCAGAGTTCCAGCAACGTCGGCGCCAGATCGGTGCCGTGCGTGAGCGTCCCGATGCGGCGCGGCGCCGCCGCGGCGCCGCCGCCCGGCCAGTGCAGGAAAAGCGGCACGCGATGTCCGCCTTCGTAGAGCGCACCCTTCCGGCCGCGCATTCCGGCCCGGTAGTAACCGGTGCGCTCGACCGAGCCGTTGTCGGTCATGTAGACGAGGATGGTGTTTCGCTCCAACCCGCGCTCCGCGAGGAAGCGGCGGAGGCGGCCGACGTTTTCGTCGAGGTTGGCCGCCATGCCGAAAAACGCCGGCAGCACGCCGGGCAGATCCTCGTAGGGCTTTGCGTAGCGGGAGGGGACGTAGTGCGGCTCGTGCGCCGCGGTGGTCGCGAGGTAGACGAAGAACGGCCGCCGCTGACCGGCGATCCACTCCATCGCTTCGCGAAAAAACACGTCGGTGTTGTAGCCGGGGAAACGCGCCGGAGTGCCGTTGCGCCAGTAGACGTCGCCCTCAGCGTCGTTCAGCCAGTGGTCGGCGAGCGAGCTGATACCGAAGCTCTTGTTGTGGATCGTGACCTCGAAGCCGCGCTCGTGCGGCCGGAAGGGATGGTTGTCGCCGAGGTGCCACTTGCCGAAATGCCCCGTGGCGTAGCCGGCGGCGCGCAGCATTTCCGGCAGCATTGGCACCTCGCGCCGGACGATGGAGCGGCCGCCCGCCACCGCGGTCGCGCCGTTGCGAAACGCGCTCAAGCCGGTCATCAACTCGCCGCGCGTGGGGGTGCACATCGGGGCGACATGGTGGTCGTCGAACCGCACGCTCTCGCGCCCGAGCCGGTCGAGCTCCGGGGTGCGCAGCCGCGGATTGCCGTGCAACGAAAGGTCGCCGTAGCCGAGATCGTCCGCGAGCACCACGATGATATTCGGCCGCGGATCCCGGCCCGTCGCGAGGGCGCTCGCCGCCACCGCGATCACCATTCCCAGCAGAAGCGATGTCGTCCGACGGCGCATAGTCGCATTCTACTTCGCCCGCCGGAGGAAACGGTCGATCTCGCGCTTCGTCGGCATCGCAAAGGCCGCGCCCGGTTTGGTGATCGAGAGCGCCGCCACCGCCGTGCCGAACTTCGCCGCGTCGACGACCCGGCCAGTTCGCACGAGCCCGGCGGCGAATCCGCCGCAAAACGCATCGCCCGCCCCGGTGGTGTCGACCACCCGGGAGACGCGACGAGCCGACACCAGCGTCCAGACGCCCGGTTCCGAGACTAGGCAGCCGCGTGCGCCCAGCGTGATGATCACCGTGGGAACGCCGATGCGGCGGCAGAGCCCGTGCATCGCCTCGCCGTCAAACCCGGCCAAATCCGCCTCGCCCAGACCCCGCCCGCGCGTCCCCGGCTTCAAGCGCACAAGCGCCGCGAACTCCGACTCGTTGGGGATGAGGACGTCGACCGCCCGGAGCAGGCCGGGGTCCAAGTCTCCGCGCATGGGGGCGGGATTCAGCACGGTGATGGCACCGTGTCTGCGGGCGTATCGCAGCACGTGGGCCGTGGTCGCGGGATTGGATTCGAGTTGCGTCATCACCACCTTCGCCCCGGCCAGCCACGCCAGCGGCACGTCACGCACCGCGAGCCGCGCATTGGCGCCGGGCTCGATCACGATCTGGTTCTGCCCGGCGGCGTTGAGGACGATGACCGCCGTGCCGGTCGAGTGCTTCGGTTTGCGGGCGAGGCGGCACAGGGTTTTCTCGGCGCGATAGAACCCCTCGACCTCGCGCGCGAAGGCATCCTCTCCCGCCGCACCGACGAACGCCGTGCGCACACCGAGCCGCCCGCAGGCGATCGCCTGGTTGGAGCCTTTGCCGCCCTGGCCCGTGCTCAAGCGGCCCACCACCGTCTGGCCGGCGAGCGGAAACTCCGCGCACCGAAGCGTGAGATCCTGCATGAGGCTGCCGACGACGACGACTGCGGGCGATGGTGACATGGGGGCGGAGGAGACTGCGGATGCCGCCCGGGGAGGCGGCGGACGCAACGAGAGGCAAACGTTTACCTCCCGGAAGGGTCAAGCGAATCCTTTGCGCGCAAACCGGCGCGTCCGCTCAACAGGACTTCCGCACGACCAGCTCGGGCAGCAGCTGCAGGCTCGTCGCCGGGCGCGAGCCGTCTTCGATACGTTTGAGCAGCAACTCCGCCGCGCTCCGGCCCACCTCGTAGGCGGGCTGGCGCACGATCGTCAGCGGCGGATTGAACACGTCGGCCAGCGGGAGGTCGTCGAAACCCACGATGCCGATCTGCCGCGGGATCTTCAGCCCGCGCTCGGCGATCGCCTCGAGGGCTCCGGCCATCATCAGGCCGTTGCAGGCGAACAGCGCCGTCGGCGGATTGGCGTGGCCGAGCAAATCGTGGGCGAGCGTGCGGCCGCTCGCCTGCTTGAAGTCGCCGAAACGCACCAATTCCGGTTTCACCGCCAGTCCCGCTTCTGCGTGGGCATCCTTGTAGCCCCGGAGGCGCTCGCGGCCCGTGGAGGAATCGGCCGGGCCGCCGATCAGGCCGATGCGTTTGTGGCCCTGCGCGATGATGTGCGCCACCGCCTTCAGGGCGCCCGTGTGATTGTCGACCTCCACCTTGTCGACCTCCACCTTGTCGAGCCCGCCGCGCGCCAGGCTGCGGTCGACGCAGACGACCGGCGTGCCGTTCTTCACCACCTGCAGCACCGCTGGGTCGTGCTCGTGGATCGGCGGCAAAATGATTCCGTCGACGAATTCGGCCTGCATCACGTCGAGGTAAAACCGTTCCTTGGCCTCGTCCTCGTCGTAGTTGCACAGCAGCACCGCGAAATTGTTGCGCGAGGCGACGTCCTCCACGCCCCGCGCGAGATCGGCGAAAAACGGATTCTGGATGTTCGGGATGATGAGGCCGAGCAGGTGGCTGGTGGCGGAGCTGGCGCGCAGGCGGCGCGCCACCCGGTTGGGCTTGTAGCCGAGCTCGCGCATCGCTTTCTGCACGCGCGCCTGTGTCTCGGCGCCAATCTTGCCCGTCTGGTTGATCGTGCGGGAGACCGTGGAGATGTTCACGCCGGCCCGGCGCGCAACATCGATGAGGCTGGCGGTTTTCTTAGTGAACGAGGGGGCGGCGGAAGCGGAAGGCACGGAAAAGACTGTCGGCGGGAAGAGGGGGCCGCTATCTAAGGAAGCGTCAATAAATAAGCTTTACAACTAAGGAGACCCGGCAGGGTGGATGATGTAGTTCCATTCACCATGAAAACGCATGGGAGTGATGTTTATTGCAGCCATCTCTTCTTCGGTGACTTTTCTTCCAGTGGCA
>SXSC01000200.1 GCA_005792355.1 Opitutaceae bacterium
GAACGAGAGCCCGCGGTTTGTATATTTCTTCGCGATGGAGATGACGAGACGGAGGTTGGCCTCGACCATCTCGGTCTTGGCCTTGTGCGCCTCGCGGACGTGGATATTCGTCTGGGCGATAACGCCCAGGAGTTCGGTCGGTCCAATTCGCTGCTGGGCCTCGATCTGCTTGAGACGGGCATTGACGCCCTTGGTGTCGAGTGACGCGTCCTTCTTGGTCTTCGGATGCCTGGCGCGCTCGAGCTGCAGTTTAAGGGCTTCGATTTCCTCAATGGTCGGGTGGAGTTCCTCGAGGTATTCCTCGTAAACCTTGAGCTTGAAATAGAATTTGCTGAAGAACGAGCGGAGGACGTTTTCCCGTTTCCTAAACTTCGAGAGCACCTTCTTTTTCTCGGCCTCGCCCCGGGCCTTGAGATATTCCTCCCAGGCCTCCGCGACGCCGAGCTCGGATTTCTGGGTGTTTTCGACGAGCTTCTGCAGGCCCTTGAAATAGGCTTCACGCGATTCGATCTTTTTGTCGATCACCAGGCGATCAAAACGTTCCTCGCGATTGAGGAGTTTGGCGCCGAGCCGGCCGACGTAGCCGCCAATTACGGCGGCCTGAAAGAGAGCTTCCTGCGCCTTGAGCTCGGCGTTCTCGATCCGCTTGGAGATCTCGACCTCCTGTTCGCGGGTGAGCAGCGGAACCTGGCCCATTTGCTTGAGATACATCCGCACCGGGTCGTCGAGGATGTCGTTCTGCGACGTGCGGGACTGCTCCTCCTCCGCTTCCTCCATCCGCTGCTTGTAGTCATCCACCTGATCGGGCTCCAAGATCTCGATCTCGAGATTCTGCAGGATGGAGAGGACGTTATCGATCTCCTCCTGGTTTTCCACGGACTCAGGGAGGGCCTCGTTGATGTCGTCGAACGTGAGATAGCCTTGTTCCTTCGAGAGCCGGATCAGGTTGCGGATCTTGTCGTTGATGCCGCCCGCGGGGATGCTCTCGGCCCCGGCATCGGCCCCCTCCTTGGCGACGGGAGTGACTTTGGCGAGGACGGCCTCAACGGCTTCAGACTGGCTGGGATCGACGGATGCGGACTTGGACTTGCGCGACATGATTAGGAATAGAGCAGCCGAACGAACGTCGAATGACCGACAGGTCAAACCACCACGGTCAAGATGACGGGTTTACGGAGCATGCGTTGCAGTTCGGAACGTTCTTTCAAGAGTGAAATTGGGTCAGACTCAATTTCCGCGTGGGGGTTGGCCAAAGCAAGTTCTATTTGGTGCAGCCGGGGCTCCAGCGCACGGGCCCGAAGCTGGCGCAGGCCCTCGCGGGCGACTTTCACCGGCTCGTCGATTCCGGGGTTTTCGAACAGCAGGGTGGCCACGATGGCACGCTCCTCCGGGGTCTCGAGGAGGTGGTCGAGGTGGTCGCGACCCGGCCATGTATCATGTTCGAACTCCGCGAGAAATCGGTTCAGCAACCTTCCGGCGGTGTGCCCTTCACTGGTATCGATCCATTCGGGTTGAATGGCGTGACTGAGGGGGTTGCCCAATTTCTCGAAGTGCAGGCAAAGGAGCAGGAGGTGATGCTCGGGGGTGTTTGGATTGGCGGTCTGAGCTGCACGCGTCGCTTCGGCCGGGGCCGGCCCTTCGTCGGGTCGGGCCGGCCGGGCCGACGCCTGCCGCTGCAAGCGGGCGAGAAACGCCTGGAAGTCCTTCTCGGCCGCCAGGGCGGACAGGCGCAGATGGCCGGCGGATTCGGCGACAAATGCCGCCCGGGCCACCTGGCTCTCGGCGGCCGCGATGACCTCATAAACCACTTGGGCCGCCCGCGATTTCAGCTCAGGCGAGGCTTGGTGAGGGTCGGGGAGGGCCGCGCGACAGGCGAAGGCCATCGCGCTTTGCGCCGTGCGACGGACGTCATCGTAGCCGGCGAGGCCGCGCTCGAGAAACAGCAGGTCGGGATCGAGTTTTTCCGCGCCGGCGAGGGTGAGGAACCTGACCTCAAGCCCGGCCCGGAGAGCCATGGGCAGAAAACGCAGCGCGGCTTTTTGCCCGGCGCTATCGCTGTCGAAGAAGCATTCGACCTGGGCGTGATAGCGCCGGAGCAGCACGAGCTGCCCCTCGGTGATCGACGTGCCCTGCGGGGCAATCGCAGTCTTGAGGCCCACGCTCCAGCAGCGCAACGCGTCGAGCTGGCCCTCGACCAGCACAAACGGCCGGCCTTCGCCCACCTCGGTGCGCGCGCGGTCGAGGTTGAAGAGGAGGTTTCCTTTGGTGAAAATCGGGGTTTCCGGCGAATTGACGTATTTCGCATCCTTGGCGGGGTCATCCTCCGGCGTTCGCGCGGTCTGCCGGGCGGTGAACGCGACCACCCGCCCCTGATGATCGCGAATCGGGATCATCAGCCGGCCGCGGAAGCGCGGTCGGAGCGCCCCGAGGGTGATCTGCGCATCATCGTAGATGAAGAACAACCCGCACCGTCGCAGCGCCTCCTCGGAAAATTTCCGGCGCAGGAGCACCCCGCCCAGACCGCTGCCGGTTTCATCTGCCGCGCCGATCTTGAATTCACCGGCGAGTTCCAGGGGAAAGCGCCGTTGCTCCGTCCACAACGCGCGCATGAAACCGCCGGTCGCGTCCTGCGCCATAAACGCCTGAAAATAGTGCTCCGCGGCGACATCGTGCAGGTCGAAAATTTCCTGGCGCAGTGAGCGCTCCTCGCGGCTGGGGCCGCCGGAGCCCTCCTCGTATTCGATGACAATGCCGAAACGCTTGCCGAGCGCCTCGACGGCCTCGGTGAAGTTGAGCTGTTCGGTCTCGCGCACAAACGTGATCGCATCGCCCGCCTTGCCGCAGCCAAAACATTTATAGAAGCCCTTGTCGGGATCGACGTTGAAGGACGGGGTCTTTTCGTTGTGAAAAGGACATAATCCCTTTAGCCGCGCGCCGCCGGCCTTGCGCAGGGTGACGACGCGCGTCACGACCTCGGCAAGGTTTACGCGCAACTTGAGGTCGCGCACGCTGGCGGGCTTGATGACGGGCATGGGCGGATGGAAACGATGATCGGTGAAGGCGACAGATCCGCAGTTGGATGAAGAATGCACTTTCAACTGGCGCACCCGGCTGTCAAGTTTCGCGCCCCCGGCGTTTGCGCGGATTTAACCTTTCGACGAATGAGAGGCAACTTCGCGCGCCGCCAGGCGACCAACCACCTCATGCGCCTGCTTTCCTTTTCCCTTTTCGGACTCGTGTGTCTCGCCGCGTTCGCCCGTGCGGCCGACCCGGTGACGACGGCCACCCCGGCCGCTCCCAAAGGTGCCGCGCCGATCGAACCGGTCTGGGAATCGCGCCTCGCGGGCTTCGACGAGGCGACCTACGAGCGCCAGGTCGAAAAGATGATCGCGACTTTCGAGCAGGCCGCTGGTCGGAAACTCGTGCCCGGGGCCAAGAACAAGGTTGGCCTGAAAATTTATGCGGATTCCGGCCCGGGGCTGTCAACGCCCGTGCCGTTGGTGAAGGGTGTGATTGCCGCCCTCAAACGGCGGGGCTTCGAACATTCCAATATTTTCCTGGTCGGCCTCAACGCCCTCCGGTTGCGCATGACGGGTTATCTGCCGTCCCTGGTGTCGGGCCAGACGCCGTTTTTCGGCAACCCGGTCTATGTGCTCGAGTCCGGCCGCTACTACGATCCGGTATGGTTTTACGATTCACCCCTGCCGCAGCGATTCGATCCAGTTTTCGCCGAACAGCGGACTCCCGCGCAAGGTGGAGTCAAGGGCGTGCCGAATTCCTCCACCAAGGACGAGGATCGCAAGAGCTTCCTCGCGACACCGCTCTTCCTGGATGCCGATTTCTGGATCAACCTGCCGGTCTATTCGGATCACCCGACCCTGGGGATCAACGGGGCCCTGGTGAACGCGACGCTCTGGAACGCGTCGAACACCGCGCGGTTTTTTCGCTCGCCGGCCAACGCGCCCGCGGCCGTCGCCGAGATGAGCGCCATCCCGGAATTGCGGCAGACGTGGATGTTCACGCTCGCGAGCCTGCAGCATTACCAATTTATCGGCGGGCCGTTCTTCAATTCGCTGTATACGGTGTCGGAGCCGCTGCTCTGGTTGAGCAACGACCCGGTGATGATGGACTCGCTCGCGCGCGACCGGATCAACGGCCGCCGCAAGCGGGAGGGTTTTGAGCCGGTGGATGAGGAGATTCGGACGCTGGAGTTCGCCGAGACGCTGGGCGTGGGCTCCACCAAGACGAAGCTGGCGAAAATCATACCGGTGGATTGAGGCCGGGGCGCGGGCACCGCTTTGTCGGCGCGGCGGCGGTGCTGGGACGCGGGGGCGGGAAAACGCCGCCCTCGGAAATTGGCGGAGGGTGGCGATGATTCGCCCGGCCGACGATCGGGAGACGGGGTTGCCAACTTCCTTCTTGCGGCCGGCGCGCGGCTGCGGCGAAGTGTTCCGTCCTTTGTGCCATGACCTCCTCCGCGTATCTGCCCTTCCTCATCCAGGCCGTGCTCGCCGCCGCGATCACCGGTGGCGTGATCGGCGCCAGCCATCTTTTCGGCCAGCGGTTCAAGCCCAACAAGATCAAGGACTCGGCCTATGAGTGCGGGGTGCCGTCGGAGGGCCTCATCCAGACCCGGTTTTCGGTGAAGTTCTACCTCACGGCGCTGCTCTTCATGCTCTTCGATCTCGAAGTGGTGATCCTGATACCGTGGACATTTATCTATCGCGAATTTCTGGCCAACCAGATCGCGATTCTCGGGCCGATCCTGTTTTTCATCGGCGTATTGATTCTGGGCTTGGTCTACGAGGTGAAGAAAGGCGCGCTCCAATGGGAGAAGTGAGCCGTCGGGCAGATTGCTGAAGCATGCGCCTCGACAAGATCATCGCCCGCACCCGCATCGTTGACCTGCGGAGCCTTGATCTCGAGGGCGCGCTGGAGGAACTGCTTGGCGTCTGCGTGGAGAAATTCCACGACCTCAAACCGGAGGCCCTGTTGCGCGGGTTGCTCGCCCGCGAAGGCACGATGACGACCTACCTCGGGTTCGGCGTCGCGCTGCCGCATGTGCGGATCAAGATGTCGCGGCGATACGTGCTCGCCATCGGCCGCAGCCGGGTGGGCATCCGCCACGACGGGGCGCTGGCGGACGAGCGGGTGCACCTGATCGTGATGCTGATCGCCGGCGAAAACGCGCGCGACTACCTGCAGGTGCTCGCCTCCATCGCCCGGCAGGTGAAGGACAAGGATCTCGTCGACAACCTGATCAACGCCCCGGATCTCGACTCCCTCCACGAGCGGCTGGTGGGTGGCTTCGGGGGATTGCGCGCGGTGGAGGCGCAGCAGAACCGCGTCAACCGCCTGATGTTTCGCGAGGCCGAGCGGGTGGCGGCCGGGGCGGACTGCAGTGCCATCGTGGTGTTTGGCGACACGTTTGTCGGCGGCCTCCAGCCCGGCGTGTTGCACTCCAAGCTCAAGACGATTCTCGTGACGCGCACGGCGCTGGAGTTGGGGGACAGCGACGCACCGGGGTTCAACGAGACCATCCAGGTCCGGTCGTTCTCGAACCAGCGGCTCGCGCAGTTGCGCAGCGCGATGCTCGTCGCGCTCACCCGCGGCATCGTGACCTTTTCCGATCGGATCTGTTGCGTGGGGGGCATCACGGGCAGCAACCAGTTCGACACGCTCGTGGTGGTGGACATCGAGCGCGAGTTCCAGACGTTGCTCACGGGCTCGACCGCCGACCTGCTGCCGGCGGACGTCAAGCCCGAGGTGCTGGAGCGGGTGATTGCGGTGGCGACGGAGCTGGCGGTGGAGGGGCGGGAAGGCCGGCCGGTCGGCTGCCTGTTTGTCGTGGGGGACAACGACCGGGTGAGCGCGCTCTCCAAGCCGCTCGTCCTGAATCCATTTTACGGTTACAAGGAAGAGGAGCGCAACATCCTGAATCCCTTCATGGATGAGACGGTGAAGGAGTTTTCCTCGATCGATGGCGCCTTCGTCATCCGCGGCGACGGCGTGGTGGAATCGGCGGGCAGCCTGATTCAGGCGACGGACAGCACCTTCGAACTGCCCAGCGGCCTGGGCACGCGCCATGCGGCGGCGGCGGCCATCAGCGTCGCGGCCAACTGCATCTCGATCGTGGTGTCGTCGAGCACCGGGCAGGTGACGCTCTTCCGCCGCGGGGTGATGCTGCCGCTGACGGAGAAGCGGCGGTAGGGGCTACCGCGAGCCCGGCAGGCCGGGGGGCATCATGCCCTTCATCATGCCGCCCATGTCGAGTTTCTGGTAGCCGGCGGGCGGAACAAAGAGCGAATCGGGCAGGCTCTTCCGGTCGATCGCGGTGGCGTCCATCCGGAAGCTCTGCCTGCCGCCCTGGTCGAAGCTGATGACGCGCAGCGGGAACAACTCCTTGCCGGCCAACGCGCGTTCCCAAGCCTGCCCAGCCCCGCCGCCGGGCTGGCCGCCGCCCATCGGGTTGGCGCTGGACGGCGCCATGAAGGCCCCGAGACCCTCGGCGAGCCACAGTTCGGTTTTCGCACCCTGATACGTCGAAACATATTTCACCGCGTCGTAGCCGAGGATTTTCACTTTTTCACCGGTCGCTTCGAGCGTCGCCTCGCCCGGCTTGGCCTCCGCCGCCTGCGCCACGACATCGGGCATCGACATCACCATGTACATTTTTTGCTCATCCATGATCGCGACGGTTTGTTTGTTCGCGACGTCGATGATGAGGCCGCCGATGTCCTGCTGGCCGGCGACTTCGATCCGTAGTTTCCCGCCCTTGAGCAGGTAGCCGATTTCCTCGGTCTTGCCGCGTTCGGCGGTGACCTTGAACTGGACCTTGCCTTCGAACGGCGCTGACACCAGCGGGGCGGGAACGAGCAACAGGGAAACGACAAAGAGGATTTTTTTCATGGGGCTGAGGAGCGAAGGTAAAGCGGAGATCGCGGGCGGGCGCAAGGCGGGTTTAGCGGCTTGCCACCGGTCAGCCAAGACGGTGGATTTGCGCGATGGCACTCACCGGTTCACTTGCAGCAGTGCGGGCTCAAACACCGCCGTCCCCTGGTTTCGCAACCGCCTTTTCCTATCTTGAGGATCTGCTGCGGGAGAGTTCGCCCGCGCGGGCGCGCCTGCGGGGGATTGCCCCGGGCAAGTCCGAACGAATCGAACTCGGCCACGGCGTGTTCGCGATGGAGCAGGTTTATGACGCCAAGGCGCGCGCCGACGGGTTTTTCGAATCGCATCTGAAGTATATCGACGTCCAGGTGGTGGTGGAGGGCGAAGAAGTGATCGAGGTAATCGATGTGTCACGCATCGTCGTCAAACAGGTCTACAACGCCGATCGCGATCTCATCACCTACGAGGATGCGGCGAAAGCGTCGCGCCTGCACGTGCCCGCGGGGGAGGCGGCCGTGTTTTTCCCGGTGGATGTGCACATGCCATGCCTGCGGCCGGGCGAGGCACCGGCGCTGGTGCGCAAGACGGTGGTCAAGGTGCCGACATTTTTCGCCTGACCGCCTGGCGGGCGGCCCATGGCCAACCGGTTTGGGCCGCGCAATAACGATGAACTACCGGCACCATTTTCACGCGGGGAATTTTGCCGACGTCATGAAACACGCCCTGCTCGTGGGGCTGGTGGGTGCGCTGCAGCAGAAAGAAAAGGGATTTCTCTATCTCGATACGCATGCCGGGCGCGGCTGGTATGATCTCGCACTTGCCGCGACGGGCGAATCGCTGGCACGGAGGGCCGAGTGGCCGGACGGGATTGGCCGGCTGTGGACGGGCGGAGAGCGGCCGGCCACGCTGGCTGCCTATGTGGCGATGGTGCGCGACTTCGATCGCCGGCAGGGGAATATCACGGCGATCCCGCGATTTTATCCCGGTTCGCCCTGGCTCGTGCGTCGCCTGATGCGGTCCGTTGATCGGCTGGTGTTGTGTGAAAAGCATCCCGCGGAGTACGGCGCGTTGCAGACCGAGTTTGGGGGAATGGCCCGCACCGAGTTTTGGGACGCTGATGGTTATGCGGCGCTGCGCGCCTGCCTGCCGCCGCCGGAACGTCGGGCGCTGGTATTGCTCGATCCGCCCTATGAGGCTCCGGACGAGTTTGCGCAATTGGTGGCGGCGATGGGGGAGGGACTCCGGCGGTTTCCCAGCGGGGTTTTTGCCGCCTGGTATCCGTTGACCGGACGGGCCCGCGTCGCGGAGTTTCGCACGGCGGTGCTGGCGCTCAACCCGCCGCCGACCCTGGCCGTCGAGCTCGCGATTGCGGGTGACGCCGCGCCGCAAAAAATGAAGGGCTGCGGACTCTTGCTCATCAACCCGCCGTGGCGGTTTGATCGCGTGGCGGGTGAGATCGTCCGGTTCCTCGCGGGTGCTCTCGCCCAGGCGCCGGGCGGCGAAGGGCGGGTGGAGTGGCTGGTTAACGAGGCGTGAGGGCCAAGTTCAGCCGGGCGGCAGGTGCTTTTGCAGCACTCCGGCGATCAGTTCGAAGCGCACGGGCTTGGTCAGGAAATCATCCATTCCGGCCGCCATGCACGCGTCGCGGACGTGCGAGTTGGCGTTGGCCGTGAGGGCGACGATGCGCAGCGGCCGGCCGGCGAGTTTGGCGCGAATCCGTCGGGTGGCCTCCATGCCGTCGATGCCCGGCAACTGGCAGTCCATTAGAACGAGGTCGAAGTGTTCGGAGGTGGCGGCGGCGACCGCCGCTTCGCCGTCCCCCGCGAATTTCGGGGTCACGTTCAGTTTCTTGAGGAAAAGGTCGATCACCTGTTGGTTGACGGAATCGTCTTCGACCACGAGTACGCGGCCATTGAATTTCGGCGCCACGAATTTCGGAGCTGGCGCCGCCGGCGACGAAGTTGGCGGGGCCACTTCCGGCAGCTGGCAGGGGAAGGTGAGGCGGAAGGTGGCGCCCTGGCCAACGGTGCTTTGCACTTGGAGCGTGCCGCCCATCGCCTCGGCGAGACGGAGGGAAATGGCGAGGCCGAGGCCGGTGCCGCCGTAGCGCCGGCTCAGGGAATTGTCAGCTTGGGTGAAGGGTTTGAAAAGTTTCGCCATCGCGGCGGAATCGATGCCGATGCCGGTGTCGCTCACGGTGAATTGCAACGTCGCGCTGTGCGGGTTGCGATTCAAGCACTCGCCCTTCAGTTCGACCCGACCGCGCTCGGTGAACTTGATGGCGTTGCCCACAAGATTGATCAGGATCTGACGGAGACGCGAGGCATCCCCGAGAATCACCGCGGGGATGTCTTCACTGAGGCGAAGATCAAGCTCCAGCCCTTTGTCGCGGGCGCGGGTGTGGAGGATGTTGGCCACGGCCCGGGCGGCGGTCACGGGAGGAAACGGTGCATGCTCCAGCACCAGCCGGTTGGCCTCGATCCGGGAGAAATCGAGGACGTCGTTGAGGAGGACCAAGAGGGCCTCGGCGGAATCGGAGGCCGTCTTGATGTAGCCGTGCTGGGCGACGGTCAGCTCGGTATCCCGCACCACGCGCAGCATGCCGATGACGCCGTTCATGGGAGTGCGGATTTCGTGGCTGATCATGGCGAGAAACTCACCCTTCGCCTTGCTGGCGGCTTCCGCGCTTTCACGGGCGTGCAGCAACTCCGACTCACGCGTTTCGCGCCGGGCATTCTCCGTCCGCAACTCCGTGGCGAGCTCCTCGCGAAGAAAGCGCGCCACCAATGCGTCGGACAGCGTACGGTGGTTGTGCCGGTTCGTCCAAATCGTGTGACCGATGTACAGAATCACAAACACAGCCAAGACCCGCAGGGAAGTGTCGCCACTGACCAGATATCTCAGGACGAGCGGCCCCATTATTGCCCAGACAAAGATCATGCCTCCCTTGTTCATGGGCAGGAGCACGCGCACCGAAGCGGTGACGAGCCCGGCCAGCAGCAGCAGATGCGAAGCCCGAGCGAGGCCCGGTTCCGTCAGCGCGGGAAAAATCCACGGAGTGGCGCCCCATCCGAGCGCGCTGAGAGACGTGGCGGTGACCAGAAAAAGCGCCCAGCGCCGATCTTCCGTCGGTCGTGGGGCTAGCTTATTAAAGCGATAGGCGAGTCCGAATTGCCACGCGGTGGGGATTGCCATGAATGCCAGCCATCCGCCCATCGCGCGTGCCGACGCACCCGTTTTGATCAGGACGGCAAACGCGATGACTCCGACCACGCCGACCCAAGTGCCTGCCGCCAGTTCCCGATAGGCGATCCCGACGAGTTCGCTGCGGGTCCGGTCCTCAATGGGATTATTGAGCTGTCGCGGTGCGTGATCCACCCCGGTGGCAGCGGCGGAGGCAGGTGCGAGTGGCGCAGTGTCAGACATTGAGCAAGGCGTGGAGTAGGAAGCCGAAGCAGAGTGGCGGCGGGTCGTCTAGGTGCAACACCTTATGAGCGGAAAGACGGCAGCCATTTTTGTAGCGCAGCGGCGAGGAGCTCGACCCGCACTGGCTTGGTCAGGAAATCATCCATTCCCGCAGCCAGGCAGGCTTCGCGGTCCTGGGTGCTGGCGTTCGCGGTAAACGCGATGATGGGCAACCGTTGATCACCCAGGCGAAACCGGATCTGGCGGGTGGCTTCCAAGCCGTCGATGCCCGGCAGTTGCAGGTCCATCAAGATCACATCCCACTGATCCGGCAGGGCGAGCGTGACGGCGGCGGGGCCATCCTCGGCGAGGACGCTCGTCAGGCCCATTTTTTTCAGAAAGTGCAGGATCACCCGTTGATTTGTCCGCTCATCTTCGACCACCAGCACCCGGCCGCGGAGCTGGGGTAACACAAACTCCGAGGCTGCGGGGGTGGCTTCGGTTTCGATGGCCTTTTGGGTTGGCAGGCTGAATTCGAACACCGATCCCTGGCCGTTCGCGCTCCGGGCGACGATGGTGCCGTGCATCGCCTCGACAAGATTCTTGGAGATGGCGAGTCCGAGGCCGGTGCCGCCAAACCGCCGGCTCATGGAACTATCCGCCTGGGAGAAGGGGCGGAAAAGCCGCGCCAGCGTCGCCTCGTCCATGCCGATGCCGCTATCGGTGATGGAAAACGTCAGCGTGGTCGTGAGCGGGCCGATCTCGACGGCCTGCACGCTTACCCGAACATCTCCTCGGTCGGTAAACTTGATGGCATTGCCGATGAGGTTGAAGAGCACCTGACGGATGCGGGTCGGGTCGCCCAGGACACCGGCTGGAAGCTGAGGGGCGAGATTGAGTACCAGGTTCAACCCCTTCGAAGTGGCGCGAGGTCGCAGGAGGTCGATGACGCTGCGCGCGACGGAGGCCGGTGAAAACGGGATCTGTTCGAGTTGAAGGTGGCCGGCCTCGATTTTCGAGAAATCGAGGATGTTGCTCAGAAGATCGAGCAGCGTATCGGCGGAGGTCGCGGCGGTCTCGACATGGTCGCGTTGGGCGGGTGTGAGCGGGGAGTCGCGCACGATGCGCAGCATGCCGATGATGCCGTTCATCGGCGTGCGAATCTCGTGACTCATCGTGGCGAGAAAGTCGCTCTTGGCCCGGCTGCCGGCGACGGCACGTTCGCTCGCCGCGCGCAACTCGGTCTCGACGATTTCGCGCCGCGCGATCTCGGCGGAGAGGTCGCGGTTGAGTTGCCGGGCCTGTTCGTTGGCGGCGCCCAGCGAAGCGACGAGCGCGGCGTGTTCGAAGCCAAGCCGGACCGTGCGCCGCAGGGTGCCGATTTGCTGGCGAGCCGCCACGCTCATGTAGATGAGGTAGAGCACGCACATCACGCCGAGCACCTCGCTGCGCGTTTCGACGTTGATGAGAAGTCGCGCGAGCAGCGGACCGATCGAAAGGTAGACGTAGGAGAGGTTCGCGAGGACGATGGGCGCGAGCAACCGCGACGCTCCGGTGGTGAGACCGGCGATGACGAGGACAATCATCACCCGGTAAACCGAGTCGTGGGGCGTGTAGAAGATCCAACCCGCCGCGCCCCAGCTCAGGCCGGTCGCGGCACTGACCGCCGTGAAGACGTTGCGCCAGAAGGTTGTCGTTTCGACCCGCACGGGCCGGCGAAAATAGGCCCAGCGGGAGATCAGTCGGAGCAGGTTGCAGATGAGCGCCGTCAGCAGCCAGAGGAGAACTGTCTTGGGCGGAAAGGCCGCGCGGATTGCAAAGCTGTACAGCAGCGCAACCACCATGCCGAAGGGGGCGCCGAAGATGGCATCCTGAAAGGCGGTTCGGACCAGTTCCGCCTCCACCTGCCGGTCCAGCCGGCTGGTTTCAGCCGTGGACGCAGGGGAGGGGTGCGGATCGTTCACGAGTGCCGCACAATGGCTGCACCGCTTGCCAAGGCGAGAAAATGAGCGAGAACCGGGTCCCGTCTTCGGTTCTCGCGAACGGTTGATCCCCTCAACCGACTGGACTTTACGGTGGTCAGGGCCCTTCCGAGTCGGAAGTTCGGCGAGTCAACGTGCGCCTTTTCCCCAGACTCTACCAAGCGTCTTGAACCGGATTCAGCATCTCTTCGTCAAGTGTCAGGTCGGCGAACACGGCAGCAGGTAGGTTCAGGGGCGGTGCTCTGAATACGGGGCGGTTCCAGAGAACATCCTCGCGGCGGACACTCTGGACAATGGCCGGAGGATCGTAAACTGGCTTGGGTTGAAAATGTGGAACAGGGAATGGCATGGTGCTTGGTGAGAAACGTAGACCGTTGTCCCGGGTATTTGTGCCGGTGCGGGTTTGAAAGAAATCGGGATTTTCGGAGGCGGGTTCGTGACCAGTTTTTTTCGAACAAATGTAGCCTCTGTATCGGCAATCCGACGCGCGAATTGAGTTAAATTGCGACCTTGCCGAGCGCGCGGACGCCGCTCAACGTGGCCGGCGATTGTCATCTCCCCTGCCACGTCACGTTCTATTTCCCCAGTGCACGCCCGCCGGATCGACCGGATTTTGCGCGGGCCCATCTGTTTTCTTGCTCCAACCTCAACTCCGTTAATTCCCTCCTATGAGTAACGCACAAGTCAGTAACGAAGCCATCGTACCCAACGCCAAGCGGCTGTTGTGGGCGGGCTTTATGGCCATTTTGGCCGCCGGTGTGGGCTTCGCCCTGCGCGGCGGAATCTTCGACAACTGGGGTGCCGAATTCGGCTTCACCGCCACCCAGCTGGGCGCCATCGGCGGGGCCGGTTTCACCGGCTTCTGCTTCGGCATCATCATCGGCGGAGTCGTTTGCGACAAGATCGGCTACGGCAAGTTGGTGATCGCGGCGTTCGCCTGCCACGTGCTGTCGGCCTTCGTCACGTTTGGGGCGACCAATCCGCAGAACGCGTACATGATGCTGACCTGGGGAATGTTCATCTTTGCCTTTGCCAACGGCACGCTCGAGGCCGTGGCGAATCCGCTCGTCGCGACGTTGTTCCCGAACAACCGCACCCATTACCTCAATATCCTCCATGCGTCCTGGCCGCTCGGCATGATCATCGGCGTCTGCGCCGGCTGGCTCCTCGACGATGCGATGAAGGTGAACTGGAAGATTCAACTCGCCCTCTACCTGATCCCGACGGTGGCCTACGGGTTGATGTTCCTTGGTCAGCACATGCCCAAGTCCGAAGCCTCGGAAAAGGGATCGAGCTTGGGCGAAATGTTCAAGGATGTCGGCCTCGCCGGCGCGTTGGTCATTTGTTACCTGCTCTCGCTGTTTTTTTCCGGCAACCTTGGACTCCCGACCTGGGCCTCTTATGGTCTCGCCGGCGCCTTTCTGCTCGTGGTCGGCGTGATCACCAAGTTCTCGATCGGCTCGTTTCTGCTCTTCTTCCTGTTTGTCGCCCATGCGATGGTCGGCGCGGTTGAGCTTGGCACCGATGGTTGGATTCAAAACATCACGGGCAATCTCTTCACTTCCGAGCAAGGGAAAGCGCTGTTCCTGTGGACCTCGGCGATCATGTTTGGCCTGCGGTTCTGCGCCCACTGGATTGAAAAGACCCTCAAGCTCTCGCCGGTCGGGCTGCTGGTCACATGCTCAATTCTGGCCGTCGTCGGCTTGCAGATGGCCAGTGTGATGCAGACCTTCGCGATGGCGCTGGTCGCACTCGGCATCTACGCCGTGGGCAAGACGTTCTTCTGGCCGACCATGCTCGCCGTCGCCTCAGATCGCTTTCCGCGCACGGGTGCCGTCGCCATTTCCATCATGGGCGGCATTGGAATGCTCTCCGCCGGTTTGATCGGCGGTCCCGGCCTCGGTTATAGCAAGGATCGTTTCGCCGCAGAGTCACTCCAGCTGACGAACAGTGCCGCGTACGCCGAAGTGAAGACGAAAGAACCGTCCACGTTTCTCATTTTTGCCCCGGTCAATGCCATCGATGGGAAGAAGCTGGCCGAGGCCAAGGACGCGAAGCCACGCACGCCCGCACAGCAGGCGATCGTGACCGCCGACCAGGCGGGTGATCGCAAGACGCTGAAAGTCGATTCGATCATTCCGGCGCTCATGGCGGCCGTTTATCTGGCAATGCTTCTCTACTTCAAGACCATCGGCGGCTACAAGGCTGTGCACCTTGAGGGGACCAGCGCTGCGAAGATCTGATCGATCGCCATAGTTGCAAGTCCGACAAAGCCGCGCTTTCGAGCGCGGCTTTTTTTGTGCGGGTGGAGATTGCGTGGGGCTGTTCCGGTGGCAGGCTCGCTCGCATGGCCGCCCTCAACGATTCCACCACGACGATTTCCGACCTCAAGGCCCGGGTGCTGGCGTTTGTGCGCGAGCGCGACTGGGAGCAGTTTCACACGCCGAAAAACCTCAGCATGGCCCTCGCGGCGGAGACCGGCGAACTGATGGAGCACTTTCTCTGGGCCACGCCCGCGGAGTCGCAGGTGATCGCGAATGAGCCGGCGAAACGGGCGAAGATCGCCGACGAACTCGCCGACGTCGTCATCTACGCGCTGGAATTTGCCAACATCACCGGACTCGATGTCGCCGCCGCGATCGAGGCCAAGATGGCGGCCAACGCGAAGAAATACCCCGTGGAAAAATCACGGGGTCGCTCCGACAAATATACCGAGCTCTGAGTTTTTCGCCGGAGGCGAAAGACGCGATCGGCCCCGGCCCAATCAGGGGCTCAGGCCTTGCCGCCGTAGCTGTGGTAGTCGTCGAAATCGAGAAGGTCGGCGAAGGAGCGGATGTCGTCGCGCTCGGACTTGTGGGCCTTGATGACGCTGGCGATCCACTCGTGACCCTCGGCCCCGCCGGGCCCGTGCTGCTCCAGCCACGCCGACCAGGCGATGATCTCGTGACGCTGGCGTTTCGATTGCTCGTCAACCCAGGCGAGGATCTCGAGGTCGGTCTTGCCCGTCTTGATTTCGGCGAGCAGCGCCGCGTGATCAATTCGCGTAAACGCGAAGAACAATTCGTCGATCGGGCAGTTGTAGTGAAACTCACCGTTCTTGCCGGCGAGGACAGCGCGGGCCTTGTCGAGCAGCCGGGCGAGATGCACGTAGCCACCGAGGCGGACCCGGATGCTGCGCGGTGGATGTTGGGTGAGGTCGGGAGCGGAGTAGTTGATCATGATTGGTTCTGGAACGGCGAGTGAGTCGGGAAGTTCGGTTTACGCAAGCGGACTTGCCAGATGGCCGCGCTCTCGCCCAATCCTTCGCCTGTGAATGGCCCGAATCTGGTCCGGAACTACTACGTGCTGCCGTGCTGTCTGCTGCTGCTCAATCTCTGCATCGAGCTGGCCAGCTACAAGGCGAAGATGATCGAGGATGTCTGGCTGCGCACCGCGGCGATCATGGGCATGGTGCTCGTTGGTGCCTCGATGGTCACGTTGCTCGTCGCGCCGGCCATCGGGATCCTCATCGGCACGCTCCATCGCGGCAGCCGCCAAAGCGGCGGGAGTCTCGGCGAATTTTTCTTTCTGCTGGTGCTCGGGGTCGGCGTGTTCTGGCTCTACCATCGCATCTACATCCTCGGGCCGGAGTCGGTCCTGCCGGTCGAGTGGCAGAACCCGCCGGCGCGCGCCAGGTGACTACGCTTTCGGGCGGAAAATTTTCATCGCCGCCTCGTTGGCCTCGAGCCGCGGACCGCCGAGCAGATCGATGCAATACGGAATCGCGGGGAAAACCGCCTCGAGGTTTTCGCGAATCGCCTTGGGCCGACCGGGCAGATTCACGATCAAGGTGCGGCCCCGGATTCCCGCGGTCTGGCGGGAAAGGATGGCCGTCGGCACGTAGCGCAGCGACGTGGCCCGCATCAATTCGCCGAAACCGGGCAGTAGCTTTTCGCAGACCGCCGCGGTCGCCTCGGGGGTGACATCGCGCGGCGCGGGTCCGGTGCCGCCGGTGGTGACGACCAGGCAGCAGCCCGCCTCGTCGGCCATCCGACGCAATTCCGCCTCGATGACGGAGCGCTCATCGGGCACCACGCGGTAGTCGATTTCGAACGGCGTCGCGAGCCACTCCCGCAACAACGCCACGCAGGCCTTGCCCGGGGTGTCTTCATAGATGCCGGCGCTCGCACGGTCGGAGATGTTGAGGATGCCGATGCTTGGATTCATGCAGGGTGGATTCAGAAACTAGGAAGCCGGGAAAGAGAATCACGAACTCGGGGTTTCGCGGCCCGTCTCGCGGTCGGTACGGCCGAGTGGCACCCTTTTCATTCGATCTCGGAGGGCTGCGCTTCGTCGCAGCCGTGTCCGCGACTGGACGCGTCGGCGCCGACAAAGCGGCGCCCTCCGAAACTCCCCCCGGCCATCCTCAATCGGCAGATGCGCCCATGGTGGCCTGGTATTGGAACCTCCTGATCAAATCCTCCGGCTTCACTCCTTGTACCCGCAGCGTGCGCAGCGCCAGGGCGTCATGCCGTTTCGCCAGCCGCACACCGTGATCATCAAGCATCAGCGGGGCATGAAAAAACTTCGGCGCCGGCCAGTCGAGGGCGCGAAACAACAACAATTGCCGAAACGTGCTTTTGACCAGATCCGCTCCGCGCACCACCTCGGTGACGCCCAACTCGGCGTCGTCGACGACCGTGGCGAGCTGATAACTCGGTGTGTCGTCCTTCCGCCACACGAGGAAGTCGCCGAAATCGCGCCCGGACACCGCGCGCTGCGGACCGAGATTCTCATCGTGGAAATCAATCGCTTCGTCGTCGGGCACGCGAAAGCGCCAGCTGACGGAAATGCTCTCCCCGAGGGCGGGCAGCGGTGCATCGGCCGGCGGCCGGAATTGGCGTGGATAGACGGGTTCGTCGTCGGCCCCGCCCTCGTGCGGTGCCCCGGCGGCCTCGAGCACATCGCGCCGCGAGTGGGTGCAGGGAAAAATCAGCCTGGCCGCGTGCAAGCGTTCGAGCGCGGCGCGGTAGCGCGGCCGCCGGGTGCTTTGCGAGATCATGGGTTCCTCCCAGTGGAACCCGCACCAGCGCAGGTCCTCGAGCATCGCGTCGACGAAATCCAGGCGGAAACGCACGGCGTCGAGATCGTCGTTGCGCAGGATAAGGGTGCCACCGGCCGCACGGGCCCGCTCCGCCGCCAGCCAGAAGGTGCGGGCATGACCCAGGTGAAGGAGGCCGGTGGGAGATGGCGCGAGCCGGCCACGGTAGCTGTTGGAGGTAACCACTGCGGAACGATAATCAGCACCATCCCGGACAACGGAACAAAAATTTATTAGTGTGGATTAGTGTCCATTAGTGGTTTCCCGTTTTTCATGTCCAAGCTGCTCTGTGTCTACTGCGCCTCCAGCGACCGGCTCGATCCGAAGTATTACGCCGTGGCGGCGGAACTGGGCCGCGAGTTGGTGGCGCGCGGCTGGGGCCTGGTGTACGGCGGTGGCAAGACCGGGACGATGGGCGCGGTGGCGCGGGCGGTGAAACAGGCCGGCGGGAAAGTCGTCGGGGTGATTCCGGAGTTCATGAAGGTGCGCGAGCTGGCGTACGAGGAGGCCGACGAACTCGTGACCGTGGTCACCATGCGCGAGCGCAAGCTGCTGTTGGAGACGCGGGCCGATGCCTTTGTCACGCTGCCCGGCGGCTGGGGCACGCTGGAGGAGATCCTGGAGATCCTCACGCTGCGACAGCTCGACGTCGTGCAGAAGCCGTGCGTCTTTCTCAACCAGGACGGATTCTACGATCCGTTGCTGCAACTGTTCGATCGGATGCTCGCCGAGAATTTTTTCAAACCTTCCAACCTGCAGCTGTTCCAGGTGGCGGCGACCGTGCCGGAGGTTTTCGCGCTACTGGAAACGGCGGCCCCGGTGACAGCGGATTCGAAGTGGTTCGAGACCCGTTAAGCTGATGCAGCGTCAATCGGTCCTGACGCTCCTTCGCGCTCACGCGTCCGGCGGGGCGCTCGATTCGCACGAGGCGGCGATGACAGCCGACACGATTCGTTTTGTCGAGGAACAGGCCGACGTTCTGCTGCGCTCCTGCGGGCCGGGCCATCTCACCGGGTCGGCGTGGATTGTCAGCCCGGACCGCCGGCGCACACTGCTCACGCATCATCGCAAGCTCGACAAGTGGCTGCAACTGGGCGGGCACGCCGATGGCGAGGCCGATTTGCTCGCCGTGGCCTTTCGGGAGGCGCGCGAAGAAAGCGGTCTCGTGCGCCTGCACGCCGTCGCCCCGGAGATTTTCGATCTCGACCGACACTGGATTCCGCCACGCAAAGCCGACCCGGGCCACCACCACTATGATTTGCGTTTCATGTTCGAAGCGGATCCGAGGGAGCCGCTGACGCTCTCAGACGAGTCGAAGGACCTCGCGTGGGTGGAGCTGGATCGAGTCACCGCGCTCAACCCAGAAGAGTCGATGGCCCGGATGGTGCGGAAGACGGCCGGGTTGCGCCGGGAGTGAGGAGGGACTCACTTTCCCTTTCACCTTCCTACTTCCAGATCGGCACGATGTCGTCCTTGCGCACCCAGCCGGTCTGACCGTTTTCGAACGCGAGGCGTTTCCAGCCGAGGAAGGTCTTGTCGACGAGCGCGAGGCTGCCGGCGGCCAGCGGCGAGGTTTTTTGCGTCAGGTCGGCCTCGGTGGGAATTGAACGCAGGGTTGTGGCGCGAGAGACGACGATCGCTTCAGCTCTGGCAGTGAGTCCGTAGGCTAGGATCGCGGCGTGCGCGCCGGCCGCGAGCAGAACGCTGGCGACGAGCACGGTGATGGAACTCCACTTCAATGCACGCGGGCCCCGGCCGTAGGCCCGCGTGAACAATCCGCCCAGGCCGATGGCCGCCGCCCAGGCCGCGAGCACCAACACGAGTTGCCAGTCGGCGGGCGAGGCGGATTGCGCGAGTGAATGGAGCAATCCGGGTGTCACAAAATCCGCGAGCGCCGCGGGCGCCGCGCCGAGTTTCTCCGCGGTGTGCGTGAAATGCCAGCGCACGGCCGGATCCGCCGGATGCTGCACAAACGCCGCCGCCGCCTGCGCAGCAGCTTCGCCCGGGCGTTCCTGCTGCTCGAGAGCGAGTGAGAGGTTATGTCGCGCGATCCAGTTTGTCGGCGCGGTGGCCAGGGCGGCGCGCCAGCTCTTTTCGGCGGCGGGGAAATCCGCCTTGCGATACGCGGCGGCGCCATCAACGCCCGCCGTCGCCGCGGCGTGGAGCAACCCTGCGGCGGTGAGGAAAGCCACCGTCAGCAGCGCGGCGAACGGCATGAAATTTTGCGGCAGGAACAGGCGCAGGGGTTTGAAGCCCGGCACCTTCATCGCCGCGAGCGCGGCGCGGGCGCGGGCGACCCAATCGGAGGGCAGGGTGGAGGTTGCGCCGTAGAGGGCGCGGTCGGTCTCGGACCAGAGCGTCGACCATTCGCTGGAGTTGACCGGAGGCGGGGTGCCCTCGCCCCGCGCGGCTGACGAACGGGGTGAGGGCACCCCGTCTCCAACAAACGCGCGCGCGGAAGGGGCGGCGTGCCGGAATTGCCAAAGCACGGCCGTGTCGTGTTGCCAGGCGAGCAGCAGTTGCGATCGACCCGCTTCGGTGGAGTGGGCGAATTTTGCCAAAGTGGCGGTGAGGCGGTCGTGCGCTTCGCGGCGGGACCGGACGGGATCGGTTTCCCGCGCCCGGCGCAGGGCGAGATAGAACCAGAAGACGAGCAGGAGTGCCGCCGGTGCCAGCAGCGCCAGCACGAGGGTGTGGGTCGACATTGGGATCCGCGCCGTGGCCGCGCCGGGTAACGGGTCGCGTGGAATGCCGGTGGGCAGCGAGGGCGCGGCGATTGGTTTGCGCGGGCCGGACGGTCCCGCGATTTCGGTCTCGCCCGCTGCAGGCGGCTGGCCCGCCGGGCCGGGTTGGGGTGTGACATTGAACTGCGGGGCGGCGGGAGCCGTGATCGAGAGGGTGGTGCGCGGGGCGGTGAGGGTCTGATAGGTGCCGCTCTTGGGATCGAAGTAGGCAAACGAGGCCGGGCCCAGCGTGTAGTTACCGGCCTTGGACGGCACCAGCACGACGTCCTCGAGCAGCGTCGCATCGAACAGCTTGCCCTCTCCCGGGGTGCGTTTCGCCTTGGGCTGCACGACCTGGAAATCGTTCGAGACGTCGCGCGAGGGCAGGCCGGCGATATCGGGCCAGTTGCCGGTGCCGCTGAGTTCGAGCGTCCAGGTGACCGGCTCACCCACGGAGGCCTTTTCCGGCACGACTTTGGAAACGAGCTTGAATTGACCCACCGCGCCGCTGAAGGCCGCCGGTGCTCCGGACGGGAGCGGGCGCACCTCGATCACCGGCTGATTGGAGGTGACGGAAACCTGCTCCATGCGCGGCTGGGAGATGATCCCAAAACCGATGGTGCCGGTCTGGATGCTCAGCAGGTGCGTGGCGGCCTCCACTTTCATGGTGTTGGGCGTCTTGGCGATGGCCCGGGAGCGGAAAATGACGTTCACCCGCCCCTCGCCGTTCACCACGCTCTCGTTGACCTCGGGTTTCGACCAATCTTCGGCGATGAGGGGCGCGGCGTTCCAATCGAAGGTCGGGGAAATCTGCGGATTGGTGCGACGCGAGGCGGACAATTCGTAATTCAAACCAAACACCTCGCCGGCCCAGACGCTCAGGCGCGCCGGAATCAGCTTGGCGCTGGCGACGGAGTCGAGCGGCACCGCCGGCGCGGCCACGTTGAAGGGATTCACGCGCAGCGTCCCCTTGTTGGTCTTGACGGCGAAGGCGGGAATTTGAATCGGCGGGTTCTGCGGGCCGCGGACGAGAAAGGAAAGCACGACGGATTGCGTCACGCTGAAGTTCACAATATTCGTGCTCGTCGATCGACCGGTGAGGGTAAACGAGACTCCGGGAATGGCGGGAATGGCGGGCTGGCCGTCGGGCTCACAACTTTCGAACACGAGCAGGATCGTGTTGCCCAGGCCGCGTTCGCCGGGTTCCCAGCGCACGGACTGGGCCCGGGCGGCGAGGGTGGCCCAGAAGAAGGCGAGGAGGAAGAGAGGGAATCGGGTGGGATGCATGGCTTACCAGTCCTTGCCGGTTTTTTTCGCGGGCTTTTTGCCGCCCTCCATCAACTGAAAAAGGTGCGCGGGCGAATCCTGGTTGCGAAGCTGTTCGAGCTTTTGCATCGGCAGTGCGAGCGCCGGATCCATCTGCTCCCTGGGCTCCCCTTCCTTTTGCTCCTGGTTGCCACCGACCTTCTGCATATTCTCGGGTGGAGGTGGCGGCGGCTCCTCCTTCTTGTTCATGTCGCCAAACGCCGACTCACCGGGATCTTTCTTCTCGTCTTGCTTCTCGGACGGCGAGTTTTTCTCCGACTTGTCGTCCCCTTTCTGGGACTGTTTCTGATCCTTCTGCTGTTGCTGGTCCGGCTGGTCCTGTTTCTCTTGGTCCTGTTTCTTTTGGTTGTCTTTTTGATCCTTGTCCTGGGGTTGGTCCGATTTGTCTTTTTGCTGCTGTTGCTGGTCCTCGTCCGGCTTTTTCAACAGGGCTTCCAGTTCTTCGCGCAGCTTCGACCAGTCCGTCGTCTTCGCATCGAGTTTCTCTCCGAGGTCCACCGCGCCGAGGGCATCGCGGACCGGGCCTTCGGCCACGGGTTGTTGCTGGGACTGCAGACGCGAGCCCCAGGTGACGGTTTCGCGGCCCAGTTCCGCCCAATCGCGAGCGGTGGGATGATCGGCGGCGGAGAGCCGGCCGACGATTTTGGCGAGTGCCGGCGGTTCGGCCGGCGCGGGAGCGGCCACGGTGTTGCTGGGAGCGGGAGCGTTCGCCGGCGCGCGGGACTGGGGGGCGAGTTTGGCGGCGGCGAGCGCAGGAGAAGGGAGAAGGGAGAAAGGAGACAGGAGAAGGATCAGGAGGGCCGCGGCCACGGCGGGCTGGCGCCGTGCGCCCGGCGTCAACTTGACCTCCCGGACGCGCGGTCGCACCGGAAATTCGTAGTAGAAGCTCACGAGCAGGCACCAGAGAGCGAGTGCGAGCGGCCACTGGAATCGTTCGACGAGCCGCACGGTGTTTTTCTCCACGAAGTCCCCTTTGCGCCCGGCTTCGATGGTTTCGTTGACCAGCGCGGCGACGTCGATCCACCTGCTGGCGTCGCGGTAAACCCCGTCGGTCGTGGTGGCGAGTTCCTGCAGCGTCGCGCTCTCGAGTTTGGAAAGCACGACCGCCCCGCGTTCGTCCTTCACCAATCCTCCGCTGGTGTCAGGGATCATGCCGCCGCCGGCGGTGCCGACGCCCAGCCCCAGCACCCGGATATTCTTCTTTTTCAGTTCGGCGGTGCGCGCCTTCCACTCGGTGTCCGTGGCCTCGCCGTCGCTCAGCACGATGAGGAAACGGTCCGCCGAGTTCGTTGCGCCGAACGCCTGGAGGGCGGTCCCAAGCATCGCGCCGTAGTTCGTGCCGCCTTCCGGCAGGAAATTTGGCCCAAGCGCGGGCAGGAACTCCCGCAAGATCTCATAGTCCGCGCTGAGCGGGGCCTGCAAAAAAGCGGTGCCGGAAAATACGACGAGGCCGACGCGTTCGCCGGCGAGTTTTTCCAGCAGCGACTGGATGAGCAGTTTCGATCGATCGAGACGCGACGGTTTCACGTCAGTCGCAAGCATCGAGCGGGAGAGATCAATCGCGAGGAGGATTTCGCGCGACTGATCAAATACGGGTTCCTCAATCCGGCCCCATTGCGGGCGCGCCATGGCGAAGAGAGCCAGGGCCAGCCCGGCGGCTAGCCAGGGGCGGGCGCGCAGATGCGGAGCCAGGGCCGAGGGCGAGGGCAGGGGCGCGAGCGTGAGCGAGGCCGGTCCCGCTTCGGCGCGGAGAATCTTGGGGTGCGCGACGGCAGCGGCGCGCCTGCGATGGGTCAGGTCCCAAATCAGGAGCCCGAACGGCACGACCAGAATCCAGAGTAGCTGGGGCCAGGCGAAGCTCATACCGGCGCCTCCTTCCGGAGCAGGGGGCGGGCGACCACGGCGGCGGTGGCGAGCGCGAGCAGTCCTGGTACGGCAGGCCACCAGAAGAGCTCCGTTGTCACCAGGAAACTCTTGGCCTGAAATTCGATCTTCTGCGCGCGGTCGATGGCCTTGAACGCACTCTCGATCGTGTCGGTGTCGGCCACGCGGAAAAATTTGCCGCCGGTCACTTCGGCGATTTCGCGCAGGGCGGTTTCGTCGAGATCCGAGAGCATGCGGCGGTAGCCGGTCTTGCGGTTGGTCGCTTCGTCATACATGGGGACGGGGACGTAGCCGTCCTTGCCGGAGCCGATGGTGTAGACGGGGATTCCGCGCGATTTGGCGATCTCGGCGGCATCCTTGGGCGCGAGCGAGCCGCGGTTGTTGGCCCCGTCGGTCATCACCACCACGAAGGCGCCGATGCGTTTCCCGGCGCGGTCGCGTTTCGCCTGTTCGAGCCGGGTGAGGGAGACGCCGAGGCCATCGCCGATGGCGGTGCCGTCCTCGATCATGCCGATGCGCACCCGGCTGAGCTGGCGGGCCAGCCAGTCGTGGTCAAACGTGAGCGGGGCCATCGTGTAGGCGCGCCCGGCAAACAACACGATGCCGATCCGGTCAGCCGGCCGGCGCTCAATGAACGCCTGGATGACCGGTTTGATGGCCTGCAGCCGGTTGATGCGTTCGCCGTCCCGTTCGAAGTCCTCCGCCCGCATTGAGGTCGAGAGATCGATCGCGAGCATGATGTCGTAGCCCTCGGAGCGGACCTCCCGCTTGTCTTCGACTTTTTGCGGGCGGGCGAGGGCGGCGATCAACAAGGCGAGCCCGGCAAACGCCAGGGCCACCGGCCAGCGGGAAGGCGCGGCGAGCGAGGGCCGATACCAGGCGGCCGCAAACGGCACGAGCAGCACTGGCACGCTCCGCCGGCCACGCAGCCAGGCGATGAACGGCAACGCGGCGAACGCGAGCAGCCAGAGCGGGTCGTGGAGGGTCAGGTGGCTCATCGTCGGCCCATTTTCATCCGGGCGTGAAAGAAACGCACCAGCGCGTCGAGCCGGTTTTGCCCGGTGCTGACGGCGAGCCGGCTGAGCGGGTCAGGGAAAAGCGATTGCCATGCGCCCTCACGTTCGCGCGCCCAGGTGGTATGCGCGGCGCGCTCGGCGGCGCTGCCATCAAACGTCACGAGCCGGCCGGCCGTGGGATCATACGCGGCAAAACTTTCGCCGACGGGCAGTTCCCGTTCCCAGGGATCGTCGACGCGGAACCCCATCGTCTGATAGCGGCGCTGCAAGACGGGCCAGCCCTCGGGTTGCGCCCGGTCCCGCCCTCCGCGCGGCACGGGAGGAAAATCGCCCAGCCAGATCATGACGCTGTGCTTCGGAGCCGCCCGCGCGAGGAAACGCCACGGGATCTCAGGGGCGGCGTCGGTCGGCGCCGGCGCCGGGCGGGCGAGCAGGGTCGCGGCCGAGTGCAGGATTTGCCCGCGACCGCGGACTGGTTCGCGAAAGAGCACGGCCCCGGGAGCGGCATGCACGAAGCCGACGCGGTCGCGGTTGACGGCGCCCAAGAGCATGACAAGACCGGCCAGCTCAAGCAACGCCTCGCGTTTCGATTGGGCGCCGGAGCCGAAGTGAAGGGAGGGTGAGTCCTCGAACACAAGCAGGAGAGTGACCTCGCGCTCCTCGACGAATTTCTTGCGGTAGGGTTCGCCGAGGCGGGCGGTGACGTTCCA
>SXSC01000201.1 GCA_005792355.1 Opitutaceae bacterium
CTGGTCGGCATCAACACCGCGATCCTCAGTCGCAACGGCGGCTTCCAGGGCGTCGGCCTCGCCGTGCCCGCCAATCTGGTCAGCCACGTCGCCGAAAGCCTCGTGAAGACCGGCAAGGTTGTCCGCGGATATCTCGGTGTGAACATCCAGAACATCACCCCCGCACTCATGGACTCGTTTGAGCTCAAGTCCAACAAGGGCGCGCTGGTGGCGGACGTCGTGCCGGAGGCGCCCGCCGCCAAGGCCGGCCTGGAGCAGGGCGATGTCATCACCGCCCTCAACGGCCAGCCCGTGACCGACGCGAACAATCTCAAGCTGCAGGTCAGCTCGTTTGCGCCCGGCACCAAGCTAAACCTCGAAGTACTGCGCGAAGGCCAGACCAGGAGGATCACCGCCACGACCGGCGAGCGACCGGGCTCACGGCGCAATCCGCAGGCCGAGTCGTTCTCGCAGCGCGAGAACAAGGATGAAGGTGTGCTGAATGGCGTCGCCGTCGAAGACATCGCACCGCAGATGCGCCGCCAGCTCAACCTCCCGGCCCGGCTCAAGGGCGCCATCGTCTCCAACGTGGAACCTGATTCCGCCGCCGCCAAAGCCGGTCTCCGCGCCGGGGATGTGGTGCTCGAAATCAACAAGCAGCAGGTCACCTCCGCCCAGGAGGCCGCCGAACTCAGCGCGAAGGCCGACAGCAAGAAGACCCTGCTCCGACTTTATTCACGTGGCAGCACGATCTTCATGGTCGTCGACGAAACCGCCTCGGAAAAAGAGGCCTCGCAGTAAGGTCCCGCCTTTTGGAATTGGTTCAGGCAGTTGTGGCTAGCTCAGCCCCGGTTGTACGCCAGCCGGGGCTGTTTTTTTCCTGACCTGCAAATCGCGAAACTCCTTCCCGGCAGATTGACCCGAAGGGCGCGACGCAGGTTGACGTCCGTTCGAGATATTTCGATAGGGGCGCCGCTTCGCCGGCGCCGCTTCGTCAGACCGTGGATTCGGCCGAGACCAAGCCCATTCGACAAGCTCAGGGTCCCGGACGCAGCCCTTCGCTATCGTACGATTCTGGAGCCGGCGTCACCGCCGCGGCCCTTCGATTCCCACTCGCCCAGGTCACTCCTCACTTCCCTTCGACCCTCGCACTTGCCACTGTTTACCCATGCGCGTCCTCGTCGTCGAAGATGATGCCAAGATTGCCTCGTTCGTGGTGCGCGGCCTCAAACAGGCCGGGTACGCGGTCGATCACGCCCCGGACGGGGAAACCGGCCTCGCCCTCGCCCAGACGACCGACTACGACGCCGCCATCGTCGACGTGATGCTCCCGCACCTCGACGGCATCAGCCTCGTGAAACGCCTGCGCGCCGCCCGTTGTCCGATCCCCGTCGTGTTTCTGAGCGCCAAGAGCTCCGTCGACGACCGCGTGCGCGGTCTCCAGGCCGGCGGCGACGACTACCTCACGAAACCCTTCGCGTTTTCCGAGCTGCTCGCCCGCGTGCAAGCGCTGATTCGCCGGGCGACGTCGTCCCCCGAAGCCACCCGGCTGGTCGGCGGCGATGTCACCCTCGATCTCATCTCCCGGGAAGTCTCATGCGCGGGCCAGCCCGTCGGCTTGCAACCCCGCGAATTCTCGCTCCTCGCCTTCTTGTTGCGCCACGCCGGCCGGCCGGTGAGCAAGACGATGATCCTCGAACACGTGTGGGACTATAGCTTCGATCCACAAACGAATGTCGTCGACGTCGTGATGTCCAGGCTCCGCGCCAAAATCGATCCCGATCACAAGCGCATCGAGACCGCGCGCGGTGTCGGTTACACCTTCCGCCCCCACGGTCATGCTTGAACGCCTGCGCCAGTCCCTCGCGTTCCGGCTCGCGCTTCAGTACGCGTTGGTCTTCGCGCTGGGTGCCGCCGTGCTCTTTGGCGCCCTCTACTGGAGCCTCGCCGACGCCCTCAACAAACGCGAACTCGCCACCCTCGAACGTCAGGTGCACGCCCTGGCCGGCGCCTTCTCCCGTGGCTCCCCGGCCGAGGTCATCGCGCGCGTCAAAAGCGATTCTTCGCCTGAGATGAGCGCCTCCTTCATCCGTCTGATCTCTCCGGCCGAGGTCGTCGTCTTTCAAAAACTGCCCAACGATTGGATCGAGACGCAGATCCAATCCATCCCCTTCGGCCCCTTCACCCTCAAGCAGGAGGTCCAGACCGAGCGGATTCCCCAAAACGCCCTGCGCGACTACTCGATTGCGAGATACCAGTGGACCAGCGGCTGGCAGCTGCAGGTCGGCCGCTTGATGGACAGCCGGCATGTCCTCCTCGCACCGCTCCACCAGGCCTTCGCAGTCGTTGGCGCCAGCGCCCTCCTGCTTTCCTTCGGGGTCGGCATCGTCCTCGCCTGGCGGGCCACGCGGCCGCTGCGGGCCGTGTCCGCCACCGCCCGCCGCATCCTCGAAACTGGGGATCTCGCCGCGCGCGTCCCGGGCCCCAACGGCACCGGCGAGCTTGCCGTCCTCGTTCGCCAGCTCAACACTCTCCTCGACAAGAACGCCGCCCACGTGCGCGTCCTCCGCGAGACGCTCGACAATCTTGCCCACGACCTCCGCACCCCGCTCACGCGACTCCGCGGCACGGCCGAGCTCGCGCTGGGCGACGCCGGCGATCCCGCCGAGGCCCGCGCCGCCCTCGCCGGCTGCGTCGACGAGTCCGACCGCGTACTCCATCTGCTCGAGACCCTGCTCGACATTTCCGCCGCCGAGGCCGGCGTCCTGAAACTCAATCGCGACCAAATCGATCTGCGCACGCTCACGGAACGCGCCGCGGATCTGTACCGCGAAGTCGCGGAAGAAAAGAAAATCGGCGTCACCCTCGATCAGCCCGCACCTGTCGTTTTCTTCGCCGATGCCGTCCGCCTCGGCCAGGTGGTCAACAACCTGCTGGATAACGCGCTCAAGTACACGCCGGCCGGGGGCCGCGTCATGCTCTCTCTCCGCCACGAAGCCGGGTCCGCGGAACTCACCGTCAGCGACAACGGTCCCGGGGTGCCGCCCCGCGAAGGCGAGGCGATCTTTCGCCGGCTTTATCGCGGTGACGCCAGCCGCTCGCAACGCGGCCTCGGCCTCGGCCTAAGCATGGTCAAGGCGATCGTCGAGGCCCACGGCGGAACAGTCCGCGTCAGTGCGATCTCCGGCGGCGGCGCGTGTTTCACGGTGCGGCTGCCGGGGCAGATCTAGTTCGGATATTTCGAACCGCGGCAGCCGCAACCAAAGCGGGCATCCGCCGGTTTCCTAATCTGCGGTTAATCCGAAATCGTCGCAGGCCGGGACGAAACAGATGGAGCGTCGGGCAACGCGGCCTCTGGCCGCAACCGAACGGTGCCAATGGGGCTTCATCGTTCTCTTTCCTCGTAACTGTTCCTCGTTCTCGCGGATCGAGAGAACGAGAAAGAGTACGAGGAACGAGAAAGATTGGTGCATTTCTCAAATCGCCGCGAAAAAGCACGGCCCGCCGGAAGAGTCGCCTGCTGCAGCCGGTCGCTCCCATTTCCGCGAAAATCGACCGTGACATCAGGCGCCATCCCGCCTCCGCTAGCCCGGCGCATCTTTTCCCAACGCGCGCCCCCCCCGCTCGAACATGAAGTCCTCGTTTCGCTCCCTGATGCGGTGCGCCGTCGCGGCCATCGCTTCTGCCGGTTCGCCTGCCCTGGCCGCGCTGCCTTTGCTCAAAGAGGCCCTCGCCGCCAAACGCGACGTCTGGGGGGAGGCCGCGATGGCCCAGCCCAACGGCGCCAGCTACGAATTCCTCGCCCCGCTGTTGCCGCCGCCGCGTTACGTCCACGCCGATTTCCGCTACTACCCCATCGTGTTGAGCGCGCCCAACGCGAAGGTAAAGGCCCGTCTCATCGCCAATGGTAGCGGCGTCAATCTGCCGGGCGGCTCCCGGAGCTGGAATGAAAACGGCGTGCCGTTCACGTTTCGCGTCGGGCCGGATGAATTTCTTTTTGGCGGTCTGCACGACCGGCTGAACGATCCCACCCTCGCCGAGGGCTGGCTGCCCATTCCGGAAATCCGCTACTCCCACCGCTCGCCCGTGCAGTCGGAGGGCAAGGTGCCGCTCGCCATGGTGAAGACCGATCTGCCGCCCGAGATTTACCGCCTGGAGGCCTTCGCCAGCACTGATCCCGCGCTGGCGGAAAACGGCGTCGTGTTCGTGAAGTTCGATCTCGCCCAGGGGGCCAATGGCTTCGTCGCGATCGATGTCGGCGCCGGCACCGCGCTCACTTTTGAAAATGGCCGGTTGCTCAATTCGACCGGCCAGGTGATCGGAATTTTCGATCCGTCCTGGAAACGCGAACGGCACAAGATGGTTGCCCGAATTCGGGGCCACGCGGCCGCCACTCTCGCCATCCCCACGCAGCCGCTCGCGTCCGGCGTGGCGTTGACGTTGAACCCGACCACCTACGCGACGCAGCGCGGGCAGTGCGCCGACACCTGGAAGAAGATCGTCGCCCGGGGCATGCAGGTCGACGTGCCGGAAGACCGGGTGAACCACGTCTGGCGCAACTCCCTCTGCCAGGATTTCGCGCTGATCAATGGCGACAGCATGCGTTACAGCGCGGGCAACCAATACGACCGGATCTATTCCGCCGAGGGCAGCGATGCCGCGCTCGCGCTGCTCGTCTGGGGCTTCGAACGTGACATGCGGCGGCTGATGGTGCCGCTGTTCGATTTCACGCGCAAGGGTCTCGAACAGCACCAGGCCGCCTTCAAACTCGGCAATCTCTTTCGCTACTACTGGCAGACGCGCGACGCCTCGGTGGTGTCGGAATTGCGCGCCCGTTGGGAGCAGGAGGCCGTCCGCCTCGACCGGGATCGCACGGGCCCGCACGGGCTGTATCCGCAAGAGCAATATTGCGGCGACATCCACACGCTGGTGCAGAGCCTCAATGCGAACTCCAAGGCCTGGCGCGCGCTGCGCGATCTGGGCGCGCTGCTCGCGGAACTCGGAGAAACGGCGGCCGCGCACCACTACGCCGCCGCGGCCGCCGCCTTCCGCCCGGTTGTGCTCGGCGCCATCGAGCGGGCCACGGTGCGCACGACCACCCCGCCGTTCATCCCGATCGCCCTTGATGGGGGCGAGCCGGCCCATGATCCCATTCTGCACACCCGCATCGGCAGCTACTGGAACATCATCATCGGCTACACCATCGGCAGCGGCATCTTCCCGGCCGGCAGCGAACAGGAAAACTGGATACCGCGCTATCAGGAGCAGAACGGCGGCATCTTCCTCGGCATGGTGCGCTCGGGCGGGGCGCAGTTCAATTTCTGGACCGGTGAAGACCGGGTGAATCCACTCTACGGCACGCGCTACACGCTCGACACCCTTCGCCGCGACGATCCGGAGCGCGCGCTCGTCAGTTTCTACGGCACGCTCGCGCAGGGCCTCACCCGCAACACCTTTGTCGGCGGCGAAGGCTGCACGCTTGACCCCGTCGACGACGGCGGCCGGATGTTCTACTGCCCGCCGAACAGCGCCGCCAACGCCCACGTGCTCTCGATGCTCCGCGCCATGCTCGTGCAGGACTCGGACCGCGACGATGACGGAAAACCGGAGACGCTCCGGCTGCTCTTCGGCACCTCGCGCCGTTGGTTGGAGGACGGCAAGAGCATCAAGGTCGAGCGTGCGCCCACCGCCTTCGGCGAAATATCCGTCAACGTGCAGTCCCGCCTCGCCGCGGGCGAAATCGTCGCCGATGTCACCCTGCCGGGTCGCAATCCGCCCAAGCAGACCCTGCTGCGCGCCCGCGTGCCCGACGGCTGGCGCGTGGTGTCCGCGACCGCGGGTGCGACGCAGTTCACGCCTGACGAGCGCGGCACGGTCGACCTCACAGCGTTGCGCGGGCGACAGACGATTCGTTTTCAGGTCGCGCGGCGGTAGCTGATCGCGGGCGCGGACGCCGAGCCGATCGCGAAGCGCGTCGCCCTTGTCCTTTGCAGGAGACAGGCACCACGTTGCGGTGGAGTTCGATTTCCCCGCGCCATATGCGGACCTCGTTGCGAGCGCCTGGCCAGCCATCGGTGAACGGATCGAAATGTCGTAACGAGCCACCACGCGATGGCGGCGACGACAAAGCGTCGCCCTCCGATCCGAAGGACGTGTTTTGGAGGGCTGCGTCGGGGACCCTGAGCTTGTCGAATGGGCTTTGTCGCAGCCGTGACCTCGATCGGAAGCCACGGCGACGACAAAGCCCGCACCTTATGCATCAGGCCGCTCTCGCCGCTCGCCGACCATGTGGCGCAAGCGAAATGGAAGTGGCGCAAAGACGGGGTTAGCGCCATTTTTAGATCGGGAACCAAGTGATTCTATAATCACTTATCATATTGTCTCCAAATTATATACCTGACAATAGGCGGTGAGAATAAAAAAATTGTTCTGGCGCAAGCGGCCGTTTTTCTCCATATCTTGCGCCACATCCCACCGCCATGCCCAAAGAGATTTCCAGCACCGAACTGTTTGCCGTCCTCGAGGCGATCAGGGCTCTGCCACAGCCGGCGTCGCTGGAGTTGATCGCCGGAAAGCTCACTTGTTCGCTCGCACGCCGGACGTTGCAGCGCAGGCTCGCCCAACTCGTGGCCGAAAGCCGGCTCACCGCCGTCGGAACGCGCGCCGGCCGGCGCTATCATGTGCCCGGCCTCGCGGCCCGCCGGCTGGCGGAGTTACCGCCGCCGCGCGAGGTGGCGCCAGAGTTCGTCGCAGAACGGCCCGCGGACTTCGATCCCATTCCACTTTCGTCCGCCGCGCAGGAAACCAGGCGGCGCGTCAACCGGCCGGTCACACACCGCAAGCCGGTGGGATATGAGTTTTCGTTTCTCGACGGCTACCGGCCCAACGTGTCCGCCTATCTTTCGCCGCGGTTGCGCGCAAAGCTCGCCGGCCTCGGCCGCACGACCGGCGAGGCGCTGCCGGCCGGCACGCACCTGCGCAAGGTGATGGACCGAGTGCTCATCGATCTTTCGTGGAATTCGAGCCGACTGGAAGGCAACACCTACTCGCTGCTGGAAACGCAGCGGCTGCTCGAGGCGGGCGAGGCGGCCGAGGGCCGGGCCGCGCACGAGACCCAGATGATCCTCAATCACAAGGCGGCGATCGAACTGCTCGCGGAGCACGCGGCGGAGATCGGTTTCAACCGCTACACCGTCTGCAACCTCCACGCGCTGCTGTCGGAGAACCTGCTGTCCGAACCGGCGGCGGGCGGGCGGCTGCGCACCCACGCGGTCGGAATCGGCGGCTCGGTCTATCTTCCGCCCGAGGTGCCAGCGATGATCGAGGAGTGCTTCGATCAAATTCTCGCCACCGCCGCGGCGATCACGGATCCGTTCGAGCAGGCGTTCTTCGCCATGGTTCAGCTCCCTTATCTCCAGCCCTTCGAGGACGTGAACAAGCGCGTGTCGCGGCTCGCCGCCAACATCCCGCTGGTGCAGCACAATCTCGGCCCGCTGTCGTTCATCGATGTCCCGCAGTCGGACTATACGAGCGCCATTCTCGGCGTCTACGAATTGAACCGCGTCGACTATCTGCGCGATGTCTTCGCGTGGGCCTACGAGCGTTCGTGCGCGCGCTACGCCGCGGTGCGCCAGGTGCTGGGCGAACCGGACGCGTTCCGGCTGCGTCACCGTGAGCGCCTGAAGGAGGTGGTGGCCGGGGTCGTGCGCCACGGCATGGACAAGAAACTCGCGACGGGCTACATCCGGCGCGAAGCGGAGAAACTGCCGGCCGCGAACGAGCGAAAACACTTCGCCGAAATGGCCGAGACCGAACTTACGAGTTTGCACGCGGGCAACTTCGCCCGCTACCGCCTCCGGCCGTCGGAGTTTGCGGCGTGGCAAACGACGTGGCGGTAAGCCGCATCCTCGCCGACGCTCAGAAGACCGACCGTCCTACTTCGTCTCCCGGATCCGCACGCTGCGCCACTGCACTGAATAGGGCCCCGCGCCCTTCTTGATGCTGTGCACTTGGAAACCGATGTAGCCCTCGGGGTCATCCGATTGGCGGAAGTCCGCCGTCGGCACGCCGTTCACCCAGCTCCGGTAATGGTCGCCTTGGACGACGATGCGGTACTTGTTCCACTCGCCTTTCTTGAAGGCCGCCTTGGAGGCTGCCGTGCGGATCGCCTGGGTGTTTGTCACGTCGGTCCACCAAACAGCCCGGCGCGCCTCGTCGTAAAAGTCGCCCGCGGTGCCGTTGACCGCGATTTCGCATTGCGGACCGTACATGCGCCCGACCGGCAGCGCCTTGCCGGCCTTGCCGCCCTTTAGCGCCGGATCCCCCGCCTTCGCGACATGACTGCGGACCTGCACACCCGAGTTGAGCGCGTCGTCCACCTTCACCTCGAACTCGAGTTCAAAATCCTTGTACGGGCCCTTCATCAGGAAAGTGTTCGGACTGCCCTCCACCGTCGTGCCGGTGAGCACCCCGTTCTCCGCCTTGTACGAGGCGGTGCCGCTGACGATCTTGGCATCGCCCAGCCCGTCTTTGAACCAGTTCTGCCAGCCGTCGCCGCCCTTTTTTTGGTCGGCAGCTTGGAGTGAAAACGCGGCGAGCACGACGCTCGCCACGGCGAAAGTGAGAAACGATCGAGTTAGGTTCATCGGTAAAGATCGTTGGAGATCGGTGAGCCAAGATCGATCTGAATCGATCTCATCGGCGACGTTTCCGGAACGCATCCTTCGTTCTCCCTAATTGTTCTCTTTCTCGTTCTCTCATTCCGACGCGAACGAGGGGAGGGAAGCTAGGTCTTTGGTTACAGACCGAAGTGCGGTGAGAATAATATTACGCCATCCAAGCCCGCGAACGATCGAGCTTGGCGGCAAATAGCTGCCGCGTGATGGAGGCGTCGACATCCACCTGGAAGTCAAACATGCCGACCAGCGCGAAATCGGCGCCGCTCTCAAAGGCGTAACGGAATCCCTCGCGCACGGGAATGGCCCCGGCCGCCAGCACCTTGTACGCAATCCACGGCTTCTTCACGCGCGCCATGAACGCCACCGTCTCGTTGGCATCCATGCACCAATAGTTGTCGACCTTGTAGTTGTCGATGACCTCGGCGGTTTGGTCCGGCCGGCGCTTCGACCAGTAATTGTCCTGGTGCAGGGTCTTCACGTAGTAGTCGACGGCGATTCTCGCCTTTTCCACCGCCATCGGCGTGCGCAGGGCATGGCCCGCCACGCCCGCGATCAGATTGTGGTCCTTGATGATCTCCACCACTTCGCCCACCCGCCCCACCGCACCCTCGCGAATCCACTTGTCACCAAGATTACCCAGCAAGAACGCCCCCACCGCCCCGGCCTCCGCCGCCAGGCGGATCGAGGTCGTCAAATCCCCGGGACTGGGGTTCACCTGCGCGATATACTGAATCTTCCCGCCCCGTTTCACGTATTCCCGATACAATCGGGCGACCCGAGAATCGGAGGACGACGCGACCATCGTGTTGATCCCGTGCTGCTCGCAACGTGCCCAGGTCTCAAAGATTTTTTCCTCGGAAAAATAGTGCTTCAGCAAGGTGGAAACGTAGATGAGGTCGCGGCTGTGCGCGTAGCCGCTGATCAGATTGCCGCCGCAGATGAGGCGGCTGATTGCCACCGGGCCGATCTTGCCTCCCGGCATTTTCTTCGCGGCGTCCGGGGAAATCACCACGCCCGTGCTCCGGGCCGGCCTCGACGACGCCAACGCCGTTTCCTCGAGACTCAGGACAAAGGGCGCCGCGAGCGCGGTGGACAGCGATTGCTTCAGGAAACCGCGGCGCGAGACATCGGTCGGACGACGGGCAGCCGTAGCGGACTCGGTGGATTTGGTGGAGCGCATGATGAAAACGAAGGAAGAGATCCCGGGGATGGCGCCGCGCGCGGAATCGGGCGCGGGCCGCGCCGGGTGTGGCCAACAGCAGACTCCAAGCCTCAAATCCTGTCGCCGCACTTTTTGCACAACCCGCCGCAGGGATTGGCCCGCAGCCCGGAGATGCACGCGTCACGCGCTCACGGCGCGTTCAAGCATGTAGAGCGTGTCCATGACTTCGAGGTCTTCGCGGCTGCCGACCCGCTGCTTGATGAACCGAAACGGATAGGCTATCTCCCTCGTCATCCAAGGAGACTGGGTGTCGAAACTGCTGAAGTGCTCGCCGCGGTAGAGGTTGCGGCGGATGGAATGGATCGCCCGGAGAAAAATTTCGCGCCGCACCGCGATGGCGTTGCCGTCGATTGGCAGGGTGACTTCGTCGCCAGCCACCACGATTTCCAGGTGGACCGCATAGGGGTTGGCGATCGCGGTGTTCTTGTGCTGGTCGATGGGGTTGATGAGCTGGAAGCGAAGATAAATCGTCCGGATTTCGGCGGCCGCATCCTGCCGGCTCTGCAAGAACGGATCACGGGAAATGCCACCTTTCACAATTTCGTTCTTCAGCGCGACATCCTCCGGCAGCAGCTGCCGGTGCAACACGAGCATGTCGATCAGCTGGTGGCGGAGGAGCGTGAGAAACGCGGAAAAGAAGAGCGGCTCACATTGATGCAACCGATCGAGCAGCGAACGCACGTCTTCGAGCCGGCGGACCGTGCCCGCGCCGATTACACCGCGGGTGTGGAGCTCCGCGAGCTCCTGCGCGAGACGGTGGGGCTTCGCCGAGCTGACGAGTTCCTGGACGACCACCCGGTGCAACGCTGTGACGGGACGAATCTCGCCGGCGATGACCTTGCTCAATTCTTCGAGCCACTCGACCGCCTGCAGCCGGTGCGCGGTTTCGACGTAGTACAGCGTCCAGCGGTCGTCCGCCGATGTCCCGGAATCATACGCAAAGGGGGCGGTGCTCAACAGCGAACGCGCGAGGGCGTTGGCGGGTTCGTCGGAGGCCTCGACGGCAAAGAGCGTCCAAAGACCGTCGTCGATCTCGATCTGCCCGCCGAAGTCGCGGATTTGCGGGCGGAGAAATTGGAGGAGGGCTTGGTCGTCAAAATCCATCGGGCGTCTTTCGCATGCAAGCGCAGGGTGCGGCGGGTTGACTGCGGCGCAAGAATATCGGGATGCGGTTGACGCGCAACGGAACACCGCAATTCCCGCAACGGGCAACGTATCCTCCGGAAGCACGACCGCCTCGGCCCGGCCCGCAACGTCAGCCCGCGCCGCAGAAACTGGGCTCAGAAATCGAAATCGGCGGGGTGAGCCCCTCGCCTCCCACAAACCTGCCCACGCGAATGAAGGCACGATCTTCCGGGGCATCGTAAATTTTCACCTGCCCGATGATCGATGCCCGACTTTCAAACTGTCGCTTCGCCCGGTACAAGATCTCTGAAATCGTCGCGCAGTGGTGCGAAGCGGATCGATTGAAAAGCACCTCCTCGGGTGAATGCTCGGGCTATCCTCCGGAAAATTCGCTTCTCTTGACCGGACACTCCGGCACGTTGGGTCTTCGTCGCGTGGTCGACGCCGAGTGCCCCACTTGCCCCGTGAATATCGCCAACCCACTTGCCCCTCCACGAATTAGTTAACCGCAAACAGCCATGAACCCCAAGAACCCACACCCTTCGCACCCGATTCGGATCCTGATGACCCGCGTCGGCGCACTTTTGTTTCTCGCGGTGGCCGTGTCGCCGCCCGGCCGCGCCCAGACAGCTCCCGCTCCGGTCGGTCCCGCCGCCGGCACAAATGCGGACGTGCGCGTCATGGCCGAATTCAAGGTCTTCGACAAAAAATCCGTGCCTTTCACGGACGCCAACATGGACATTCCCCGCGGGATTAACGACGTCCAAGCCTACTACATCATCGGCGCCGACGAGATCGAAAACTCCGGCAAGGCGAACCTGGACGAGGTGCTCCGGGACAGCCTCACGCAAAACACCGTCGTCGAAACCAACGCCCAGATTGACCCCAACAGCACCTCGCTGCTGAACCAGATGGGCGCCACGAGCACGATCAACCTGCGCGGGCTCGGCGCCTCGCAAACGCTCATTTTGATCAACGGCCAGCGCACGTCGAACTTCGCGAACCGCGGCGCGACGTTTCAGCCGGACACGAACGGAATTCCGCTCGCGGCGATCGAGCGCGTCGAGATTCTCCCCGGCAGCGCGTCCGCGATTTACGGCGGTACCGCCGTCGGCGGCGTGGTCAACGTCATCCTGAAGCGCAACTACACCGGTGGCCAGGTCAGCACGACTTATCAGAACACTTTCGACACCGATGCACCCCTGCGCACGTTCAACGCGATCTTCGGCACGTCGCTGGGCCGGAGCGGCAGGACCCACCTGACGCTCAGCGCCAGCTTCAGCGACGGCAAACCGCTGCGCCTGAAGGAACGTCCGTTCATCATGGACGCCTTCCAGCGGGCGGTGGCCAACAGCCCGGCGGCGTTCCACACCGCCACCCAGCCCTTCTTCAGCGGCGCCACCCCGAACATCGCGCTGAACCCGGCCGCGCTGAACGGCTCCACCAATGCCCAGAACGCCACGCTCACGCTCAAGGCGACCGGCCAGCCGATCAATTCGCGTTTCACGCACATTCCCTATGGCACCGCCGCTGCGACGCCCGCGGCCACGCTCGCCGCCGGTCTGCTGGCCAACGCCGGCAAGTACAATCTCGATTTTGCGCGGTCGGTGTATCGGGGCACCGAGAGCCTGCTCGCACACGTTTCGCGCAAGCAGTCATTGATGGCGCGCATCGATCACCAGTTGACGAAGGCGATCAGCCTCTTCGCCGATTTTTCCTTCAACAACAACAAGCTGCTCGAGGCCGAGTGGAATCCGGTCGGCAACAACAACTATCAGTTCGGCGTGCCCGGGAATGCGCCGACCAATCCGTTTCGGGAAAACGTGCTCATCAGCTTGCCGCTGCCGGCGAATCAGTCGGCGCACAACGACGTCAACAACCAGGTCTCCAACGTCGTGTTTGGCGGCGTCGTCAAGCTGCCGCGCGAGTGGCGGCTGGCGGCCGACGTGAACTATTCCGTGACCGCACAGAAGGTTTCCTACGCGCTGATGAACCTGGCCAATACGACCACGTTCGGCGGTTACCAGGGCCTGCTCTTCGACGGCACCATCAATCCCTTCGTGGACACCTTCGCCAACCCGATCAACTTCGGGAAATATTACGGCGAGTGGACGGGCTACAACAAGGACACGATGCTCGACTACAACGTGCGCGCGTCGGGCCCGCTCTTTCAGCTCTGGGGTGGCCGGCCGACCCTCACGGTCGGTTCCGAAGTTTATACCGAACGGCTCCCGCAGGCATTCGTCGGCGGCGCGTTTCCGCCGGTGCCGCCGGCCGCGAAGAATCCAACCAACCAGTACTCGTACTTCACCGGCCAGAGCATCTCGACCTATGCCGGTCACGCGGAAATCAGCGTGCCGATCGTCTCGGGCCGGAACGAGCGGCCGCTGCTGCGCGCGCTCGAACTGCAGGCGGCCGTGCGCTCCGAAAACTTCGCGATCCACACCAACCCCGATGCACGCGTGAACCTGTTTCCCGACGCGATTCCGCCGCGCGAGACGCACAGCGCCGTTATCAGCCGCAAGGACGTGGCCAAGTTCCACGCGACGAAGCCCACGCTGGGGCTGAAGTACCAGCCCTTCCGCGAAATTTCGATCCGCGCTTCCTACGCGACGGCGTTCTTACCGCCGACGTTCGGCCAGCTCACCCAGCGCGTGAACACCGTCGGCGTCGCGCCCGCCGTGGCCACCGTGCTGTTCCTGGATCCCGTGACGAACAGCACCTATTCGTCGTTCAGCGTCGCCGGCAACAATCCAAACCTTGGACCGGAAAGTTCGAAAAACTGGAATTTCGGGGTGATCTGGGAGCCGCAGGGCGCCCTGAAGGATTTCCGCTTCAACGTCGAGTACTGGCGGATCGCCAAGGAGGATCTGATCCGGATCGTGAACAACGTCCAGCAACTCGCCAACATGGGCGACCGCGCGCCCGAGGGGAGCGTCGAGCGCGACCCGACGACGAAGCGCATCACGCTGTTTACGTTCACCAACTACAACGTCGGCGACGGGCTGACCGACGGCTGGGACGTTTCGGCCGACTACCGCAAGGCCACACCGATCGGCGTATTCGCGCTGCGCACGCGCGCCACGCTGACGGATCACCTCAAGCTGCCTCCGGCCATCGGTTATCCGATGCTGGAGTACCGCGACTACGTGAACTCGGGTGGCGTGAACCAGAAAAAGACGACGACCACGCTGAGCTGGGGGCACAAAAAGTGGCGGGCCTCGTGGACGGCCACTTACCAGGGTGGCTACAAGCAAGCCGGCGCGCCGGGCGATCCAATCTATCTCGGCGTGGCGAATCCGACGCTCGTCACCACGAGCACGGGACCGCAGGGGGGAAACTCGGTGGCGTCGCAGACGTATCACAACGTCTCGCTCTCGTACGCCTTCGGGGCCAAGCACGAGAAGCCCTATTTGAAAGGCCTCACGGTGCAGCTTTCCGTCAACAACCTCTTCGACACCGAGCCACCCTTCGACGCCGCCGCGGTGCGTGCACCCTTTTTCTACAGTCGCTACGGCAACGTGCGGCTGCGGGACTATGTCCTCCGTGTGAAAAAAGACTTCTGACCCTGCGCGTCACCCAATCTCCACGACGCCCGCTCCGCGCCATGTCCCGCTTTCTCCCCGTTGTCCTGTTCGCCGCCGCCGCGTTGCTTACGTTCCAGGCTCCGGCGCACGCCGCCTCCGCGTCGCGTCCGCCCAACATTGTCCTCTTCCTCGTCGACGATCTCGGCTGGCGCGACCTCGGCGTCTACGGCAGCAGCTTCTACGAGACGCCGCAGCTCGACCGTTTCGCCCGCGCCAACGTGCGGTTCACCGACGCCTACGCCCCCTGCCATGTGTGTTCGCCCACGCGCGCCAGCATCATGACGGGCAAATACCCCGCCCGGCTGCAGCTCACCGACTGGCTGCCCGGCCGCCGCGATTTCCCGTTCCAGAAACTCAATAACGCCAAGCCCCGCCCCCACCTGCCGCTTGAGGAGACGACCCTCGCGGAAGCCCTCAAGGAACACGGCTACGCCACCGGTCACTTTGGAAAATGGCACCTTGGCGAGGATCCGTCCGGACCGCTGCAGCATGGTTTCGATGTGCAAGTGCCCCGGTGGAACAAATGTTGTCCGAACAAAGGGTATCACGCCCCATTTGGCCTGGAGGGACTCACCGATGCCCCGGGTGACTACCTGACCGATCGCCTCACGGACGAAGCCCTGAAGTATATCGACGAAAACCGGAGCCGCCCCTTCTTCCTCTACCTCTCTCATTTCGCGCCCCACGATCCGATCCAGGGGCGCGCCGATCTCGTCGCGAAGTATCAGGCGAAGTTGCAGCAGCGCGCCGCTGCCGATCGGGCGCCGTTTATCCTCGAGGGAAATCCCGACGCGAAGAACGCCCCGACGCGGACCCAACTGGACGCGGCGCTCAAAGAGGACGCTTATCGCGGCTATCAAGTGCTTCCGAACCAGACGGTCAAAATCAAACAGCACCAGGACAACGTCCAGTTCGCCGCCATGGTCGAGTCCTTGGATGAGAGCTTCGGGCGGGTGATCGCGAAACTCGAGGCGCTCGGCCTCAGCGAGAATACCATCGTGATTTTCACGTCGGACAATGGCGGCATGTCCGCCGCGAATTTCGGTCGTCCCGATCGCATCGTCGCGCCCACCGCGCTCGATGCCGCCTTTGCCACTTCCAATCTTCCGCTCCGCGGCGCCAAGGGCTGGCTCTACGAAGGCGGAATCCGCGTGCCGATGATAATCAAATGGCCGGGTCGCAGCGCCCGCGGCATCGTCAGCAGCGTGCCCGCGATCAGCACGGATCTCTACCCGACCATTTTGGAGATGATCGGCGCGCCGGCACGGCCCTCGCAGCATCTGGACGGCGTGAGTCTCGCCGGCGTCGTGCGCGGCGAGAAACCACCCGCCCGCGACGCGCTTTACTGGCACTTCCCCCACTACAGCAATCACGGGATGCAGAGTCCCGGAGCGGCGATTCGTCAGGGCGATTTCAAGTTGCTCGAGTATTTCGAGAACAACACCGTTCAGTTGTTCAACCTCCGCGAAGACCTCGGCGAGCAGCACGATCTTGCCCGCGAACAACCCGGGCGCACCCAGCAGATGACGGCCCTGCTGCACCAGTGGCGGAGGAGCGTTTCCGCCGCCATGATGGACCCGAATCCTGCTTACAAGGGACAGGAGTAGGTCGTCCCCGCGCCAACGTTCGCCGCCACTCAGACCCCCGCGCCCCTGCCCCCAATGACGCGCTTACTCCCATTTCTCCTGCTCCTCGTTGGCGGCGTTTCCTGCATTCGCCCCGCCCCCGCCGCCGTCCCGGCGAAACCGAACATCGTGATCGTGATGGTCGACGATCAGGGTTACGGCGATCTCGCCGTGCACGGCAACCCCGTGATCAAGACTCCGCACCTGGATCGGCTGCACGCGGAGAGCATCCGCTTCACGGATTTTCACGTGCAGCCGATGTGCACACCGACGCGCGGGCAGCTCATGACCGGCGTGGACGCGCTACGCAACGGCGCGATGAACGTCAGCAGCGGCCGCACGAACCTGCGCCGCGACTTTCCGACGATGCCGGAGATGCTCGCGGCGCACGGCTACCGCACGGGAATTTTCGGCAAATGGCATCTCGGCGACAACTACCCCTACCGCCCGCAGGACCGCGGGTTTCAGGAATCGATCTGGTATCAATCTTCGCACATCCCGTCGGCGGCGGGTTATTTCAACAACGACTACTTCGACGACGTCTACCAGCACAACGGCGTCGCGCGGAAATTCGAGGGCTACACGACCGATGTTTTTTTCCGCGAGGCCCAGGCGTGGATGAAGCAACAGGCCGCGCGCCACGAGCCGTTCTTCTGCTATCTGCCGCTCGCCGCCGCGCACGGTCCGCTCTTTGTTCCCGATCGTTACCGCGAGCCCTACCGCCAGCAAAAGCCGGCGATCGCGAGTTTCTTCGGCATGATCGCGAACATCGACGAAAACCTCGGCCGGCTCGACACGTTCCTGCGCGAAAATGGCCTGCGCGAGAACACCATTCTCATTTTCCTGACCGACAATGGCACCGCCACCGGCGACCCGGTCTTCAACGCCGGGATGCGCGGCAAGAAAATCGCGCTCTACGAAGGCGGGCATCGCGTGCCTTTTTTCATCCGCTGGCCCGCCGGAAAACTGCGCGCGGCCGGGGACATCACGGCGCTGACGCAGGTGCAGGACGTGCTCCCGACGCTGCTCGAGCTCTGCGGCATGGCAAAACCCGCCGCGGCCAAATTCGACGGCACGAGCCTGGCGGGCTTGCTGCGCGATCCCGCCGCGACGCTGCCGGATCGCAAACTCACGATTCAGTTCTCCCGGATGAACGACTCCCGTCCGAAGCCGGGCGATGCCGTCGTGCTCTGGAAGCGGTGGCGCCTCGTCTCCGACCAGGAACTCTACGATCTCGCGACCGACCCGGCGCAGGAGCGAAATGTCATCACGCAATTTCCGGACGTGGCGACCGTGCTGCGCGCCCACTATGCGAAGTGGTGGTCGGGCGTGGAGCCGCGCGTCAACGAGATCAGCCCGATTCACCTTGGCTCGGCCCGCGCGAATCCCACCCAACTTTCGCCGTGCGACTGGGTGGACGTGTTCTTCGATCAGCAGAACCAGGTGCGGCGGACGAAAAAGAACGGCGCCTGGTCGCTCTTCGTCGACCACGCCGGCGACTACGACATTTCCCTGCGCCGCTGGCCCATCGAGGCCGATGCGCCGATTACGGCGGCGATGCCTTCCTATCGGGGAGTCGATGGAAGCTTTGCCGCAGGCGATGCGTTTCCGGTGGCGAGCGCCGAGCTGAAGATTGGCGACCTGCGCCGGCAGCGACCCGTCGCGGCGGACGACAAGGCGGTGACGTTTAACGTCACCCTGCCACGCGGCCCGGTGGAATTGCAGACGTGGTTTCGCGACGCCGCCGGGCAGGAAATCGCGGGCGCCTACTACGTCTACGTTCGCGCCCTGCGCCCGGGGAGTTGATGCCGCGGTGCCACGGTTCCCGGTTCCGAACCCCTGGAAGATCCCGTTTCTTCCGAGCTGCGCAGCAGGAAGAGAGGTTTCCAGGGATCGACGAAATTGCTTGTCACCGCGTTTGACCAAACCGTAATACCGCCACTCGTTTCCAAACGATGGAGGTTTTCCGACACCCGATGAAACACTACCTTTCGAGCAGCCTGAGCTTGTCCAAGAGCTCCGGTTTTCATGCCCGAAAGGATACAGTGACAGCTTCGGGTGAGATTTCCAATATCGCCGGATACGAAAGAACGATCTAACTCATTGTTCTGCTCTGGTTCGCCAACATAGCTCAGCTGGTAGAGCAACGCTTTCGTAAAGCGTGGGTCATCGGTTCGATTCCGATTGTTGGCTCCAGCGCCGCGGCTTGGGGTGCGTCGCTCGCCCCGCCACTCCTTTGCCTCCTCTCGCCACCGAACTTTTCGACTTTGCGTTGCCGGGACACCTCGTCGCCCAAAGCCCCTCCCCGCTCCGCGATGGCTCACGCCTCCTGGTCGTCGACCGCGCCACCCGCGCACTTCACCACCGCGTCTTCGCCGATTTGCCGGAATACCTGCGCGCCGGCGATACGCTCCTGCGCAACAACGCCGCAGTTTTGCCCGCCCGCCTGCACGCCCGGCGCCCAACCGGAGGTGCCGTCGAATGCTTTCTGCTTCGCGCCGAACCGGACGGGGACGGCTTCACCTGGCAATGCCTGGTGAAGCCCGGTCGCCGGCTCCCGACCGGCGCGACATTTGCTCACGCCGAGGGCGCTTTCGCCGGGGAAATTATTTCCCGCGAACCCGACGGCTCCGTCTGGGTCCGATTCACCACCGCCTCCGGCGAACCCATCACGACTGTCGCCAACCAACACGGCGACGTGCCCCTGCCACCCTACATCGATCGTGCGGGAGATTCGGCCTCGCTTGAAGCCGCGCAACGCGCCCTCGATCTCGAACGATACCAGACTGTCTACGCCGACCGGCAACGGCAGGTCGCGGTCGCGGCACCCACCGCCGGCCTGCACTTCACTCCCGAATTGATCGCGCAGCTCGTGGCGTTTGGCGTTCGGCCGGCCGACCTCACGCTGCACGTCGGGCTCGGTACGTTCAAGCCGATCACCACCGCCACGATCGAGGCCCACCCCATTCATCGCGAGCTTTACGAGCTTCCCGCCGGCACCCAGCGCGCGCTGTTTCCACCCCTGGCCGGTCGGCGCGTGGCTGTCGGCACCACCACCGTGCGCTCCATCGAGCATTTTCTCGCCAATCACGAACAACCGCAGCCCCTCGGCGGCGCCTGCCTCGCTGAGGCCGACCTGTTCATCCACCCCCCGCGGGCCTTCCGGGGAGTCGACGCCCTCATCACAAATTTTCACCAGCCGCGCTCCACCCTGCTCTGTCTCGTTGCCGCATTTCTCACGCCAGGTTCGATCGACGGAATCGCCTGGTTGCGGGAAATCTACGCCGAAGCCATCGCACGCGAGTACCGCGTCTTCAGCTACGGCGACGCCATGTTGATTCTCTGAACCCGAGTGGGCCTGGGATGGATCTGTCCACCATGAAGCCCCGCCACGCCCTCTCCCTTTTCCGGCGGCCGGACGCCCGCGCAAAACCCGCTTGCGCTTCCGTCGGCTTCGTATGCGTTTTGGCGCCATGTATCCGTCGCCGCCCACTCTGCGCAAACCGTCCTGGCTCCGGGCCAAACTGCCCGGCGGTCCCGGCTATGCCGCCACGCGCCGGCTCGTCGACGAGAACAAACTCCACACCGTCTGCCAGAGTGCGCAGTGCCCGAACCTGGGCGAGTGCTGGTCGCGCGGCACGGCGACCGTGATGATTCTCGGCAACATCTGCACCCGCTCCTGCAACTTCTGCGCGATCGCCACCGGCCGCCCCACCGAACTCGATCTCGGCGAACCCGCCCGCGTCGCCGATGCGGTGGCCAAAATGAATTTGAAGCACTGCGTGATCACCAGCGTCGCGCGCGACGAACTGGCCGATGGCGGTGCCAGTGTCTGGGCCGCGACGATCCGCGCCATCCGCCACCGCAACCCCTCCACCGCGATCGAGGTGCTCACGCCCGACTTCAAGGGCAACACCGCACACGTCGATCTCGTGCTCGATGCCCGGCCGGATATTTTCAATCACAACCTCGAGACCGTCGAACGACTCCAAAAACCCGTCCGCGTGCAGGCGCGGTATGATCGTTCCCGCTCCATCCTGCGCCATGCGAAGAGCCGCGGCTTCGTGACCAAGACCGGTCTTATGCTCGGCGTCGGCGAAGAGCAGGCGGAGGTTGCGCAGACGCTCCGCGACATCGCTGCGGACCAAACCGACATTCTCACCATTGGCCAGTATCTCCAGCCCACGCCCAAACACCTGCCGGTGTCGCGTTGGGCGCCGCCAGAGGAATTCCAGCATTGGAAGGATTTCGGTCTCAGTCTTGGTATCGGTGTTGTCGAGAGCGGCGCGCTCGTGCGCTCGAGCTACCACGCCGACGAGCAGTCGCAGAAATACACCGGGGTGGAGCATCTCAACACCGCCACCGCGCTCGCGGGCGCGTAGAGGGTGTCGAAAAAGGTCTGGGCGACGCATGTTTTTCGGAGGGCTGCGCTTCGTCGCAGCCGTTCTTTCATTCGCGGCGCCGACGAAGCGGCACCCTCCGAATGACCTTTTTCGAAGCCCTCTTCGCCAGAAGCGGCCCGCATTTGACCTGCTGCCTCCTTCAGCCCCGTGGCAGCGCCATTCGCCGCCAGGCCAGCACGCCACCCAGGCCAAACCCGATCGCGTTCAGCGTGCCGTGCAGCATTCGCATCTGCGGAATTCCGAGACCGGGAACCAGAACCACGGACGAACGGATCGCGTAGAGCGCCGCCAGCACCATTCCGAAAAACAGCGAAACCCCCGCCACTCCCAGCAGCAGCCGCGTCACCGCTGGCCGGCGCGATTCCACGGCGATTCGCACCTGGAGAATTCCGACGGCCATACCCGCCAGCGCGAGCCCGCAACCCGCTCCCGCCTCGATGCCCGGCGGCCAGCCGGCCTGCGTGGCCATGATGCCGAGCGCGACCGCCGGCACACCCAAGACCACTCCCACCACCGCCTGCGACGCCAGTTTCATGAAAAACAATTCGCGCTGTACGAGACCCGCGGCCAGCGGCAACAGGAACCCGGAATAGTGAAAATGCACCGCGGTGAGCGTCACGATGGCACCGTCAAATTTCATCGGCCGGTATCCCGCGCGATCCATCAGCGTCCAGACCGCCCCGACCGCGCTAAACACCAGCGCCGCGTCGCTGGCGAGCCCGTCGAGGCCGCGCTGCCAGCCGCCCCGGCGTACACGCCACCCACCCGCCACGCCCAGGCCAAACATCAACGCCACCCACGGAATCGCCGCTGTCGCCGCCAGCGGCCCGGGCGCCAGCCAGCACGACACCACCAGGAGCAATGCCGCGGGAAGTTGCGCCCGTGCCACTGCCTGCATGATTCGCTCCGGTGCGCCCGCGGTTGCCTGGCCTTCGGAAAAAAGTCCAAGCGCCAACGGCACCAGCACCAGCGCCGCGAACAGCAGAAGCCCATGCGCCCACGCCTCGCCCCGCAAATCCGGCACGCGGGCCACGATAAACGCGACCCATGCCACCGCCCCGATTCCTGCTTTGATCTCCGCAGTCATGCCTACGAGCGTGGGCGGCACAGCCGCACCGCGCAACCGCCGCGTTACCCGCGCGCATCTGGGGGTGGACGGTGGCCGACCGATGGAGTGCGGGTGCCCTCACCCGCCCTGCGAAGGAATGCGCAGTGGGGGCACCGCGCCCCCAGTGAATTTATCATCAAACGGGAGATGCACCCACGTTTCCCGAGGCCTTTACTTTTTCCGTGCCCTTGGTGCGCGGAGACGGCAGCATCGTGCCCATGAAGACCCGCAAGGAAATCGTCGAGAACTGGCTGCCTCGTTACACCGGGGTCCCCCTCAAGGATTTCGGGGAGTACATTCTCCTGACGAATTTCGACCGCTACGTGAATCTCTTCGCGCAGTGGCATCGCGTCCCCATCCGCGGCAAGGACAAGCCGATGCCGAGCGCGACCGCCGGAGACATCACGATCATCAATTTCGGGATGGGCAGCGCCACCGCCGCCACGGTGATGGACCTGCTCACCGCGATCAACCCGAAGGCCGTCCTCTTCCTCGGCAAATGTGGCGGCCTCAAACATCGCGCCACCCTGGGCGATCTCATCCTCCCGATCGCCGCGATCCGGGGCGAAGGCACCAGCAACGATTATTTTCCCCCGGAAGTTCCCGCACTCCCGGCGTTCGCACTCCAGAAGGCCCTTTCCACCACGATTCGTGATTTCGCCCGCGACTACTGGACCGGCACAGTCTACACCACGAACCGTCGCGTGTGGGAGCACGACGAAAAATTCAAGAAATACCTGAAGAAGATCCGGGCGCTCTGCATCGACATGGAGACCGCCACGATCTTCGTCACCGGCTTTTACAACGAGATTGCCACCGGTGCCCTGCTGCTCGTCTCCGATCAGCCCATGACGCCCGAGGGCATCAAGACCGCCAAAAGCGATCAGCAGGTCGATGAGACCTATGTCGTCGAGCACCTGAAGATTGGCATCGCGTCGTTGAAGCAGCTCATCAACCGGGGCCTGACGGTGAAGCACCTGAAGTTTTGACGGTTCGCTTCGCGTCGCGGCCTACTCCATCACGTCGATCCCAAACGGAACAAATTCCTCGCGACCGCCGGGGTTCAGCTGCGCCCAGATCACATACCGGCCGGCGCGCGGGATGGTGAGCTTGAAGTTAAGCACCGGATTAATCGCGTCCGGAGCCTTCAACAAATCCGTCTCGGCCGGATGCAAATGGGCGAAACCACTGCGCGAGAGATCGAACGCCACCAGGTGGGCCCAGGCACCCATCACCGGCTCCAATCGGACCGGCTCCCCACCCGACCGCTCCATTGCGAACCTCAGATCAATGGGCTGGGCCGCCCGCGCCGGTTGCGGCGCGGTGGTGAGCCGGAAACGGTAACCGTCCCGCTCCACCGCACCCGCCGCGCGCCAGCCCGGAGCCGTCCCCGCCTCCGTGGCAACCGGTGCGTCGGCGGTCGGCGCCACGTCAAAATCCACGCTAGCATAGAGCCCGCGACCCGTGGCCGCCGGAGTGAAGTCAGCGAATATTCGATACACCCCCTGGCGGTGCGGCGTAAACGCAAACTCCCACTCCCCCGCGCGTCGCGCCGGCACCGGGTGCACGTGCTGATAATCCGCCAGCGTCGGATCGACCAGCAGCAGATGCAGTCGCCGCGTGTGTGCCACTAACAGATCCTCCGGCGCAACCGGCTTGCCGCTCCCGGTGCGGAGGGTGACCACGGCCCGCACCTCGCGTCCCGCCACCGCTGGCGCGGAGGTGACGATGGTCAACGTCACCGGTGACCGGGCTGCCACCACGGGGATGAACTGCGGGTTGAGCGGGTCGCAGAACTCGATCGCGTTCGCGGCCCGGGGATCGACCCGAAAATCCATGTGGCTCAAATTCGTGCCGGTCGGCAGCAGCCGCAGCCCCGCAAAGATCGCGATCGCCCCGGCGGTAATCCACGCCACCTGGCTGCGGTTCACGCCTGGCGCCGGAAATGACGAATTCACCGGCGCACTCATGGGCGCCGCATTTTCTGCACAAACTCCTGCGCCTCCCACTGGCTGCCGTCCGCGCGATGCGAGATTTTGCCCGCCGCGTCGATCAGCAGCGTCGTGAGCGTGTGCTGCAGGATGTCGCCTTGAAACTGGGCGATCACGCCGAACTGCGTGAGCAGGTCCTTGATGGCGGTTTCGGGGCCCGTCAGAAACGAGAAATTCACCGTGTCGATGCCCCGCACGTCGGCAAATTCCTTCAGCACGCCGGGCGTGTCGTAGGACGGATCCAGTGTGATCGAAATCAACTCGAGGTTTGGCACACCCGCCTCGCGCGCGAGTTTTTGCGCGGTCATCATCTTCGCCGTCGACGCCGGGCACATCGTGGCCACGGGACAACGGGTGAAAATGAAATTGACCATGAGCTGCTTGCCGCGGAAACGCGCGCTCTGGACGACGCGGCCGCTCTGGTCGTAGAGCGAAAAATCGGGCACCGTCTCGCCGACTTCGCGATAGGCGTTTTTGCCGCGGGTATGCGTATCCTGCCGCAATTGCAGCGCCCCGGCGGCGACCGCGGCCCCTTCGATTGATCGATCATCCGGCCAGATTTTTTCCAGCCGGAAGTCGCCGTCCTTGCTCGGGATCATCTCGGCGCGGATTTTCTGGCCCGGCTTCGCCAGCGCGAGATCCCCGTCCGAAACGAGAAATTCCATCGTCATGGCCGGCATGTAGCCCTTCACCTCGTCGTGAAAGACGACCAGGATCTTGCGCGGGACATCAACCCGCTCGACTCTGCCGGTGATGAGATACCGTTCCGGTGCCGGATCGGCCTTCTTCCCGGTCGCCGTGGTCGCAACCCTGGCGGATCCGGGCACCGGCGTGTCCCCCGACCGCGAACAAGCGGTCGCAGCGAGCAGTATCATGCCGGTGATGAGCATGACCGAGCCATTAGAATTCATTGCACTACCGATTCGCCGGCCGACATAATTGTCAAAGAGTTTGCGGCAGGCAGCATCGCCGCTTCTTCTCCGCGCTCCTTCCGCTCATGCCCACCGCCTCCGGCCAATATCCCAAAACCACCTACAAGCCCGGGCTTGCCCTCTTTGCCGCCATCGGAAGCGCCTGGGTCTACCTGCTCGTGACCCTTGGGGCGTTTACCACGAGCATCAACGCGGGCATGGCGTTTCCTGACTGGCCGCTTTCAAACGGCTCGATCAACCCGGACGGCTGGCTGAGCGACATTTCGATGTTCGCCGAGCATTCTCACCGTCTGACCGGGATGATCATGGGATTTATCACCATGGGAATCGCGGCCTGGCTCTGGCGGTGTGAGGAACGCCCGTGGCTGCGCCAGCTGGGGCTGTGGGCCGTCGGCATCGTGGTGCTACAGGGATTGATTGGCGGGAAACGCGTCTTGTTGCATGAGGTCGACGTGCCGTGGTTTCACATGTCGCTGGGCGAGATGCTCCGGATCCCGCACGGCATCCTCGCCCAGGTTTACGTGTGCGTGCTGATCGCAATCGCCGTGTCCTGCACCCGCCTCTGGATCGGGCAGGCGACACCCGTGGGGCCGGCGGTGCGCCGGGTGGGAATTGTTTGCTGCGTGCTCCTGTTCGTGCAGCTCGCGATCGCCGCCACCATGCGCCACAATTCCGCCGGTCTGGCAATCTACACTTTCCCCTTCTCCACCCCCGCGCCGCAAAACGGCTGGCTGCCCGCTGTCTGGGATTTTCGCATCGGGATTCATTTTGCCCATCGCGTGATGGCAGTCGTCCTGACCGCGGCGCTGGTCTATTTTGCGTGGGTCATCCGCCGGGATCGTGGAGCCCCGCCCGCCATGCGGGCCGGCGCTGCGGCCATGCTCGGCCTGCTCGCGCTGCAAATCCTGCTGGGCGCCCAGATTATCTGGACCCTGCGTCGACCTGAGATGACCACCGGCCATGTCGTGGTGGGGGCGCTCACGCTCGCCGTCACGTTCTGGCTCACGTGGGTTGCCCATCGCGATCAAATCGAAAGCCGCGCCCCGCTGACCGCACCCTCGCCCCCATGAGCTCCAGCCCGGCTGCCACCGCCAGTTTCCGCGACTACCTCGAGCTCACCAAGCCGCGGCTCAGCATGCTGTCGGTCATGACGACGATGGTCGGCTACTTTGCGACGCGGCCGGCGAGCAATCCCGGGAAGCTGACCTTGCTGTTCATCGGCACTTCGCTCGCCGCGGGTGGCGTCGCCGCGCTCAACCAATGGATGGAGCACGAGACCGATGCGCAGATGAAACGGACCGCTGACCGGCCCATCCCAACCGGCAAGGTGGCCACCGGCTCCGCGTTTGTGTTGGGCTGGCTGATGTGCACCGCGGCGTTGTTCATCCTTTTTGTCCGGGTCGACCGCCTCACCGCGCTTTTCGCGCTGCTCACGATCATTTCCTATCTCGCCTGGTACACTCCGGCGAAACGCTGGTCCACTTGGAGCACGGAAATCGGCGCGATCGCCGGGGCGTTTCCGCCGCTCATCGGCTGGAGCGCCGGGGAAAGTCGCGTTTCCGCCCTGGGCTGGATCCTTTTTGCCGTGCTTTATTTTTGGCAAATCCCCCACTTCATGGCGGTCGCGTGGACCTACCGGCGCGACTACTCGGCGGTGCACTTCCCCATGTTACCCGTGCGGGATGAATCCGGCGCCCGCGTCGCCGCCTGGTCGCTCATCAACGCGACTGCGCTGGTCGCAGTGAGCCTGCTGCCGGTGGTGCTGGGCCTCGCCACCATGGCCTACGGGCTCGCCGCCGCGACGTGTGGCGCCTGGTTCCTGTGGCGCGCGATCGTTTTTCTACGCCGCGAGTGCCGCGACCAGGCCGCCCGTCGCCTCTTCTTCGCTTCGATCATCTATCTGCCGTTGGTGCTCGGCGCACTCGTGGCGGATCGCCTCCTTTTACCATGACCCTCCAAGATGTGCCCGCCGTCAACGCGTGTCTCAATGCGCTGGCGACTCTCCTCATGACGTTCGGTTTCGGGTTTATTTTCACCGCGCAACGCACGGTGGATCCGGAACGGCGCGCCGCGAAGATTCGCCTGCATCGCGCCAGCATGCTCCTCGCCGGCGCCGTGTCCGTGCTGTTTCTCATCGGCTACGTGGCCCACAAGATCATGGTGCGCGGCGTCCACACGCCATTCGGCGGAACCGGAGCCATCGCCAAGATTTATTATGCGATGCTGATCTCCCACATCATCCTCGCCGCCTCGATCGCGTTTCTGGTCCCACGCACCTTCTACCTCTCGTTGAGCGGCGACATTGAGCGCCACCGGAAGTGGGCGCGCTGGACGTTTCCGATTTGGTACTACGTCAGCTTCACCGGCGTGCTGGTGTATTTTTTCCTCTACCAATGGTGGCCGGCAGCCAGCGTTAAGACGTAATGCTGCTCCCAGCATCGCGTGATCCGCACGAGCTCCCGAGAGCGCGTCGGTTAAGGTAGCATCAACGAACACGCTGGCGATCTGGCATGCCGCGGCTGGTCGCTGTCGACCGCGGTGTGAGCGCCGCCGCCAGCGCGGCAAAAAGGCCATTGGCCTCGATGGGTTGCGATCAATCCACGAAACAACCTCCTGGAATCGCTTGAACGAAACGGGCCACTTGCCCAAGTTCCGTGCATGATCACCACGTCACAGGTCCACGATCATCAATGCTCTCGGAGACACTTCGTTAAGCTGGCCCTCGGCGCCACGGCGACGAGCGCGGCCTGGAATCCACTCACCGCGCGGGCGGCGACGAAGCTGAAAGAGTTGTGTCCGGGCATCAAAGTGTCGTTGCAGATTTCCACTGATGCGACTGATGAAGATCTGCGGTTCGCGCAACAGCTCGGCGTGAGCTACGTCAACATCCCCACGGGCGGACCCAATGCGATTTTGGAAAACTTCATTCGCCTTAAGAAGAAAGTGGAAGCGGCCGACCTCAAAATCTGGAACATCGGAAACCGCAATGTTCACAACATGCAGGAAGTGACGCTGAACCTGCCGGGCCGCGACCAGAAGATCGAAGAGTACAAAGCCTATCTGCGGAATCTGGCCAAAGCGGACATCTTCTACACGACTTACGCGCACATGGGGAACGGCATCTGGAGCAGCGCCCGCGAAACCACCCGGGGCGGAGCATCGGCGCGCGCCTTCGACATGGAAAAGGATCCAATCGGACGTTGGGGCGACAAGGAGTTCAAAGGTCCGCTCACGCACGGGCGCAAGTTCACCAAGGAAGAGCTTTGGGAAAACTACACCTATTTCATCAAACAGGTGGTGCCGGTGGCGGAAGATCTTGGCATGCGCATCGGCATTCACCCGGACGATCCACCGGTGCCGGAACTGGGCGGAGTGCCGCGCTGCATTTTCGGAAACTTCGATGGTTACATGCGAGCGCTGGAAATCGCCAACAGTCCCAACATCGGTGTTTGTCTTTGCGCGGGAACTTGGATGGAAGGCGGGCACCAAATGGGGAAGGACGTATTCGAGGCCGCGCGAGCCTTCGCCAAAATGGACAAGCTGTGGAAGATTCACTTCCGCAACGTCAGCGGCCCCATCCCGCGTTTCGTGGAGACCTTCGTGGACAACGGCTACACCGACATGCTCAAGCTGATGAAGACACTTTACGAAGTGGACTTCCGCGGCGCCGTGATCGCCGACCACGTCCCGACCATGGTCGGCGGCCCCAGAACCGGCTGGGCCTACAGTATCGGCTACATCAAAGCGCTGCTCGCAGCCGTCAGCGCTGAAAAAGGATGAGCCACTGACTCGACATCCTCCGGCTCATTGGCCGCAAGCAGCACCTCCCCGATGCGATTCCACGAAATCCGGCTTGCTCTCAGCTAGCCGTTAGTGGGGCAATTAATTGTCTGAGATCCGCCCGTCAGGTAGCCTGCCCTGCAACCGATGACGGAGTTTCAGCTGCCCAATGTCGAAACGCAGCCGGTGGCCGAAAAGCTCCAGCCGGCGGTGCACGTCGAGCGTTTCCAGGAGTTCCTGCTTCAGCGACGCATCCTCGCACAGGCTGAAAGCCGCGAGGTCGACGAAGGCCTCGGGATCGTCGACCGTTTTCAGAAACGCCGCCATCTCGTCCGACCCGCCCGCAGCCAGACGGGATTTCAGCTTGATCAAGCGCGCAAGTTCGCGGCGCAAAGCTTGGTTTTCGAGGTCGGTCGCCCCCGCTTGGCTGGCCAGCGCGCGGATCCGAATCCGCCGATATGGCTCGTCACGGGCGATTGAGAGAACCTCAACCCGACACAGCCCTTGCAGCAGAAGATTTGAAGTGCCATTGTCGTTTTTTTGGCAGGCGCGGATTATCCCCACCGCGGCCACCCGGTGCGGCGGCTCCATCCCTCCTGCTTCACTAATCTGATCGGAATTCAGCCCGGCCACCGCGAAAAGCCGGTCGGAAGCCAATACGTCGCGCAGCATGTGCCGGTAACGAGGTTCAAAGATGTGCAACGGCATCAGCGCCTGCGGGAATAGCGCGGTGCCCGGCAGCGTCATGACCGGAACCTCGTCCGGCAGGGTCATTTCCATCTCCATCCTAGGAGCATAGTCGCGACCGGCACAAATTCAACCGGGACAGCCAATCGTGTCGCAGCCCAGTGACTGCGCCACGAGTGTGTCACGAGTGCGCCAAGGTGGCGTGGTTGACGCCGAAAATCCAAGCTCATTCGGAGCTTGGGAAGTTTTAACAGTTTGGATTACAATATCTAACGAACAATTCACGGTTCAGGGCACGGACGTTGCTAAAGGGGAACGCATGAGCCGTATTCTCGGTATCGATTTGGGAACAACCAACTCCTGCATGGCGATCATGGAAGGCGGAGAGCCTGTGGTCATTCCTAACGCCGAAGGTGCTCGCACGACCCCCTCAGTCGTGGCGTTCACAAAATCGGGCGAGCGCCTGGTAGGCCAGGCCGCAAAGCGCCAGGCTGTCACGAATCCGCGCAACACCGTGTTCTCGGCGAAACGCTTTATCGGACGCAAGTTCACCGAAGTGCGCGAAGAGGCCAAGAACATGCCGTTCAAAACCGTCGAGGGAAAGAACGGTGACGCGTACATCGAGGTTCAAGTCGGCGACAAGACCGAGCAATTCGCACCGCAGCAAATTTCCGCCTTTGTCCTGGGGAAACTCAAGGCCGATGCGGAAGCCTACCTCGGCGAGAAGATCACGCAGGCCGTCATCACGGTCCCGGCGTTTTTCAACGACTCCCAGCGCC
>SXSC01000202.1 GCA_005792355.1 Opitutaceae bacterium
ACCGACTTCGAAAAAGGCTTTATCAAGGCTGAGATGGTTTCCTACGAAGATCTCACGAAACTGGGCAGCGTCGCCGCCGCCCGCGAGGCCGGCAAATACCGGCTCGAGGGCAAAGAGTACGTCTTCAAGGACGGCGACGTGGCGCTGTTTCGGTTCAGTCCGTGATTTCGCGACGACGTAAGATTGCATCTTTGTTCCCACCTATTTTGAATGGCGCGCGATGCGTTCCACGGTCTTCGTCTTCCTCGCCCTCGCCGGCGTGACGTTTCTCCGTGCTCATCCGGAAATTGAGGGCGCCCTGGCCCGCCTCAACGCCGCCATCGCGGCGACGCCGTCCGATGCCAGCCTCTTCCTTGAGCGCGGCGAACTCTACGCCAAGCATGCCGACTGGGTTTCGGCCGAGGCCAACTACTTGGTCGCCGCGGAACTCGCACCCCAGGACCCCGACCTGGCCCGCGCCCGCGGCGCGCTGGCTCTTGCCACCGGCCATCCGACCGAGGCGCGTCGACACCTCGACGACGCACTCCGGCGCCAGCCGGCCGACGCCAGCAGTCTCGTCCTGCGGGCCCGCACCCACGCCGCCCTGCACGACCGTCGCTCCGCCGTGGCCGACTTCACCGCCGCTCTGGCGCTGGTCTCCGCTCCGTCGCCGGAATTATACCTCGAACGCGCCGCGCTCCTCGACGCACCCGCGGCGATTCGAAGCCTCGACGAGGGCCTGACCCGGATTGGGCCGGCCTTCGCGATGCAGTTGCGCGCACTCGCGCTGGAGGAATCGCTCGATCGCACGGATGAGGCGGTCGCCCGGCTCGATCGCATCGCGGCGCATAGCGAGCGGAAGGAAATCTGGCTGAAACGCCGCGGGGATCTCCTGCTCCGCACCGGCCGGGCATCAGAGGCCCGCGCCGCGTACGCCGCCGCGCTCGACGCGATCGCGACGCTCCCTGATTGGTTGCGCGAATCCCCCGAATCCGCCCGACTTTCCGCCGAACTCCTCCGCCTCTCCTCCCCCTCTTCCTAAACTTAATCATGAAACTGCCCACTCGTCTCCTCCTCCTCGCGCTCTCCGCCGGTGCCTCGCTGCCCGCCGCCACGACTGTCGTGCGTGGTCCGTATCTGCAAACGGCCACGCCCACGAGCATGGTCGTTCGCTGGCGCACCGATAATACCGAGGCCTCCGTGGTTTCCCTTGGCACAGTGAGGAACCAGCTTGCGACGATTGTGAAAGCCGAGGGCATCGGCACCGAACACGTCGTCCAGCTCACCGGCCTTACGCCCGCGACCCGCTATTTCTATGCGGTCGGCGGCGCGGCGCTGGTCCCGCCGGTGGCGGCCAAGGCCGCGGCGGAGGATGCGCCGGGCCGCCCCGGCACCTACAGTTTCACCACGCCCCCGGTGACCGGCCCGGCGGCCCCCACGCGCATCTGGGTGCTCGGAGATCCGGGCACGAAGAACGACGTGCAGCGCGCCGTGCGCGACGTCTATTACAAATACACGGGCGACCGCCGCACCGACCTCTGGCTGCTCTTGGGCGACAACGCGTATCCGGATGGTACCGACACCGATTACCAGAAGGCCATTTTTGAAATGTACCCGGAAACGCTCCGGACCGTCCCGCTATGGCCCGCCCTCGGCAATCACGACGGCAGGAGCGCCAATTCGATCACCCAGTCAGGCGTCTATTACGACATCTTCACGCTGCCCACCCGCGCGCAGGCGGGCGGCGTCATGTCCGGCACCGAGGCCTACTACTCGTTCGACCACGCCAACATTCACTTCGTCTGCCTCGACTCCCACGACTCCGACCGCAAGCCCGAGGGCGCCATGATGCAGTGGCTGAAGGCCGACCTCGCCGCGACGCAACGCGACTGGATCGTCGCGTTTTTTCACCACCCGACCTACACCAAGGGCACGCACGACTCCGACAAGGACAACGACAGTGCCGGCCGCATGAACGACATGCGCGCCATCTTCCTGCCCGTCCTCGAACAGGGTGGAGTCGACCTGGTGCTGACCGGGCACTCCCACGTCTACGAACGCTCCTGGCTCCTCGACGGGCACTACGGCAAGAGCGCCACTTTTGACGCGACCACCCACATCAAGCAGAAGACCAGCGGCCGCGCCGACGGCGACGGCGTCTACCAGAAGAGCCGCAAACGGACTCCGCACTCCGGCGAGATCTCGGTCGTCACCGGCAGCGCCGGCCACGCGAGCACCAAGCCCGTGCCGCTGAATCACCCCGTGTTCTTCCTCTCGCTGAATGAAGCCGGCTCTTCGGTCATCGACGTCAACGGCCTCCAACTCGATCTCGTCTTCCTCAACGACCGGGGCGAAAAGCGCGACTGGTTCAGCATCGTGAAGGAATGACTCCGGGGCCGTCGGGCCCCCGCGCCCCTCGGCCCACCGTCCTGCCTGCCATGAGCGAAACGTCCGACCAACCACCGCCTCCGGCCACCGCGCCCGTCCCGGAGTCGCTCGATTCGTCCTTGCTGCGCGTCCTGATGGACACGAGCCCCGACCGCATTTATTTCAAGGATCTGCAAAGCAGGTTTGTCCGCAACAACGCCGCCCAGGCGCGGGGACTTGGCGCGGTCTCGCCCGACGAATGCGTGGGCAAGTCCGATTTCGATTTCTTCTCGCGCGAACACGCCGAGCGCGCACTGGCCGACGAGCAGGAAATCATCCGCACCGGCCGTCCGATCATCGCCAAGGTCGAACGGCTCACCATGCGCGACGGCACCAAGGGCTGGGCCTCCAGCACCAAACTGCCCTGGCGCGACGCCTCCGGGCGGATCATCGGGACCTTCGGCCTGACCCGCGACATCACCGCGGCGAAGGACGCCGAGGAAAAACTGAACGCCGAGCGCATCCTCCTGCGCACGATCATCGATCATCTGCCCAGCCGTCTGTACGTGAAAGACACGGCTTCACGCTACGTCCTCAACAACCTGGCGCACCTCGCTGTCCTCGGCGTCCAATCGCAGGAGCAGACCCGTGGCCGGACCACGCTCGAATTCTTCCCCGGCGAACGCGGCCAGCAGGCCCTCGCCGACGACCGCCATGTCTTTAGCGGCGGAGCGCCGATTATCAACCAGGAGAAATCCGACTTCAGCTCCGGCGGAAACGTCCACTGGTCGCTGGTGACGAAGGTGCCGCTCCGCGATGCCCAAAACCAGATCGTCGGCCTGGTCGGCATCAGCCACGACATCACGCGCCGCAAGCTCGCGGAAGAGGAACTGCAACGCCGCAGCGCTGAGATGGAGACCGATCTGCGCATGGCCCGCCAGGTGCAGGAGGCGTTTCTCAACCGCAAGTATCCCGTCTTCCCCTCCCATGCGCCGGCGGGCGCCGGTGCCCTGCGTTTCGCGCATCGTTACCTGCCGACCACCACCCTGGGTGGCGATTTTTTCGACATTCTCCAGCTCTCCAATTCCCACTGTGGCGTGCTGGTGTGCGATGTGATGGGCCATGGGGTGCGCGCGGGACTGCTGACCGCGTTGATCCGCGGGGTCGTCGAGGAGATGGGGGTGCGGGCGACGGATCCCACCCACGTGCTCAGCGAAATCAACCGCTGCCTGATGCCCATCGTCGAACAAACCGGCCAGCCGGTCTTCGCCACGGTTTTCTTCGGCGTCATCGACACGACCGCGCGCACCCTGACCTATGCCAATGCCGGGCACCCCGCGCCGCTCGTGCGGCAGGCCGAAACTGACACCATCATCCGTCTCGCACCCGCCGACCCGGAGCCGGCAGCCGGATTGATCGGGGATTTTTCGTACACGAGGCACACGGTCGACTTCGGCCCCGGTGACATGTTTCTCGCCTATACGGACGGCGTGCTCGAGGCCGCCGACGACCAGGGCGGGATGTTCGGCGAGGAGCGCCTCCACGCGTTTCTCATCGGGGCGCGCGGGCTGGCCGGCGCGGATTTGAACGACCAGTTGCTCCGCGCCGTGCAGGCGCACTGCGGCCGGGCCGCGTTTGAGGACGATGTTTGCCTGGTGGCGATCGAGGCCGCCCGCCCGCACCCGGACGCGTTCATTTCGCCACCGGGCTAAGCCCAAACAATTCGGACCGCGGTCCGTGACCGCCGTTTCGACATACGCGTTCGACAAGCTCCGGGTCCCGAGCCTGTCGAGGGACTCAAAGCCCTGAGCGGAGTCGAAAGGCGACCAAAGGACGGGCGGTTTCCCAACCGCCCAAATACGATCGGCCGACCGTTCTTCGGCGGTTGGGAAACCGTGCCACCGGCAGGCAAGCCGCTCCGGGAGGAACGATCAAAAATCGTCGCGAACGGGTGCGAAGCGGATCGTGACTGGCGCGAGGTCAGTGGAGATCCCCGCCAGCCGCCCGGAGGTCGCGACGAGTTCGGATCGCCACCTCGATCAGCCACCCCACCGCCTCGATCATGGTCGCGAGCGGCAGGCTCGGCTGTCCCGGTTTCACCTGCTCCGGCACGCCCGGCAGATGCACAAAGCCGCCGCGCACACCGCGCCGCCTCCGCAGCGCCTGCATCAATCCGAAAAAAACGTGGTTGCACACAAACGTTCCCGCCGTCTGCGAAACACTTGCGGGCACACCCCGCTGGCGCAGGTCCGCCACGATGGCCTTCACGGGCAATGTCGACCAGTGCGCCGCCGGCCCGCCCCGCACCACCGGCCGGTCAATGGGCTGGAACCCCGCGTTGTCGGGCATCCGCGCATCATCGAGATTGATTGCAATTCGCTCGGGCGTGATCTCCGCCCGCCCGGCCGCGAGTCCCAGGCAGACCACCAGTTCGGGCCGGTGCTGCCGGAGCAAACGCCGGAGTTCCACCAGCGAAACATCAAACACGCACGGCAGCACCGCACCGACGATCCGCCGGCCCGCCAGTGCGCGCCCGTCGAGCGCCCGCGCGATCTCCCGCGACGGATTGATCGGATCGCCGCCGAAGGGTTCGAAGCCGGTGATGAGGACGGTTTTCATGTCGCCACGTCAGAACCGATACACGCAAAGGTACATCGCGGTGACATTGAAGATCCAAATCACCGCCGCCATGGGGGCCTGCGCCTTGATCACCGCGTTCCGGTCTTCGAGTTCGAGCAGGATGGCCGGTACGAGGTTGAAATTTGCCGCCATCGGCGTCACGAGCGTGCCGCAATAGCCGGAAAGCATCCCCAGCGCCCCCATGATCGCCGGATTTCCGCCGTGCTGATTCACGATGAACGGGAGCCCAATGCCGAGAGTGATCACGGGAAACGCCGCAAAGGCGTTGCCCATGACGATGGTGAAAAGCGCCATGCCGGCGCAATAGGCGATGACCGCCACGAGCGGCAGCTGCGTGGGCAACGCGCCTCCGACGAAATTCGCGATCACATCCCCCACCCCGGCGCGGGCGAAGATGCCGCCCAGGGAGGCCAGCAATTGCGGCAGCACCAGCGCCCAACCGATCGCCTGCAGCAACCGGCCGCCTTCGACCAGGGCCAGTCCCGGGCGCGCGCGGGTCACCCGCAACGCCAGCCCGAGACCGACGAGGCACGCGAGCCCCAGTGCGATTTGGGTCGCCTGCCGCGGTTCGGCCAGGCGCCAGTCGCCAAACCGCACCCGCCCGAGCGCAAATCCGCCGGCAATCACCAGCACGGGAATCAGCGCCACCGGCCACAGAAGGCGGTTGCCGAGCCGGTCCGCCTCCGCCGTCCGTTCTCCGGCGGGCTGCGCGGTGCGTTGCGGCGGCGCAACCTGTCGCAGCCCGGCGAGCGCCGCCATCCCGAGCACGGCGTACCCCACCACGACCGGTGGCAATTGTTTCCCCACCACAAACGCCACCGCCAGCAAACCCCAGAAGACGGTCGATCCCAGCCGGCGCGGGTGGCTCGGATCACGCGCCACCTGCACCGCCATGGCACCAACATACAACCCCGCCACCACCAGGAAAAGTTCGAGGGTCAGCAACGTCATGGCGTTTTGCCCGCCCGCCAGCTCAGGTGGTTCATTTTTGGGCCGGGCGTGAATCGTCCAGACTGGCGAGTTGTCGGTCCAGGGCGCGATAGCGCCACCAGCCCACGCCAAGCACGAACACCGCGGTGGGCGCCCCCCAGAGCGCGATCTCCCCCACACTCGCCGACACTCCCACCGAGTCGTAAACCCCCTTGATCAGCAGCACCGGCCCGATCGCCACGATGATGTCATCCGCGAAAAAGTTCCCCAGGTTTTCCGACGCCGCCGCATGCGCGCGGATCGCGGCGACGCTCGCCGGCGGCAACGCCCCATGCCCCGCCATCGCGGCGCCCTCGGCCATCGGCGCGACGATCGGGCGCACCATCGAAGCATGGTTGCCGATGTTCAACCCCACCGCACTCGTGCCACCGCGCAGGGCGTGGTAGAGCAGGAGCACGCGGCCACTCGTCGCCACCCGCGAGGACTGGATGAACGCGGCAATCCGTTCCTGCAATCCATGCCGCTCGAGCAATCCCACAATGGGCAGCATCAGCACGACCGGCAGGGTCATAAAGCGGTTGTCCACGAAATAGGTCCCGAACAGCGTCATTATCTCATTGAACGACATGCCCGCGGCCAACCCCGTCGCAATCCCGGCCGCGACCACGACCAGCAGCGTGTTGAACCGCAGCGCAAAACCGACCGCGACCACGAGGATGCCGATCAGCTTGATCATGCACTGAACGCTTTGACCGCCACCTCCGCGGACGCGAATTCTTTTCGCAGCCGCCGCGCAAACGCCACCGCCCGCGGCCCGTCCCCGTGCAGGCAAATCGTCTCGGCGCGAATCGCCACGTCGCGGCCATCGGTCGACCGCACCACCCCTTCGCGCACCATCCGCAGCACCTGGGCGACCGCCCAATTTTCGTCGGTGATCAACGCCCCCGGCTGCGTGCGGGGCGTCAGCGAGCCGTCCGATTGATAGGTGCGGTCGGCAAACACCTCCGCCCGCACCCGCGCTTGGTCACGCTCCCGCGCGACCTGCTCGAGCACGCTGCCGGCCAGAACGAAGAGCACCGGCCGCCACGCCAAACGCCCGACGGCCTCGACGACGACCTCCGCCAACGCCCGGTCCCGCGACGCCATATTGTACAGCGCGCCATGCAACTTCACGTGCGCGATCGTCGCTCCCAGCTTCCCCGTGATCTTCTGCAACTGTTGCACCTGGGCCACGACCAGTTCGCCCGCCGCACGCGGGAGAATTGGGAGCTCCCTCCGTCCAAAGTGCTCGCGATCCGCAAACCCCGGATGCGCCCCGATCGCGACCCCGTGCCGCTGCGCGAGCGCCGCCGTCGCCTGCATCGTCGCGGCGTCCCCGGCATGCGCACCGCAGGCACTGTTGGCGGAGGTGATCCACGGCATGAGTTCCGCGTCGAACCCGGCACCTTCTCCGAGATCGCAATTCAAATCTACCGTCATCCCCATTTCTCCTTGAGCCCCTCCTTGAGCAACGCGAGCGAATGCTCGCGCGCGACCATCAGGGCGCGGGCCTCCCCCGGTGAAATTTCGCGAAAACGCACCGTGTCGCCCGGTCGCAACTGCGCCACGAGAGGCAGATCGACCGTCACGACGTGCGCCACCTGCGGATACCCGCCAATGGTCTGGGCGTCGGCCAGCAGCACGATCGGCTCGCCATCGGGCGGAACCTGAATTGTCCCCGGCACGACCGGCGATGAAATGAGATCCTGGGTGTTGTTTCGCACCAGTGTCGCTCCGGCCAGACGCACACCCATCCGATCGGCTTGCCGGCTGACCGTGAAGCGGGCGGCATTCCAACCCTCCGCATATTCCCCCGCCTGAGCGCCCCGCACGACCCGCACCAAAGAATCGCCGCCATACGCGGGCAGAAGGCGATGATCCACGTGCCAGCTGCCCCGCAGCGGGCGCGCGGATTGGAGGACCGGCACCACGTCGCCATCCCGCAGCACGCGACCGTGAAACCCGCCGAAGCCCGCCCGCACACACGTGCTCCTGCTGTCCAACACCGGCGCCACGTCGATGCCTCCCGCCACCGCGAGATAGCCGCGACACCCACGACGGGCCGCGCCGAGTTTTAAAATCGTTCCGGCAGCCACCCGCACCGGCCGCCAAAGTGGCAGTCCCTCGAATTCCCCTCCACCCAGCGCCACGACCGTCTCGTGAGGAAATCTCACTTCAGGGCCGACGAACGATAGCTCGAACGCGGCCGCGCCCTCCGGATTTCCCACGATCAGGTTGGCCAGCCGCAGCGCGAACCCATCCGCCGCCCCGCTCACCGGCACTCCCTCCGCTCGTCGTCCCGCCCGGCCAAGATCCTGCACGGTCGTGTGCATTCCCGCCCGCACGACTTGAATCCCATCGGTTCGCACCACTTCCGAAATTCTTGTCAACTCCCCCGCCGCAAATTCCTGCTCCGGGATGGCGTGAAACTTCACCCGATCGCCGGCGCGCAGGAGCGCGGGCTCCGCACGCAGCGGATCGAAGAGTCGCAGTGGCGTCCGCCCGATCAAATTCCACCCCCCCGGGCTCTCCTGCGGATACACCCCGGTCTGCGCGCCGCCGATCCCGACTGAACCGGCCGCCACCCGCAACCGGGGTGTGGCCCTTCGTGGTGTGGCAATTTCCGGCGGCAGACCACCCAGATAAGGGAATCCCGGCGAGAATCCGATCGCGTAAACGAGATAGTCCGCACCCGCATGCCGCCCGATGACTTCCGCCGGCGAAAGCGCCGCCCGCTCCGCCACCGCCGCAAGGTCCGGCCCGTGCGCGCCACCATAGCAAACCGGGATTTCAATCGTGCGAAGGTCCGCCGGCCGGCCCCGCGTGTCCGCCCGCACGACGGCCTCCGCCAGTTCCCGGCCCAGATCCTCCATTTCCGGCAGACGCCCCGGCTCAAAGCAAAGCGCGATCTGGGCAAAAGCCGGCACCACGTCGACCGTACCCGCGGGCGGTGTGCGTCGGAGCTCGGTCGCGATCGCCCGGACCCGGGCGGCCATCGCCGGACCGATTGTGTCACCGAGCGAAATCACGACGGCAGAGTCGCCAAGTGGGGAAACCGTCATGCCCCATTATCCGAAGGCGCCGACGTGGTCGTAAAACAAAAAATCCGGCGACCGCGTCCGAAGGAATCAAACTGCTGGTCACAGAGGGCACAGAGAATACCACCGGAAGAGGACGGAGGAATCGGGACCAAGTTCAGACTCTCTGAACCAAGGCAGCTCAGCCGGCTCATTCCCCCCCGAGGTGAAGGGGATCACCTGGCCACGCCGCGAGCGGGCACGGCAGCCTCCGAAAAATCTTCCTACCAACAAAATTTTCCTACCCAAAATTCCGGGGCTTGGGGTCGTCGCCTGATCCACGCGCCATCAGTTCCGCCGGGTGTCGCCGGGCCGCTCATTTTCCGATCAAAGAATCCCTCGGATTGAGGGTAGGAAGATTTTGTTGGCAGGAAGATTTCCCAAGCCGCAGAAACCGAATTCCGCTCCAAGCCGATCCAGTCGCTTGCCGCCGGGCACTGAGTCGCGCGCAGGCGACTTGGGATTTCTACCGGCCGAGGCTCGGGTATTTTTCGGCCAATCTCTATGGCTGGAATCCGACCATAACCCAGCTGGCAGAAAAATGAAGGACCTCTCACAGGTTCAGAAAGGCCACAAATGCTGAGTCAGAAAACAGACCATCTGCGGTCTTTCTGAATCTGCGGGAGGCCTCGCCTGAAAATTTCCAACGCGCACGAGTTTGACGGCTCTGCCCTTCCACCTCTGGGCAGATCCGGGCCCTGCCGAAACCCGTTCTCTCGACAGGCTCGGGACGTAGACGTTTCAGAAGATGCTTCAGCGCCCCGCGACCGTCACCGCGAGCGGCACCGCGGCGCAAAGTTTCAGCGCGGTCTTCACGGTCGAGGAGGTGGGTTTGGCGACGGCGAGACTGGCGGCGCGCATCGGCGTCGGTGCACCGAGCGCGCTCACGGTGATTCCGGCGGCGCCCAGCGAACGAAGGTCGTAGGTCTCCAGCAGTGCGACGCCGGTGCCGGTCGCCGCTGACACCTGGGCGGTATAATTGCCCGGAGGGAGCACCACCACCAACGCGGACTCCACACCGTTGGTCGGCACGCTCGGAATGCGCGAGAGATCCGATCCGGCGGCGATCGGGCCGACGTCGTCGTTGCTGGCGATCAAGCGCCCGGCGGAGTCGAAAAGATCGAGCCGGGGATTTGCCACCGCTCCGGTGACGCCGAAGGCCGCCAGCGAGGGCCCCTTCGCCGTGATGAGCGTGCGCACCGGTTCGGTGCCGGTGATGCTGAGCCCGCCGATCAAAACCTGTTCGCCGCCGCCGACAAAGCCGCGGATCGAGAGGTTGCCGAAACGGGTGGCGAGGGCCTCTTTCGAGACGGTGATCTGACCGCGCAATTGCCCGGCGCCAAAGGTGGTGCTGTGATAGTTCAAATACATGCCACCCGTGAGGAGCGCGATCGGATCATCGATGAGTGGAATGTTGTCATGCGCACCCGAGATGTGGCCATTGGCCGACGAGTAAGCCCCCGCGGTGGCACTGGCGCCAAGCTGGGTGCGGGCGGGCCCGCTGACACCCGGGGCACCGGTATGAATATGGGAATTGCTGAAGGTGTTGTTGAAGAGAAAGAGCGAATGCCGGATCGATATCGTGTTCGCCATCGGATCATACACCAGCACGGCGCCACCAAAATTGTTGACCCCGGTCAGGACCGGAGTCGGAACGGCGGCCTGTTCCTGCGCGGCGTCGAGCGAGGCCACGAGCCGGACCGGACGCGGGATGAGTTGCCCCCGCACCTCGCCACCCGGGTATTGTGCCGAATGAATATTGAAGTACGCTCCGCCCTGGAGGAGCTTCAGCTTGTCGCCACCGTGGGTGACGTTGCGAAACGTCGCCGTCAGGTTGGATCCACTGCGGGTGTAGACCGCCTCGGCCCCCAAATTCGTCACGACCCCACCGTTTGCCCCGGCGGCCGCCTCATGAATGTGCGAATTGGTCGCGGTGTTGGTCATCCCGGTGATCGAGACGATCAGGTCGAACGTGTTTGCGCGCACATCGAACAGCATGATGGCTGTGCCGGTGGCCGGTGAGGAATTCGCCGGATTGTTTTCCTGTGCGGCGTTAATCGTGGCGCGGAGTTCGACGACCTGAGCGGAGGCGGTGAGGGCCAGGGTGCAGAGAGCACCCGCAACAAACAGACCACGGAGGGTGGAAATTTTCATAATGTAGGAGGGAGGCAAACTGAGGCCGGATGAGCCGGCACGCGGGAAAAGGTAACAATCCGGCAACATCCGCAAGTCGCCGCACAAATATTCTGGAGGAAAAACCGGTCGGATAATTCCCGCCGGTTTTATTTGATGTTTCGCGCCAACACGGCGACTGATCCGCGCTTCATGAAAAACCGCCTCGTCCCCACCGCCCTCATCGCCCTCACCGTTTTTGGCCACGGCTGCAGTAAGAATGAAATCACCACCTATCGCGTGCCCAAGGAAGCGACGCCCCCGCAGGCCGGTACCACCACGGGCGGCCAGCCCACGGCGGCCGACGCCCCGGGTACCCCGTCTGCCGCGCCCGGGGCCACGCCCGGCATGGCGGACACCGCCGTCACCACCGCCAGCGGCGCCGCCCTCGTCTGGACGGCGCCGCCGCACTGGACCGCAAAACCCGCCGGTTCCATGCGCAAGGGCAGCTATGCCATCAAGGGCGACGGCGGTGAAGCCGACCTCGCGATTACCGCGTTCCCTGGTGACGTTGGCGGAGACCTCGCCAACCTCAACCGCTGGCGCGGCCAGATTCAGCTGCCACCGGTCGCGCAAGCGGAATTTGAGGCCGCCACCCAACATCTGGATCGCAACGGACTGCACATCACGGTGGTCGACGCCGTTGGCACGGGCGCAGACGCCAAACGCATCCTTGGCGCGATGATCCCCTACTCCGGCGCAACTTGGTTCTTCAAACTGATGGGGCCCGACGCCCTCGTCGCCAAAGAAAAGACGGCATTCCTGGCGTTGCTCGACACGATCAAGCCTGCCGCCCCTGCGAAATGAACAACACCGTCCGCCAATTCCGCGATTTCTTCGTTTCTCTCCGGTTGACGGTTGTCCTGCTGGTCCTCGGCGTGGTGCTGGTGTTTGCCGCCACGCTTGACCAGGTGAACCTCGGCATCTGGGCGGTGCAGGAAAAATATTTCCGCTCGTTCTTTGTGCTCTGGCGCGTCGGTGACGTATCCGTGCCGGTTTTTCCCGGCGCCTACTTCGTCGGCGGGCTGCTGCTCATCAACTTGGTGGCCGCGCACGTTTACCGTTTCAGCTTCACCTGGCGCAAGGCCGGCATCCAGGTCACGCACATCGGACTGATTTTGCTCCTGCTCGGCGAGCTTTTCACCGGATTGCTGCAGGACGACTTCAGCATGCGGCTGACCCAGGGCGAGCCGCGGAACTACTCCGAAAGCTATCGGGAAAACGAACTCGTGGTCATCGACACCACTGATCCGAAATTCGACGAGGTGGTCGCCCTGCCCGAGGGAGTGGTGGCTCGGAAGAATTCCGTCCAACACGCCAGACTGCGCTTTCGCGTCGTGCCCAAGGAGTATTTTCCGAATTCCGCGATCCGGAATCGCGAGACCGCGGGCCAGCCCGCGCCGGCGACCGCGGCCCTCGCAACGAAGGCCACCAAAGGGATCGGCCTCAACGTCGACCTCTCTCCTCTGCCGATCACCTACAAACAGGATGAGCGCAACATCCCGGGAGCGCTGGTCGAGCTCGTCGCCGCCGAGGGGTCACTCGGCACCTGGCTCGTCTCCGCCGATCCCCGCATGCCACCGCAACGGGTCGAACACGCCGGCCGCACCTACACGATCGGTCTCCGCTTCGCGCGCGCCTACAAACATTTCACCCTCACGCTCCTCAAGTTCAGCCATGACCGCTATTCCGGCACCGAGATTCCCAAGAATTTCTCCAGCCGTATCCGGCTGAACACCGAAGACGGGCGCGACGATCGCGAGGTGCTCGTCTACATGAACAACCCGCTGCGCTACTCCGGTTTCACCTTTTATCAGGCCAGCTTCGAACCCGGCAACGACAAGGTCACGATTCTCCAGGTGGTGCGCAATCCCAGCTGGCTCATCCCGTATATCGCCTGCTCGCTCATGACCCTCGGGCTCATCTGGCAGTTTTGCATCCACCTCTTCGCCTTCATCGGCAAACGCCGCACCGCGGCGCTCCAGCCCAAGCTCAAGGCCGTTTGAAACGCGGAGGACGCGGAGCAGCCATGAGACAAAATATCACCGATGACATTTTCGGAAAGGCACGGACTCTCCGTGGCGCTGTGCCAGTTGTTTCCAGTCCTGCGGGGGATCGAATCCCAAAGCCGCGGAGGGCGCTGCTTTGTCAGCGCCGTGTCCGGCCTTTCGGCGGCGACGAAGCGCCGCCCTCCGATTTCTTGCGGTCGGTGGACGGCACCCGACGTGAACGTCCATCATCGTGCCGACACCGCGGGCGAAATTTGAACCACGCCCCCAATCTCTCCGCGCCCTCCGCGTCCTCCGCGTTTCAACCTCCGAATCCATGAAGCGTTTCCTTCCGCTCCTCGTACTGCTGCTTTCCGTCGCCTTCGTCGGCAACACGCTGCGCACTCCCAAAAACCCGGCCGCCTTCGACGTCCACGGCTTCGGCCAGCTGCCCGTGCTCGTCAACGGCCGGCTCAAGCCACTCGACACGGTCGCCCGCAGTTCCCTGCTGCAGTTGCAAGGCCGGCAAACTGTCACGACCCGCGATGGCAGGAAACTCCTGCCAACCGAATGGCTGCTCGACGTCGCATTCCGTCCCGATCTCGCCGACACCTATCCGCATTTCGAGATCGTCCACCCCGACGTCCTCGCGGTTTTCGATCTCAAGATGCAGGACGGTCAGGGCGAAAAACGTTTTTCACTGAATCAGCTGACGCCGAAGATCGCCGAACTTCAGCGCCAGGCCAAACTCGCCGATCCCGTCGAGGCCGCCGTGCGCACCCCCTTCCAGCGCGCCGTCATCCAGCTCTACGGCAACCTCGTCCACTATCAACGCCTCCGCCACGCGCTCGTGTCACCGGGTCGCCCCGATTTCCTCGGTGATCTGATCAAGTTCCAGGACGGCGTGAAAGCCGGGGTCGACGCGGTCCGCGCCAAGCAGGCCGGCCAGCCGCACGACGAGGCGGCCGCGAAGGCCATGACTGAAATCGGCGAGCAGTTCGTCATCATGGCGGAGTCGACGACGTTTTTCGTCATCCCGCCGGAAGCCGACAACGCGGACCTGACCGCCTGGAAAGCCACCGGAGCCGCGTTGCTCGAAACCTTCCGCAACGGCCGGGTGAACGCCACCGCCCTCGCCTACGCCGGTTTCGCCCACGCCTGGCGCAACGAAAAACCCGAGCAATTCAACAAGCTCGTCGAACTGCTCCGCTCCGACCTCGCCAAGCGCTTCGCGTCCCAGCTGCAGAAATGCGAGGCCGAGACCCGCTTCAACGCGGCCCAGCCCTTTTATTCGAGCACCACCCTCTACGCCCTGGCGCTCTTCCTTGGCATCTTCTCGTGGCTGGCGTGGCCCGACGCGCTTGGCCGCGCCGCCTTCTGGCTGGTCGCCGTCGCCTGGGTCGTCGCCACCACCGGAATTGTCGCGCGGATGTGGCTGGAAGGCCGCCCGCCGGTCACGAATCTTTATTCGTCCGCGCTCTTCGTCGGCTGGGGCGCCGCCGGCCTCTGCCTGGTGCTGGAGTACTTCTATAAGAACGCCGTCGGCAGCGTGGCGGCCGGGGCGATCGGGTTTTCGACGCTGCTGATCGCGCACCACCTTTCGCTGAGCGGCGACACCCTCGAGATGATGCGCGCCGTGCTCGATTCGAATTTCTGGCTCGCGACCCATGTCATCGTCGTGACGGCCGGGTACTCCGCCACCTTCCTCGCCGGCTTCCTCGCGATCATCTACATCCTTCGCGGTGTTTTCACCAAGACGCTCGACAAGGGGACGGCGGATGCACTCACGCGCATGGTCTACGGCATCGTGTGCTTCGCGACGCTCTTCAGCTTTGTGGGCACGATCCTCGGCGGCATCTGGGCCGACCAATCATGGGGGCGATTCTGGGGCTGGGACCCGAAGGAAAACGGCGCCCTCCTCATCGTGATGTGGAACGCCATCATCCTCCATGCGCGCTGGGGCGGCATGATCAAGCAGCGCGGGCTCATGGCCCTCGCCGTCGGCGGCAACATCATCACCGGCTGGAGCTGGTTCGGCACCAATATGCTCGGCGTCGGCCTGCACAGCTACGGTTTCACCGACGCCGCCTTTGTCGCGCTCTCCGGTTTCGTCATCAGCCAGATCGTCCTGATCGGGCTCGCCAGTCTCCCCGCAGGGTGGTGGCGGAGTTCAGGTTTTCGCGAAGCGAAAACCTAGCGCTTAAGCGACGCCAAACCGAGCGTGTTTTCATCCTTTCCGAGCGTAATCTCCACTCGGTTCGACCGATTCTTCCCGCCACAACCATGACTGCGCAAACCATCATCGCCGATATCCAGACCCTCCCTGACGCCGAACGCGCAACGGTGTTCGCCTACATCGGTCGCGCCATGGAATCGGATAATTCGTGGATTCCCGTATCATTCCAGCAGGGCATGGCTGAAGCGACGGCCGGCAAGCTGATCGAAATGGAAACGGTGTTGAGCGGAGCCAAACCTTCTCCGGGCCGGCCTTGAATTACCGGTTCAAGGCGACCGAGCGATACTGGCAGGCCTTCTATGCTCTGCCGCCCGCGCAGAAAGAATCAGTGCGCGCAGTCTGGTCGATTTTCAAGCACGACCCTTTCGGCTCGCGGTTCGGCACGCACAAGATTCACCGGTTACATTCGCTTCCCCAACAGTTCCTCCGCGTGCGCGATCGCGCTCTTCGCCTTGCTGTCGCCGAGCATGCGGGCCAGCTCCCCCACCCGCAGCTTTCGACTCCCCTGGATCGGCACGATTGCCACGACCGCCCGCTCTTTCGACTGATCTTTCGTCACCACGAGATGACACGTCGCCTGCGCCGCGACCTGCGGGAGATGCGTGACACACAGCACCTGGTGGCCCCGCGCGATGCCCGCCATCTGGGCGCCGACGACCCGCCCGATCTCACCGCCCACGTTCGCGTCGACTTCGTCGAACACAAGCACCGGCACGTTGTCCAGGTCCGCCAGCACCGCCTTCAACGCCAGCATCACGCGCGCCAGCTCGCCGCTCGAAGCGATCCGACTCAGCGGCAACGGCGCCTCGCCGACATTCGGGGAAAACAAGAACTCCGCGCCGCAATCGCCCGCGGGCGTGAGCTCGGGAAGCGCCACGATCCGCACCTGAAATTCGGCCTTGGCGAATCCGAGTTGGGCGATGCCCTTCGCCGCCACCTTTGCCAGCTCCTTCGCCGCCTTCTCCCGCTTCACCCGCAGCGCCTGCGCATCCTTCCTGGCCTCACGCGCCGCGTCGCCAATCTGCTTTTCGAGCCGCAAGAGGGTGCCCGCCAAATCCCCCTGCACTTCCAGCCGGCGCCGCATGGCCTCCCGCGCGGCGGCCACCGCGCGCACGTCGCCGCCATGCCGGCGTTTCATCCCGAGCCAGAGATCCATCCTGGCGCCCAGCTCCTCCGCCTGCTGCGGATCGAAATGCAATTGCTGGCTCAACTCCGAAAACTCGGCGCCGAGCTCGTTTAACTCGACGGCCGCCGAGGAGAGCCGCGCCACCAGCGGCTTGCTCGCCGCATCGATGCCTTCGAACTGCCGGGCCTGCCGCAGTAATTCCGCCATCCGACCCTGCACGCCTTCGTCGCCGGTGAGTCCGGCGGCCAGCCCGGCCGCCAGTTCGATCAATTCCTGCGCGCGGCTCATGCGCTGAAAATCTCGCTCCAGCGTCTCGACCGCCTCGTCGGTCAACGTCAGCCCATCAAGCTGCTGTAGCTGCCCGCGCAGAAATTCGATCTGATCCGGCGCGAGTTTTGTCTCGGTCGCGAGGCGCGCCTGCTCCGTCACGAGTTTCCGCCAGGCGGCGTACCTCGCCTGGTACTCGACCAGCGCCGGGCGCGTCCGGCCAAACAGGTCCAGCAGCTCCAGCTGGCAGCTTTCCTTGAGCAGCCGGCGCGGTTCGCTCGGCCCGTGAAAGTCGATCCAGTGTTCGCCGAGTCGTTGCAGCGCCGCGAGGGTCGCGAGGCTGCCGTTGACGGTGATCCTGGGCGCTTTCTCGCGCGGCAGGCTGCGCCGCAGGAGCAGCACACCCTCCTCGCACGACGGCAACTCGAGTTCCTCGAGGATCGCATTGATGTGCGCCGGATCGGCAAAAAACAAACTCGCCTCCACCTCGGCCGCGGGCGCGCCCTGCCGGATGATGGTCTTGTCGGCCCGCTCCCCGGCCAGCAGGCTCAACGCGCCGAGGAGAATGCTCTTGCCCGCCCCCGTCTCGCCGGTGACGGCCGTGAAGCCCGCCTCGAATTCGAGGGAGACTTCGTCGAGCAAGGCCAGGTTGCGGATACGGAGCGACTGCAGCATGGGCCGGTCATTGCTGCCGCGACTGCTCCGGGGCCCGGGGCTCAAACGGTTCCTGCCCGTTCAAACGCGACCGCAACTCATACACCATGCGGTAGACCACCCGGCGCGCCCGATTCAGACCGCCGAGGGGCCGGTGGACTTCGAGGGCATTCCATGGGTTGAATGACATCCGGTCACCGAGTTGCTCCTGCTCGGCGGTTCCGAAACCCTCGGCGTGCAGCGTAATCGTCGCGACGCGGTGCACCGCGGTGTTCCATGGGACGCGCGCATCCTCAATCGGCAGGTTACTGTTGCCGCGGGGCTGCAAACAGAGCTCGAGCACGAAGTCCCCTTGTTCCAGCTGCGCCCGCAAGGAGGCCCGGAGATTGTCCGCGGCCTTCGGCGCCTCGCGCAACGTCTGGCCGGGGGCCGGGCGCACCACATAACGAACCGTCTCATCCGCACCGAGCGCGAACGGCACGACACTGTTGTACTCCCGCTCGAAGAGTTGCCGCGGCGCAGATGTCATCCGCAGAATCCACCATAACTCGCGGAGGTTGCTCACCAGGTGCGGGATGATCGCCGCCAGGCCGCGCACCATGGCGCTGTCGAAGGCGAGTGCCTGCTTCACGTTGCCGATCATCAGCGCGGGCGCGTCGATCAAGATGAAATCCTGGGAATGGCGTTCAAATTGCGCGGCGCGCGGCTCGTCGGGCACACCCAGCAGTTTGATCGCGAGACCGTGCACGTCGCGCTTGCCATCGGGTTTTACGGCGAAGGCTCCGTTCGAGAATCTCACCCAGGCCGGATAAACGGCGCCGGGCACGAAGACGCCGCGGCCAAATGACGGGGCGAGATCCGCCGCGATGCGCACCGTCGCCCGCACGATGCCGTTGCTCTTGCCGTGAAAACCGCGGCGCGCGTGCCGCGGCTCCGGTTGCTGCTCGAAGTCCTTCCGAATCTTGCCGGCGTGCAGGTCCGCGAGCCCGCGGGCCTCCTCGCCCTCACCCGGGGGCACGTCCTCACGGATCGGCACGCTCAGCGCATTCATGACCGTCAACGATTGCAGGTGGGGCATGTCCCCAATACGGGTCGTCGGAGGTGTCGTGTCAACGTCCGGAGGAGTTTACCACCCCCGCTCATCGAGTTGGTTGCCACCAGCCGCCAACTCCGACCCGCGCCCGCCCGTCGACGCGCCTAGCCCTGCACTTGCCCCACAAAAGGGGCTGTAGCGCATCAATCGTCGGCGCTGCGGGCGCGCTTCCGGGTCAGGCCGATGATTTGAACCATGGCGCGAAACTGCGCGTAGCCTTTCCACAGGCACTCGTATCCAGGA
>SXSC01000203.1 GCA_005792355.1 Opitutaceae bacterium
GTTTTGCGCGACGAGACGCAACCGCGCAGCGCGCTGGGGCTCGGACCAGCCGAGCCAGCGATCGCGTGGGCGCAGGTGCAGCGCGGGGCTGGCCCAGCCGAGCAGGGCGAGCCAGCGGCCGTCGGGGGCCACGGCCACGTAACGCAGCGTCTCGCCCACGCGGGTGGCGTTGTGGAGGTAATGGTGCGCGCATAGCTCTTGATCGTTCATCCCTTTGCAGGCCAAATCGCGAGCGCGATAGCTGACACCGTCCTGCCTCCTCCGGGCGGGAACGGAAAAAAATGTCGATTTAGGAAACGGCGGACGTTAGAAAGAACACGTCTCTTTCGATGCTCTCCATGCCTGTGCCTCGCCTGCTCCCTCCCAGTCTAATGGTGGCGATCTGCTTTGCCGTCACGGTTTCGGCCCAGCCGCTCAAGCTCGTCGTAGCCGCGGGCCACGTCGACTTCGTCACCGTCGACGGACGGCTCGCGGGCCGATACCATCACGGGGATGCGTTCAAGCCGTACGTGCATCCGCTGAACTCGCCGGCGGGGCACTGCGTTTCGCTCGCCCAACCGCACGATCACCGGCACCACAAGGGACTGATGTATGCGTTGCGGACGCCGGATTTGAACTTCTGGGAGGAGACGGTGACGCGGCCGGGTGAGAAAGTCGGCCGGCAGCGGCACGTGGCGTTTGCTGACGTACGTGCCGCCGGCCCGGAGGTGGGTTTCGCGCAGACGCTCGCCTGGGAACCGGCGGACGGTGGCGAGGCGGCCTTTGACGAGGTGAGACGGGTGAGTTGCCGGCGCGAGGGTGCGGCGTATGTCTGGACCTGGGAGGCCGCGCTGACCGTGCGGCGCGACACGAAGCTGATCCAAAGCCAATGGAGCCGAAAAAGCCCGGATGGACGGCTGATCAACTACCACGGTCTCGGGATTCGGTTCTGCCGGGAGTTTGCCGGCGGCACTCGCAACAACGCGCTCCAACTCGACGACGGGCCCGCGCAGTGGAACCGGAATTCAAAACCCTTCGATTTCGAGACCGCCATGGGCGCGAAGGCGCGGCGGGTGACCTACAGCGGGCACATCGACGGCACCTGGCCGGTGCCGCGAGTCGGCGTCACGCTGGCGCAGACGCAGGACCACGCGCTGTTTGTCCTCGAGACGCCCTTCGCCTTCATGGCGATCGGCCCGAGCAACCAAGGGGAGCGGGTCCTGCCCGCCGGTGAAGTGCTGCGCGACCGCTATACCGTGACCGTGGCGGATCTGCCGACGGCTCCGCGCCCCTGAAGGCACTCCGCCCGCATTGTATTCTCCAATCATGCCCTCCCTCAGCGCATCCTTGCCTCTTTCCCGCCGCCGGTTTCTGAAGCGCGCCACGTCGTTCGCGCTCGGTGGTGTGGGTATTCCAACCTTGATCCCCGCCCTTGCGCGGGCGGCCGGCCCGGCCGCGCCTTCGAACCGCCTCGGCCTTGGGCTCATCGGCGCCGGCCCCCAGGGCACGGGCGTGATGCGCCGGATGCTGACGGAGGAGGGCGCGCGGGTGCTGGCCGTCTGCGACGTGAAGCCGGAGCGCCGCGAGCAGGCGCGACAGGTCGTCAACCAGCACTACGGCAACCAGGACTGCGTCGCGTATCACTATTTCGATGACATGCTGGCCCGGCGTGATATTGACGCGGTGATTGTGGCCACGCCTGATCATTGGCACGTGCTCATCGGGCTCGCCGCGGTGAAGGCGGGCAAGGACCTCTATCTGGAAAAGCCGCTGGGCTGCAACGTGGCCGAAGGCCAGGCGCTGCGCGCGGCGGTGCGGGAAAGCGGACGCATCTTCCAGTTCGGTACCCAACAGCGCTCGAGCGCCTATTTCCGCCGAGCCTGCGAGATGGTGCGCAACGGGCGCATCGGGCGGCTGCAGCACATCAACGTGTGGTGCATCGGCAGCCCGCCGGGCGGTTCAACCGAGACGGTGCCGATCCCGGCCGGCTTCGACTACGACCGCTGGCTCGGGCCGGCGCCGGTCCGCCCGCACTGGAAGGATCTTTGCTCGAACGAGGGCGCGGCGAAGACGTGGTGGTTCAATGCCGATTTCTGCCTCGGCTTCATGTCGGGCTGGGGCGTGCACCCAATGGACATCGCGTACTGGGGCGCGCCGGACCTGATGGGCGGTCCGCTGGAGGTGCGCGGCACCGGCGCGATTCCGACGTCAGGCGCCTGCAACACCGCCACCCGGTGGGCGGTCGACTTCAAGGCCGCTTCGGGGGTCACGCTCAACTTCCAGGGCCTGCCGATCGCGATCAATGCCGCCAGCGCAATCAAGGAGGCGCGGCTTTGGCCGGAGAAGTACGGGCGCACCACCGATCATGGCACGGCCTTTGAGGGCACCGACGGTTGGGTGCATGTGGACCGCAGCCATGTAGCGTCGCATCCGGCGGAACTCGTGAAGGAGGATGCCTCCGCCTACCGCGTTCGCCTGCCCCACAGCGACTATCACACGCGCAACTTCCTCGAGGCGGTACGCAGCCGGCAGCCGGCCATCGCCGGGATCGAGGACGCGTTCCAGTCGGACACCCTCTGCCAGATCAGTGACGTCGCCGTCCGCACGGGGCGAAAGCTGACCTGGGACCCGCGGGCCGAACGTTTCGCCGGCGACGACGAGGCCAACCGGCGTCTCGCGCCCCGCGCGATGCGGTCGCCCTGGCGGATCTGAATGCCCCTGCCCCGCGCCGCAACGATTCAGCCCGGACCGCAAAAGCCCCTTGGGCCGTTCAGGCCGAATCGACCCGCCCAAGATTTCGGCTGACGCGCCGCCGCCGAGCTACTCTCAAGAAGCTGCATTTGTTAATTGTTGGGGCGGAACATTGGCTCAGTTTCTTTCTCTCACGGCCAGAATTCGATTCTGGGGCGGCAGCTGGCAGGAAACTGGATCTTCATGGCGGACTTGCTGCTGGGATTCCAATTGCCGGTGTTCGCCCGCCGCGCCCAGCGGGAGCTGGCGTCGCATCCGAAATTCTACTGCTTCAACGCCGGAGTATTTCGCGCCACTTTGCCCCGCATCACGCGCTCCGGGAATTTTGGGCCTTGGCCAAGCCTGTCGGGGTAGAAAACGGGAAACCTCTCCGCCGCCCTTGACCGCTAGCCGGCCACTCACCGGCCTTCGCACCCGGGCTCGCCGTCGTTTTACTGGAAACCCACAAAGTGGTTGTTCCGGGGCGAATTTCTCGTTGCGTCCATCCCGTCAAGCGCCCCACCCGACCCGAAAAATCTGCTGCCCCGCCTCTCAATCTCCCCCCGCGAGCGACTGCTGCTCGCGCCAACCCTCTCCAACTCCGATCGCCCCACCGGCTGAATTTCTACCCGTGAAACCCATAAATCCCACCTCCCGCCAACTCCCACCAATCCTGCCCTCCATGAAAACATCACCCCGCCACCGCCTGTCTTGGTCCCGCACGCTCACCCTCACGCTACCCCCCAACGCCGCCGGCGAACTCGTGGTGCATCGGGACGAGAAGCTGAACCTCAAATCCCTCGGCCAAGGCCGTTTCGTTCTCCCGGCCGGTCAGACCGTGAACCTCGAACTGAAAAATACCTGACAGCCGACTTGTGGGCGATCCGACCGGGTCAGTCTGATCGGCGGTTGGCTCATTCGGATCCAGCCCGCTCGCGAGTGTTGCAGCAAACCGGGCGTGCCCGCCCGCGCCGCCTCTTGTCTTGGCAACAGCAGGAAGGCGGCGGCGGGGTCGCCCCCCAGCATCGTGATCTCGTCGCGGCATTCCCGCAGAAGTTTTTCGCTTCGCGCCGTCGAACCGTTGCCCAGCGACAAACCGGCAACCTCGGGCTGTGCTCCGCGCAGCAAACTGAGGGGAAGAAAAGCCTTGCCGGGCTTTTCCTGCGTGGCAGGACCTCCTACCAATGTCCCTGACCACTCTCGACCGGCCGGCCTCGCTCGTGGCGGAGGTGTGCGCGTGCCTTTCAGATGAAATTCGCGGTGAGCTCAACGGCGGCAACGGTTGGCTCCCACCGAAGCGGCAACTGGCCGAACAATTCGGCGTCAGTCGCAATGACGTGCACGGGCATGTGATCAAGCCCTTCCCCGCGTAAGGTCCGAGGCTAGCCTCTCAGTTTCCTTTCATGCGCCCACTACTCATCTCTCTCCTTCTCATCACTTCATCCTTCGCCGCTGACCATGGCTTCACGTCCCTCTTCAACGGCAGAGACCTCACCGGCTGGGACGGCGATCCGGCGCTTTGGAAGGTGGAGAACCGCGTTGTCATCGGCTCCAATCCTTCGCCGGAGGCCATGACGAATAACAGTTTTCTCATCTGGCGCGGCGGCACGGTGAAAGACTTCGAATTGCGCGCCACCGTGCGCGTCATCGGCGACAACAATAGCGGCATCCAGTATCGCAGCCGCGAACTGAAGGTCGTCGCGCCGTGGGTGATCACCGGCTACCAGTGCGACATCCATCCCGCCATCGAGCACACGGGCATGACGTATGAGGAGCGCGGTCGCGGCATCTTCGGCCTCAACGGCAAGGACGTGATGCTCGACCCCAAGGGCGCGCTCTGGCAGCTCGGCGAGCATGCGCCGGTGAAGGTCGAGGTGAGCGAGTGGAACGAATATGTCATCCTCGCGAAAGGGAACCGCCTCCAGCACTTCATCAACGGCCAGCCCACGTCCGAGCTCATCGACCACCACGCGGACAAACGCACGCTGGAGGGCCTGCTCGCCATCCAGCTCCACAAAGGCAACCCCAACCGCGTCGAGATCCGAGACCTCCGCCTCAAAATCCTGCCCGAAGCCCCGCTCGTGCCCTTCGAGCCCGCGAACCTGCCCGCCACCGCGAAGAAGATCGAAAAACCACGCACCAGCCGCCCGCAGGGCACGGGGCCGGTGGTGCCGGTCAAGAAGTGAACGCATCGGGCGAAGCAAAGTAGCCATCTCGCTCCGTCGAGATGAGCCGAGCGCATCGCAAGGCCAGGCGTTTTTGAGATTCGGAGGCGGTTCGTGTCTGCGCCAGCCCTCAGCTCATCTTGCGGAGCAAGATGGCTACTTTGCGTGCGCCATTTCGAGCGATTCCCGCTGGATGCCGAAACCGAGGTGCTCAGTCTGGTTGAATTCGGAATGCTGCCGCAGGCCACCAGATGAGCGGGCGCTGGCGGGTTCGCCGGAAGTCGTCAGGGGGCGAAATCATGAGGGTCGCTGGTTGCCTCAATGGGATCGCCGGCCCGTGCACGAGCGCTGCAGCAACCCGCGGGTTGACCCGATAGGCTTCGCCCCAACCCGGGCCTCCGGCTCAACCTCCTTTACGCGATCTTTTCTTGTTTCGTCGGATTTTCTTGGCGTCGGCCCGCAGCGCTTGAGTTTGCTGAAGCATTTCCTTGCCCCAGTAGTCGATCATGCCCTGCGGCACACCGGCGCGACCAGCCGCTTTGCGCCAACCGCCAAGTGTGGCGGCCTCCACTTGATCGTAGATCTCACGGGCCGCCGGGGCCGAGACGCCGCCAATCGCTGCCAACTTGAGTAACGAGGAGAATTGGGCTGGCAGCTGATTGCGGCCGAGCCAGGTCAACGCGATGAGCACGTTGGCGACATTTGGATTCAGATCGAAGGCCGGCGCGAGCGTCCAGCTGCGGTGGGTCTCGTCGTAAAGGAAGGCATGGTTGCGACCATGGTCGTCACGATTGGTCGCCAGCAAATTGAAAACCGCCCGGCGGAAACACTCGGCGGCATCGCCCGCTCCGCCCAGCCGCCGGCTGAGCCGCATGAACTCTTCGTAGTCGATGGCCCCATCCGAGGCGCGACGGTGAAGCATCCCGCTCAGGGAATGCACATGACGACGGCCGACCGAACCGTCGGCGCGGCGGTAGCGATCAAAACGCTCACACGCGAAGTGCGGACGCTCGCCGTCGTGCACCAGACATGCGCGCGGCAGGCGGATGCCGGCCCGCTTGGCCATCAGCCAAAAGGCGAACTCCACGGCACCCTCGGCTTCGTCGCCCGACCGCGCAAACTTCAGAATGCAGGGCGAATAACCGGCGGGCGGTTCTCCCCCGATCAGGATTTCGCGCCGTTCGATGATCTCGCCCTCGAAGCGCAGGTGCGCGGCCGTTTTCGGAAAAGCGCCGCCCAACGAGGTGCCGCCCTTGGCGAGGATCGAGTTTCGGCGATCCGTCGTGAGGGGCACGGGCGACGCCCGCAGGACATCAACGTCGCGGGCGAGTTCACCGAGATTCGCCGCGCTGGGAGTCGGGTCGGCACCGAGGCCCAGCTCCGGCTCAAACGTGATGGCACCGGGGCCCCGCTGCCCGATGACCGCGAGCTTTCCGAGCGCGGACCTTATCGCGGGTGCCTCCTGCCGCAGCATCCGCTCACCCCACGCGTCGGGCAGTGAATCCGCCACCAAGCCAGGCAATCCACCGGTGAAGGGAGTGTCACCCGGCCGGAAGATCCGCGGCCCCGCGGAAAAAGTGGCGAGCGGCAGGTTTAGCGGCGAAAGCTCGTGCCCGGTGGCCAGAAACGCCCGGTCGAGCTCGAGCGCGTAGGCCGGCAGGTCCGGCCGGTAGGCGAGCACCCCAAGGGGTTGACCGAGAAACTTGAGCCGCAGGAGCGTCGGTTCTTCCATCGACGTGTTTCAGCCTGTCCGGCGTTTTAGCCGCACGCGCTGCGGTGGTTTGCCCTGACCTTCCGCCAGAAAGGCCGCGATGCTCGCAGGTGCTTCCGCCGGGGGCTTGAGGGCGGCGAGGAACCGATCGGCCAGCCCGAGCGAGACGAGTAATTTGGCCAGGGCAGGGAAGCCCACTTTGCCGGTGCGCTCGAAGCGACGCAGCGTCGCGATGGCCACGCCGCTTTTTTGCGCGAGGTCGACTTGGCGCCAGCCCAACGCCGACCGATGAGCCCGCAGCGTGCCGGCGACCTCCTGGAGAATATCGGACTCGGATGTAAGTGATAACATAGTGTTACTAAAAGCGTGATATGTGCCTCAATCAATCGTTTTCGAGCTCTAAGTAAGCGCGTGCACAGACGAAAGGACGAGGCCGCGGCCGCCGGAGACATTAACCGTGCTGGATCGCTTTTCGCCGCGGGTGCGCGAGTCGGCATGGTGCAACGCTCTGATCGGCGGTTGACCCGCGAAGCGCAGGGGCGGATCCCGCGCTTCGCGGGTCAACCGCCGTCTCCACCCGGTTTCGAATGGACCTCCCTTCCCACGGTCTCCGTTTACCGGAAAATAAATATGCCTCGCCTGCCGGCGCCGGGGCGGCTCGCATCGGGCCTCGGCCCAACTCCCCTTTCAAAGCCCCGTCTCCTGCCAGTCCCCACCCACGCCCCATGACGCCATTATCGCCCGCCGCGCCCCGCGAAGCCACCCGGTTGAGCGAACTCACCTCCCGGCAGAAAAAATCCGGTCTCGCCGCCTGGCTCGGCTGGACCTTCGACGGTCTCGAACTGCACCTCTACACGCTCGTCGCCGGCCCGCTGGTCATGCAGCTCCTGCACACGACCGACGCCGCCAACCCTGCGATCAACGAAAAGAAAGCGTATATCCAGGCGGCCTTTCTCGTCGGTTGGGCCCTCGGCGGCGCCTTCTTCGGCCGGCTCGGCGATCTCCTCGGCCGCAGCCGCTCCCTCACGCTCACGATTCTCACCTACGCCATCTGCACCGGGCTCTGCAGCTTTGCCCAAACTTGGGAGCAGCTCATGGTCTTCCGCTTCGTTGCCGCGCTCGGCATCGGCGGCGAATGGGCCGTCGGGGCCTCGCTCCTGGTGGAGACCTGGCCAAAAGCCTGGCGTCCCTGGATGGCCGCCGTGCTCCAGACCGGCGTCAATGTCGGTGTGCTCTTCGGCGCGATCTTTGTCGGACTCCTCGTGACCTACATGCCATCCGGTTCCGAACGCTGGGTGTTTCTGATCGGCGTCCTGCCCGCGCTGCTCGTCTTTTGGATCCGCAAGCACGTCCCCGAGCCGGACACCTGGCAGCAGGCCGGGCACACGGTGGAGAAAAAACCCGGCGCCATCGCGCTCTTTCAAGGCAACGTGCTCTCGACCACGCTGCGCACCACGGTGGTCTGTGCCCTCGGGCTCTCAGCGTGGTGGCTGTTTCTCTTCTGGCAGACGCAGCACCTGCGCATCATCCTCGTCGGAGCGCAGACGCCCGCCGCCGAGATCACCGGCCTGGTGTCCGCCGCCTTCTTTACGTTCAACGCCGCCTCCGTCGTCGGCAATTTCGGCGCCGCCTGGCTGGCGCAACGCTTCGGCAACCGTCGGGCCATTATCGCCATGTTTCTTGGCCTCGGCTCCGCCATCTTCGCCGCCTACGTCGTGCCGCGGGGCTTTGGTGCGCTCGCCTGGTTCTGGCTCCCCATCGGCGGATTTTTCGGCGGTGTCTTCGGACTCTTCACCATGTATCTGCCGCCGTTGTTCCCGACGCTCCTCCGCACGAGCGGCGCTGGATTCTGTTACAATATCGGGCGCATCGCTGCCGCCGTCGCCTCCGTCGTCTTCGGGCTCTACGCCCCGGTAGACGACTTCCGGTTCGCCCTGCTGTGGGTGAGCCTCATCGCCGGTGCGGCTGCGCTCGCCTCGGTTTGGCTGCCCGAGCGCACCCACGAAAATGAGGCGACGTAACAGAGCGGTGGTCGTGCACCGGAATACATCCGCGAGGATGAGGATCTGCTGCGCATCACGCGCTGGTTCTGGGAAAATCAGCGGCCGATGGCCAGCGTATGCCATGGTATCGAGATCCCGGCCCGCGCGGGCATCGTGAAGGGACTGCGCATGGCGACCGTGGCCAAGTGCAAGTTCGATCTCGAGGTCTGCGGCGGCATCTACGTGAACGAGCCCTGCGTGATCGATCGGCACATGTTCAGCGGTCGCACGTATCATGATAGCGGACACTTTGTGGGGCCATGGATCAAGGCCATCGAGGCTTCTCTCGCCCGCTAACGCGCCGCATTCGAATGAACTCCGCCGTGCCTACCCGCCGTCACTTCCTGCGTACCGCCGCCGCGGCGCTGGTGCTGCCGGCCCTCTCGCGCAGCGCTGAGGCGACTGCGCCGAATCTCGGCTTCAGCCTTTACGCATGAAGACGTTGCCGTTGGACGCAGCGCTGCGGACCTGCGCGGAGATCGGTTACTCCCACGTGGAGATGGCGCTCAATGCGGGTTACAGCCACTTCGAGCTGCAGGGCATCGATCTGGAGGAAAGCATGGCCGCGCTGCTGCCGCGCACGAAATTCATCCATGTGAAGGACGTCGCAGGCACGGCGGCCAAGTTTCAGTTCCTGCTTCCGGGCCAGGGGCGCACGGACTACCGCAAGTATTTCTCGCTGCTGCGCAAATTCCGCTACACCGGGCCGGTCTGCGTGGAGGTGAGCGGCCAGATATTCAACCAGCCCGGCTACGATCCCGTGGCCGCCGCGAGGACCAGCCACGCCGCACTTTCGAAAGCGATGCACGCATGAAACCCCGGGCACTCATTTTTCTCGTCGCCCTGCTCGGCGTGCTCCCTGCCGCCGACGGGTCCGACCGCAAAGCGGCTGCGGCGAGCCGGCCCAACATCCTCTTCATCCTCGCCGACGATCTCGGCTGGGGGGATCTGCGGTGCTACGGCAATCCCCACGTCGACACGCCGGCGCTCGACGCACTCGCGCAGCGGGGCGTCCGCTTCACCGACCATTACTCGCCCTCGGCGCTCTGCGCGCCGGCCCGCACCGGACCCGGCGAGGTTGTTCAAGGAGTTTTGGCAATGGAACAGCGCCCCGAAAGGCACCGATCCCAATTCGGCCGATCCGCTGAAGGTTTTTCCGGGCTACTGGAGCGCGAGCAAGTTCAGACAATGAATGGCGAAGGCCAAGTGCCCGCCGCGATCCTGGCAGGCTTCAGTTGGCCGGCTGCAAAACACCGCGGTATTCTGTGCGCTTGCGTCGACTGTCCCAAGGCATTTTTTTCTCGGCGTGTCGATCACGATTGAGATTCCTCGCGAGATTGTCGAAGCGCTCCCTGCCCCCCCGATCGAGCCGAGCTGGAGGTGCGGAAGGAGCTTGCGCTGGCTCTCTATGCACGTGGTGCGCTGACGTCGGCGCAGATCTGCTCGTGGCTGGGCTTGACCCGTTGGGAAGGGGAAGAGTTGCTTGCCGCGCGGCGGGTTCCGCGGTCGTACACGACAGACGAACTGACTGCCGAGATGCGCAATGCCCGCCACGGTCATTGATTCCTCAACGCTGATCCATCTCGGGGGTATCGGCCGGCTCGATCTGCTGCGGCACTTTGTCGGTGAGATCTCCATCCCGCAGGCGGTCTTCCGCGAGGTGGTCGTTGAGTGAGGGGACCGACCGGCGGCGCGAGTAGTCGCAGCCGCAGTGAACGAGGGCTGGATTCGGGTCGCCGCGGATTCTTTACCCCAGGCAGCGATTCTGCGGGAGAACGGCAGGCTGCACGAAGGCGAATCCGAAGCCATTGCCTTGGTCCTGGTTCGCGGTCCCGGTGGCTTGCTTCTGATGGATGAAGCCCACGGTCGGCAGGTCGCACAACAGCGTGGCATTGCTGTCAGCGCGATCCTCGGAGTGCTGCTGCGTGCGAAGCGGAAGGGGCGGATCTCCGCCGTTAGTGCCGAACTTGAACGACTGCGCCACGATTCAGGTTTCCATCTACACGATGCGCTGGTGCAGCGCGTCCGCGTCCTCGCCGGAGAGGCCTAGTTAGATCAGGCGTGCGCTCCGACGGGTCGCGGGGCAGTGCGGTAATCGCATCTGCGCAAAACGAATCTGGTCCTTCCAGAACTCTGGCAGCAACGACGATTTGGTGCGCCGGTAGTTTACCGGAAAGCAACAGGAAGGTCGCCGACGGCGATTGACTGCGGTTGGCTGACGTCGCGTCCTGACTTGCGCACCGTCAAATCAATCATGCGATACTCTTTGCGGTTTCTAGTTGTTTTAGGTCCCGCCCAAGCGTTGCCGGGCGCGCTTGCGGCCGCAGGAGAGCTGCAACGCCCGCGAGCGGGCCAGCGATCCAATTGAGCCAACCAGCGACCAGCGGGTTGACCCCCTTTTCGTGTCCCGCCTTGAAAGGCGACTGGAAAGTGGAGCAACTGTTCACGCTGCGCCAATCGCTGGCGGCGTGGCGCTTTCACCACCAGCTGGCCGACGAATGTCTGCCGGAGATTCACCGCCTGGCCGCCAAGCTCGGGAGCCGCACGGAAGCGGTGCACCTCCGCCGACCAGGCGGGGCAAGCAACCGGACGCCGCCGTGCGCACCTTGCGCAAGCTGGCGGCACAACTCGGCTTCTCCCTCCAACCAGCCAATGCAGGCGCTGTTTCTTAGGAGCAAGAGACGCTTCTCAGGCATTGACGCGAATTTTCCCCGCCCGTTTCCTGCATCTCACGCGCGATGCCAAGCCGAGTCCCCGCACGAAGTACAGGCGCGTCATCCTCAAGCTTTCCGGCAAACCCCTCCCGGTTCCAATCCCCCTGAAAATCCAGTTTCCCAGCAGCAAAAACCATGCGCGTCCTCGATCCCACCTCTCTTTCGATCGCAACGAACCGGATTCCACCATACGGCGCCATGCGAATATTCCTCGCCCTCGTGCTCGCGGTTGCCGCCCTCTCCGGTGCCGCCGGAGCCGCCCCACCGCCGAACGTCCTGTTCATCTCGGTTGACGACCTGAACGACTGGATCAGCCCGCTGGGCGGCCATCCGCAATCCAAGACACCCAACTTCGAGCGGCTGGCAAAAATGAGCGTGCTCTTCACGAACGCCTATTGCGCCGCGCCGTCCTGCAACCCGTCGCGCACCGCGATTTTCTCCGGCCTCCCACCGCATCGCTCGGGGTTGTATGGCAACGCCCAAAAACTGCGCGAGGTGCTGCCCGACGCGGAACTGCTGCCGAAATATTTTTCCCGCCACGGCTACTGGTCGGCCGGCGCGGGCAAGCTCCTGCACTACATCATCGATCCGCCCTCGTGGGACGACTACTTCCCGGCCAAGGACACCGACCGTCCCCTGCCCTTCACCGTCTATCCGAAAAAGCGCCCCGTGAACCTTCCGGTGGGCGGCCCGTGGCAATACGTCGAAACCGATTGGGCGCCGCTGGACGTCACCGACGAGGAGTTTGGCGGCGACTGGTCCGTCACACAATGGATCGGCGGACAACTGCAGCGCGATTCAAGCCAGCCCTTCTTTCTCGCCTGCGGCCTCTATCGTCCGCACGAGCCGTGGTTCGTGCCAAAGAAATATTTCGAACCGTTCCCGCTCGAATCGATTCAGGTCGGGCCTGGCTACCGGGAAAACGATCTCGATGACGTCCCGCCCCGAGGGCAGGCGATCGCCCGCAACCGTTATTTCGAACACATCCGGAAAAATCGCCAATGGCAACAGGCGGTGCAAGCCTACCTCGCCTCCATCCACTTTGCCGACGCGATGCTGGGCCGCGTGCTCGACGCCGTGGAGCGGAGTCCTCAGCGCGACAACACGATCATCGTGCTGTGGAGCGATCACGGCTGGCATCTCGGCGAAAAGGAGCATTGGCAAAAATACACCGGCTGGCGGATCGGCGATCGTGTGCCGCTCATGATTCGTGTCCCGCGGGGCGCACCGGGCCTGACCGCCGGCACCACCGCCGGTGACGTTTGCGCACGACCGGTTTCGCTCGTCGACCTGTTTCACACCCTGACCGAACTCTGCGGGCTGCCACCGAAAGCCGGCGTCAGCGCCCGGAGTTTCGTCCCACTCTTGCGCAATCCCAAATCCACCTGGCCGCATGCCGCCATCACCCAACTCAGCACCCCGGACGAATACGCCGTCAGCACGCAGGACTGGCGATACATTCACTATCGGGACGGCGGCGAAGAACTCTATAACATCATCACCGATCCATACGAGTGGACCAATCTGGCCGGAAAGCCCGAACACGCGGCCAAACTGGCGGAGCTTCGATCGCTCGCACCTGTGGGCGCGGTGCCCGTGCCGGCAATCCGCGTCGAGTCACTGCCCGGGCTCGCATGGCAGCCCATCACCGGGAATCCCGTGCCGCCCTCGAGGCCGGATGGTAATACGTTCGACGTGGTGTTCATCAATCGCACCGGCAGCCCCGTTGAGCTCTGTTGGATGGATCCCGCCGGAGCGATCAAGTCCCACGGCCTCATCGCCCCACGCGCGCAGCGACGCGAACCGACCCGCCCCGGCAGCGTCTGGATGGTCCGCGACGATAAAAACCAACCGCTCGGTTATTTCGAAGTACGCGACCGCTCCGCACGGGCGGAGATCACGGAGGGTAAAAGGGCGGAGTGATGTTCCGCGATTTCCCCCTAAGGGCGCATTTGAGTTTCTTGCCGTAATTGGATGAAACGGAGCCCATCTCCGAGTTGACAGGGCTCTGGTGGCGGCGAGCGCCAGCGAGTGGGATTTTGGTCGCATTTGCCCGGTCCACTCGCTCACGCTCGCGGCTACCGGAGGGGATTCAGCGCAAAGATTGGTTTCAGGCGCGGCGGAACCTGGCCCATTCGGGTGCTTGTGCCGACGAGTTGCTTCGGCAGGCGATCGGCCTCAAGCGAGCGCAACAGCTGGTCCGCGATGCGTCCGTCGCGGTGACTGTAGCGGGCGGTCCGGCAAATTTCAGACCGGCTGCAGCAGAAACTACGCACCGATTAATTCACTGCGGACATTCGTTGGACGAAGCTGCACTTTGGATTCCGGGATTGACGTTGCATGGCTCGATTCCTGCGGTTAGAGGACGATTGCAATGAATACCCCGGCGTCATCAAGCCTCCTTGCCGCGTGCACGATAGTCATCGGCTCCTCACTCGCGATTTCCGCCTCAGGCCAATCGTCGGCGCCGTCCGATTCCACCAAGGTGAATGCGGCACAGCTCGAAGCGTTCGAGGTCCTTGGTTCGCGCATCAAGCGAACGGAAGCGGAGGGCACCCTGCCGGTGGCCACCTACACGGCCGACGAAATCGATGCGCGCGGTTTCAACAGCTTCGCGGACTTCGTGCAGTCGCTGCCGTTCAACACCGGCGGGGCCGACACAATCAACAACACCAACAATGCCGCCCGCGGCGCCACCCTCCTCAATCCGCGTGGTCTGGGCACTTCGCGGTTTCTCGTGCTCGTGAACGGTCGCCGCGCCGTGTCCTATCCTCTGACCGACGGATTCAACCGCTCTGTATTCGATTTCAACAGCATTCCCTCCGAGGCGATCGAACGGGTGGAATACCTGAAAGACGGCGCCTCCGCCATCTACGGTTCCGATGCCGTCTCGGGCGTCATGAACGTCAAGCTCAAGCAAAACTTCCGCGGGCTGACGACGAGCGTGTCGGTCGGCAACACCGCCGGCCGCGATCGCACGGATGCGCTTTCGCTGTCCGCCGGCGTGCTCGCAGGTGCCAGCAGCGCGAAGTCATCCGTCCTGATGAGCCTGACGTGGTCCAAGAACCACGATACGTTCGTGCAGGATTTCGAGCGATCGCACACGGCCGACTACACGTTTCTGGGGACCAACAAGGGCGCAAATCTCAACACCGTCGCGCACGATCCGCCAAACCTCACGCTGACCGCGGCGCAAGCAACTTCGGCCGGGCTCGCCGGAGGCGCCGGCGTCTACGCGCTCACCGGTGGTGTGCGCAATGCGAACCCGACCAAGGCGGCGTTCACCCGCTTTGCGAGCGCGGGCGATCTGCCGAACGCCAACCGCACGGAACTCGCCGAACGCACGCAACTCACGCCGCGGAGGGAAAACTGGAATGTCTATCTCCACGGTGAGCGCGTGCTCACGCCCGCTATCACCATTTATGGCGATCTCCTCTATGCCCGGGCGCTCACCGGCCAGAGCCGCCCACCGAGCTCATTCTCGAGCGCCGGCACGATCCTCCCCTCGGGCTCGAACCTCGTGATTCCCGCGAGCAATCCCTACAACCCCTTTGGGATCGCGCTCAACAACTTCACGTGGGACTCGAGTTTTGGCCCGCGCCGGATCATCGACATCCGGTCGGAGAGCAACGGGATCCTGGCCGGCCTCAAGGTGAAACTGCCCGGCGACTGGACGCTCGATACCGCGCTCAATTTCAGCGGCGGACGCGCGACGACCTTGCTGCGCAATCTGGCCAGGGCCGCGTCGCTGCAGACCGTGCTCAACGGCGCGACGCGCCAGACCGCGTTAAATCCCTTCGGCCCCTCTGAAAATCAGGCACTCGTGGACGGCCTGTGGGTTTACGCGCGGAACGACGCCTATCTTACCGACTGGCTGGCGGACGTGACCGCCAACGGTCGGATCGCCACACTGCCCGCTTGGTTTGGCCAGCGCGCCGGCCGGGTGTCCGCCGCGCTCGGCGCCGAGTGGCGCAACGATCGGCTCGAAAACCGACCGGATACGGTGAGCTATGTGGGTCTCGGCGGCGGGTCGCCCTACACCGGCAATCGCACGGTCGTCTCGCAGTTCGCCGAACTTGAGACAGTGGTTGTGCCGCGTTACCTTGAGCTGCAACTCGCCGGGCGTCACGAATACTACAGCGATTTCGGCCACACCACGCGGCCGAAACTCGCGTTTTCCTCGGAACCCGTGGTCTGGCTCAAGGTGCGCGGCTCCTATTCGCAATCGGTGAAGGCTCCGGCCCTTGGCGAGCTTTTCAACACCCGCCGATCCGGTTTCACTGCCTCCGCCACCGATCCGCTGCGGCCGGGAGATCCGGCCCGCGCGTTTATCATCGTCACCGGCGGTAATCCGAACCTCCAGCCCGAGAAGGGCCGCACGACATTTGGCGGGATCGTGATCGACGCCGGCAAGATCGCCAAGGGCTTCAGTCTTTCGGTCGATTACTTCGAAATCGCGATCAACGGCGCCATCACCACCTACAACACGCCCTCGACGTTGTTCACGTATTTTCCGGAGCGGGTAATCCGCGACAATTCGGAGGGGACGCCCGGACCGGTCCTTTATCTTGAGGGCACGCCCAACAACGTTGCCTCGTACCGTTACAAAGGCTTCGATCTGGCCGCCAACTACGATCTGCCCTGGCGGGCATACGGCCGCTGGCGGCTTGGCGCGCAGGCCTCGCGAATCGTCTCATATGGCAACAATTTCGGCATCACAAGCGGCTTCACGGAACTTGCCGGTCGCAGCCGCTATCCCCGCTGGTCCGGCAACGCCCAGCTCGCCTGGAACGTGAAGAAGGTCGGCGCAACCTTGTCGGCCGTTTACACCGGAGCATTCTTTAACGACGTCTACACGACCACCGGCTGGGGCGAGAATCCGATCGCAAAAATTAACTTGTCGGCGACTTATTTCGGATTCAAGCGGATGCGATTTACGCTCAGCTGCGACAACGTCCTTGATACTCGGCCGCACGTCAACGGGCGCGCGGTCCAAGGCTTCGACATTTCGACTAATTCCGGCTATACGCTCGGCCGCTTCGTGACCCTGCGAGCGCGCCGGGACTTCTAAGCAAAGGCCGATCCAACGGGGTCAGCAACATGCAACAAAGTCGATTCGGATGCGCGCGCGTTGCACGTTTCGGACTGACCCCATCGCTTTGGTCTCATGACGACTTCGGCCCTCACCCATGAACGGCACCGTGCGGAGGCATTTTTCTCTTTTCTTTCCAGGCGCGGCAAAGCTGGCGTGGGCGATCCTCGCAGCAATTTTCGGCTTTTGTCGGCGGTTCGCTTGTGCGATCAATCGGACTCGGCTCGCGCCGCGGGCTGCTGGCTGGTCACTCCGCTGCGGCATCGCGACAGCCTGGTGCAGGTGGCCAGCGCGCACCTGCTGCGCGTGCCAAAAGCCCTCGAGCAGATGAACGTGCTGCTGCATCGCGCGGTTACCGGCCTCACGGGCACGACGGGGCTGGCTATTCTCGATGCGATCATCGCCGGGGAACGCGATCCGCGGAAGCTCGCCGCGCATCGCGACTACCGTTGCAAGAAAAGCGAGGTCGAGCTGGCCGCCGCCTTGAAAGGCGACTGGAAAGAGGACCAGCTTTTTGCCCTGCGCCAGTCGCTGGCGGCGTGGCGCTTTCACCACCAGCTGGCCGACGAATGTCTGCAGGAGATTCACCGCCTGGCCGCCGAGATCGTGAGCCGCACGGAAGCGGTGCCACCTCCGCCGACCAAGCGGGGCAAGCAACCGGACGAAGGGGTGCGCACCGTGCTTTTCCAAAAGTTCGGCGTGGACGTCACGGCGGTGGACGGCGTCAGCACCCGGCCGGTCTCCAACCGCCTGGCGACGGCCTTGCGCATGTCCGCGCAATCCCTGAATCGTGTCGAGTCACCGCTGGGCGATTGGTTCCGCCGCATGCGCGCGAAACTGGGGCCGGCCGGTGCCGTCACCGCCGCCGCCCACAAATTGACGCGGATCCTCTACTCCATGATCAAGACGGGCACCGCCTTCGACCCCGGCAAACTCGGCAATCCCGCCCTCATCCGCCAACGCAAGGAGCGCTCCCTGCGCAAGCTGGCGGCACAACTCGGCTTCTCCCTCCAACCAGCCAATGCAGGCGCTGTTTCTTGAGAGAGAGAGAGAGAGCTGGAGGTGGCAGAAAGAAACTGAGCCAATGTTAAGCCCCAACGATGAACAAATGTAGTTTCTTAGGAGCGATCGAAGCCCGCCAGCTCACGAAGATCTTTCGCGACCGCAAAGGAATCCAGTTTCCTACCACCAAGAAAAAGCGGGCAAACTGAAACTGACCTCAGCTGCTCAGGCGCTACTCAAGCCCCGCGGCTTCATCTTCATCGACAGCTTCCCCGCAACGGCGGTATCTCCTGCTGTCGTGCGTACCCTCCAGCCATTCCCTCGCCGCCTGGTGCTGGCGGCCGCCTTGCTGCTCACCGGCGCGGGCGGCGGTGCGGCGCGGAGTGCGGAGCCCATCACCCGCATCGCGGAGGTGCGCAGGTTGTCACGCGAGGCGGCGGCCCAGGCGTTGCCCGTCCACGTGCGCGGCGTTGTCACCTGGCGAAGCCCCGAGGGCCCGATCATGGTGCAGGATGCCTCCGCCGGCATCTGGATCGGGGTCGGCCGCGCCAAGAGAAATCAGCTGTGGGAAATGGATGAGGCGGCGATCGAAGCGCTCCGGGTGGGTCAGTTGGTCGACATCGTGGGCCTGAGCGATCCGGCCGGTTACGCCCCGGTGATTCTCCCCCGCACGATCCGCGTCCTCGGGGAGGAACCGCTGCCCGCGCCGCGGCCGATGATGCCCTCCCGTTTTTTCAGCGGGACGGAGGACGGCCTGCGGGTCGAAGTGCGGGGCGTCGTGCAGGGCTTCCAGGCCGCGGAGGGCGGCTGGCTGCTGCACCTCAATGCCAACCCCGGTCGCACGACCGTCGAGTTCCCCGCCCCGGCCCTGCGGAACCCGGCCGATCTCGTCGACGCCGAGGTGCGGGTGACAGGAGTGGCGGTGAGCCGGTTCAACACGCGGGGTGAAATCACGATGCCGCGGCTGTTCGCCAACGACGCAAGCGATCTCGCGATTGAAGTGCCGGCGGTGGCCCCGTTTGCCGCACCTTTGGTGCCGCTCGACCGGATTCTCACGTTTCGCCCCGAGCCGACGGGACCCCACCGGGTGCGGGTGGCTGGCACGGTCACGTTCGCGCTCGCGAACCGGTTCCTCTATCTGCAGGCGGGCAACAGCGCCGTGCGCGTGGAAACCCGCGCGGCCGACGTCTTCGAACCGGGGGATCAAGTCGAGGCGGCCGGCTTCGGGGACATGTCGCGCCACGTCGGCACCCTCGCCGAGGCGCAGGTGCGCAAAGTGGGACGCGGGGCGACGCCGGCCGCCGTCGCGATCACGCCCGAGGAAATCATTGCGTTGAACACGACGGCGATGACCACAGGCCAGCTGGCGAAGCCCCATGATTACGACGGGCACCTCGTGCGCTTCCGCGCGACCTTGCTGGCCGTGCAGTCGGAGACCGATCCTCGGCAACCCGTGCGCCGCCTCACGCTCGAACGCGGCGGGATGATCCTCGGCGCGATCCTTCATGCGGGCGAGACGGCGGCGCTCGATGCGCTGCGGCCCGGGAGCGTCTTGGAGATCACCGCCATCGTGCAGTTGGAATACACGCCGGTCGAGGGCTCCCGCCGGTCGTTGGTGCCGAGCCGGCTCGACGTGGTGTTGCGCCGCGCCTCGGACGTGCTCGTGGTGACCGCGCCGTCGTGGTGGACGCCGGGCCGCTTGGTCGCCGCGGTGGCGATTGTCGTTGTCGCGCTCGGGGCCTCGTTGTTTTGGGCGTGGCAACTGCGCCGACAGGTGCGGCGCAAAACCCGTGAGCTGGCGGCGGAAATGAGCGCCCGGCGTGACGCCGCGATCGAGTTTCAGGCGACACTGCGGGAGCGCAACCGCCTCGCCGCGAATTTGCACGACACCCTGCTGCAGACGCTCGGCGGGATTGGGTTTCAAATGGAAGCGTGCGAAGCCGAAGCCGCCGCTCCCGCGGAAGCCGGGAGGCCGCCCGTGCACCTGCCGGTGGCGCGGCGGATGTTGGACCACGCGGTGGACGAATTGCGCGGCTCGGTGTGGGCGTTGCGCAGTCTTCCGCTGCACGGGCTCGCGTTGCCCGACGCCTTGCGCTCGCTGGTGGAGCGCGCGGGGGCGGGACACGACGTGAAAATCGACGTGCGCACGACGGGCGATCTGGCGCACGTGCCCGATTTCGTGGCGGGCAATCTGCTCCTCGTCGCCCAAGAGGCGCTGCACAACGCGCTCAAACACGGCCGCCCGCGCACGGTCACGCTGGACGCGCGCCTGGCGGAAAGACCGGAGTGGATTGCGATGAGCGTGCGCGACGACGGCCGCGGTTTCACGGTCGGCGCGCAGGTCGGTGCGCCGCAAGGCCACTTCGGGCTGACCGGCATGCGCGAACGGATCGAGCGGCTCAATGGCACGCTGGGGATCGAGAGCGCGCCGGGCCAGGGCACCACGGTCCACTTCGAAGTTCCCCTGCGCGCCTACGATGAAGAACTCGCCTGAGCCAAGCCGCATTGGCCGATCGGCCAAGTGCCCGCCGGCCGCCGCTGCGGTTACAGTGGCGTCGTCCGCCTCCTCTCCGTCCCACGTGTCTCCTGCCGCTCCCATCCGTCTGATCTTGGTGGATGATCACGCTGTGCTCCGCGCCGGACTGGCCAATGTGTTGAACTTCGACGCTGGGCTGCGGGTCGTGGCCGAGGCCGACGACGGCGAGACGGCGATCACGGCGTGGCGGACAAACCCGGCCGACGTGATGCTGCTGGATCTGAGCATGCCTGGAATCGACGGGATCGAAACGTTGCTGCGGTTGCGGCGCGAGTTTCCACAGGCGCGGGTGTTGATGCTCACGTCGTCCGAGGCGCCGGAAGATGTCCGCCACGCGCTGGCCGCCGGAGCCTGTGGCTATGTCACGAAAACCGTGCGACGGGCGGAACTGGTCGCGGCAATCAGGGCCGTGCATGCCGGCCGGGAAGTGATCGGTGAAGCCGTGGCTGGGCAGTTGGCGGCGGAAAGCGAGACGGGCGCGATCTCCCGTCGGGAACTCGAAGTGCTCGGCCTCGTGCGCCAGGGATTCACCAATGCCGAGATCGGCCGGCTGCTCGGAATATCCGAGCGCACGGCCAAGGCCCACGTCGGCGCGCTGCTCGTGAAGTTGCAGGCCGCCGACCGCGCCGAGGCGGTCGCGCGCGGCTTCGAGCGCGGGTTGCTCAAGGCCTGAGGCTCCTTCGGTCCATTGGCCGATCGGACAATAGCCCTGGGGCGGGACGGGCTGTCATAGTGGCGCGCCTTCCCCCGCGTTTGACCTGCCACCCGCCAAAACCCCCATGATTTTCCCCGCCAAACCTGGCTTCGCCCTGTCGGCCGCCGCGCTCTGCCTCGGCTCGCTCATCTCCGTCAGCGCCCAAGTCGCACCCACCGGCACGCCTCCTCCACCGGCCGCCGCCGAAGCCGTCCAACTCTCCCCGTTCGTCGTCACCGAACTCACCGACAACGGCTACCGCGCGACGCAGACGCTCGCCGGCACCCGCCTCAAGACCGAACTCAAGGATATCGCCGCCTCCGTGCAGATCCTCACCACTGAATTCCTCGACGACGTTGGCGCCAACAACCTGAACGACCTGTTCCTCTACACCACCAACACCGAGGCCAGCGGGTTGAACGGCAACTTCAGCAACGCCACGCCCGGCTCGACCTCCGTCGGCGACGCCGCGAGCCGCTCCGATCCGCAGGGCTCGCAGCGGGTGCGCGGCCTCGCCGCTGCCGACGTGACCCGCAATTACTTCCTGACGCTGATCCCGACCGACCGGTTCAACACCGATCGCATCGAGGTCAACCGCGGCGCCAATGCCATCCTCTTCGGCCTCGGCAGTCCGGCCGGCATCGCCAACACGTCGCTCGCTGCGGCGGAGTTTCGCCAGTTCAGCCGGACGAAGCTCCAGGCCGACAGCGAAGGCTCGCTCCGCGCCGAACTGGACCTGAACCGCGTGCTGATCCCGAAGCGGCTGGCCCTCCGCGTCGGCCTGTTGCGCGACGACACGAAGTATTACCAGCGTCCCGCACATCAGGACGACCACCGGCTCTACGCCGCACTTGCGGCGCGTCCATGGAAGGGCGCCGTCCTCCGCGGGCTCTTCGAGGACGGCCGGCGCGACGCCAACCGCCCGAACACCGTGCCGCTCTCGAACTCCATCGACTCGTGGTTCGCCTCCGCTCCCGTCGTCCGCAACCTCATGCGGTCGCAGCTCGCCGCCGCCGGCGTCAACCTTGCCGTGCCCGATAACCTGCCGCTCGCCTTCGACGCCGGCATCCAGGATCTGTTCACGGCGAACTACCTCACCGTCGCCGACGTGAACCGTGACGGCGTCGTGAACGCGCGGGACAACCAGGATCGGCTCGCGCTGCTGATGAACCAGATCGCCTACTATCAGGATATCAACACCCGGTATCTGTTTCATCCGAACGCCTCGCGCCAGATCGAGCGCATCTACCAATACAACCAGCCGCTCCCCACCGGCGGCCCCGGCGGCTCGAATTCGTTCATGAGCAACATCGCCTCCAACGCGTTCAGCCCGCCGCTGCGCGTCGTGCCGCCGAGCCTCGATCCAAGCGGCAACCGGCAATTCTCCTACCTGTATCTCGTCTCCCAGCAACCGTGGCGGCAGGATCCGCTGCTCGTCCCGATGTCGCTGAGCAACCTGCAGGTCTTCGACTTCACCCGCAACCTGATCTCCGGCCGGGCCAGTTTTCAGAACGACCGGTGGCAGCACAACAACGTCACCTTCGAGCAGACCGCCCTCCGCGACCGCGTGGGCATCGAGTTTGCCGTGGATCGGCAGACCTACCGGCGCAAGACCTTCGTGCCGTTCCAGGGCTTCACCGGACTCTTTGTCGACGCGATGAAGAACTACCTTGGCCAGGAGAATCCGAACTACGGCCGGGCCTTCATCCAGACCCGCGCGCCCATGAACGAGCTCGCCGATGCGCGCACGGACTACCGCGTGACGGCGTTCGCGCGCTTCCGGCCGGCGGACCATTTTCGCACCTCGCGGATCGCGCGCTGGCTGGGCGACCACACCTTCACGGCACTCTACAACAACTACGACCAGACCTCGAAGAGCACGGCGTGGAATCTTTGCTACACCGATCCCGACGGCGGTTCCATCTTCTCGCCGACCGACGCGCTCGGCTCGCAGCGCCGCATCGTGAACTGGGTCGCCTACCTCGGTGACCAGAATCTGACCACGCTAAGTTCCCCCGGCGAAGTCCGCCTCAACCGGATGCAGGACCAGCAACTCTGGAACCCCGGCCAGACCACGACACTCCAGACCGTCGATCCCGCGACCGGCAACCTCACGCTTGCGACGCTCCGCACCGGCGTCTTCGCCAGCAGCTACGGCGAAAACACCCAGCGCGTGAAATCCTACGCCGGCAACTGGAACTCCTATCTTTTCGATCGCCACCTTGTCGGCTTGGTCGGCTGGCGGCGGGACGTCGCCTTCAACGCGGCCTACGATGCCCAGACCGGCCCCGACCAGCTCGCCGATTTCAAGAATCTCGCACTCACAAGCGGCGGCACGACCCAGTCGGCCAACACCTTCAGTTGGTCGGCCGTCGCGCATGCGCCGCAGCGGCTCCTGCCGCGTTTCGCGCGTCTCAGCGGTCACTACGGCGTGTCGCAGAATTTCTCCCTCGGCGCGACGCCCATCGATTTCTTCGGCAACGCCGTTCCGTCCGCCTCCGGCCAGACCAAGGAATACGGTTTCACACTCAACGCCTTCGACGACAAGCTTGTCGCCCGCGTGAACTGGTTCGTGTCCGAACTCAGCAACCGGCCGCTCACCGGCAACAGCAATGTCTACAACCGGTTCGCCAACCAGGCCATCCTCGGCCTCTACGCGGGCCTCATTGAATCCGAGTTTTTCGGCTTCCGCGCCCCCTCCGTCGATCCGGCGACCGGCGTCCTGGATCCGGGCACACCGCATTACGCGCTGGCGATGGAGAGCCTCGCGGCGTTCCGAAAAATCACCCCGGCAAGCCTGCTCGCGCAGACCGGCCTGACGAATGTCACCTCGACCGGCCTCAGCAAACGCACCACGGCCAACAGCATCGGCGACACCGATGACGTCGAGGCCAAGGGGATCGAGCTGGAGCTCACCTACAATCCCACGCGGAGCTGGCGCATCTCCGCCAGCGTGGCCCGGCAGGAGACGTTCACGGCCAACTATTCGCCGCGCATGGCCACGCTGATGGCCGCCACCGACCCGCTCATCGGCCCCAACGGCACGATGGCCAGGCTCGCCTTCTTCAACGATGCCAGCATCACGCCCCCCACGTTGATCAGCGCCCAGACGCCCACCAACAACACGATCGCGCAGTGGCTCGAGACCAACGTCTATTCCGTCTACCGGCTCTACAAACAGCAGGAAGGCCGAGCCTCCGATGAGCAGCGCAAATGGCGTGTGAACCTCGTCTCGAACTACGATTTCCGCACCGGCCGCCTCAAAGGCGCGAGCTTCGGCGCCGCCTATCGTTGGCAGGACCGCGCGGTGATCGGCTATCCCTCCCAATTGGTAAACGGCTTGCTCGTCGCCGACATCACTCGCCCGCATCGGGCGCCGAACGAGACCAACGTGGATGGGTGGCTGCGCTACAAGCGCCGGATTTTCCGCGACAAGTTGGAGTGGGAAATCGAACTCCGGGTGCAGAATCTCAACACGAATGCCCGGAATCTCATTCCGGTGCAATCCACGCGCGACCAAGTCTACCGGGTCGCCGTCTGGCGCGTCGGCCCGCCGCAGATCTGGCGCCTGTCGAATTCGTTTCGCTTCTGAGCGGGCCTGCCTCATCCCGTTCCATGATGAAAAGAACGTTCGCACTCGCGGCCGCTGTCGGGGCCCTTGCTTTCCCCTCGTTCGCCGCCTTGCCGCCGAACCGGCCCAACGTCCTCTTCATCGCCGTTGACGATCTCAACGACTACATCGCTCCGCTCGCACGCTACCCGGGCGTGAAGACCCCGCAGCTCGACCGGCTTGCACACCGCTCCGTCACCTTCGCCAACGCCCACTGCGCCGCGCCCGCCTGCCACCCGTCGCGCCTCGCGGTGATGACCGGTGTTCACCCGTCGCGCTCCGGCATCTACACCAACCTCCTTGGCGCGCACGGCCCGCGCTGGCGCGAGGAATCGCCGATGCTCAAGGACGCCGTCGTCCTCTCCCAACACTTCCGCGATCACGGCTACCGCGCCGTCGGTGGCGGAAAGATTTTCCACACGCTGCAATGGACGCCCGGCGATTCCCAAAACGATCCGGCCGCCTGGGACGCCTACCGCGGCGATCCGCTCGATCCCATTTCGCCCGACTGGGTGCGCGCGAAATTTGAGCCTGACGCCGAAGCCGGCCTCACCCCCGGTCGTCCCCTGCAAAATAATTATTTCGGTGCCGCGCCGCTCCACGTGCCCGACGAACAGACCGGCGACCACCTCGTCGTCGATTGGGCCGCCGCGCAGATGCGCCAGCCGCAGACCAAGCCGCTCTTCCTCGCCGTCGGCCTGTTCCGGCCGCACATCCCGTTTGAGGTCCCACAAAAATGGTTCGATCTCCATCCGCTGGCCGACGTGAAGCTCCCCGAGGTCCGCGCCGACGATCTGGCCGACGCCCATGAGCACGGCCGCCGCAGTTGGCACCGCTGGGTTGTCGCCAACCGCCAATGGGAGAAATTCGTCCAAGGTTATCTCGCCAGCGTCAGCTACGTGGACCACCAGATTGGCCGCCTGCTCGACGCCCTCGACGCCTCGCCGCTCAAGGACAACACCATCGTCGTTCTCTGGAGCGATCATGGTTTTCACCTCGGCGAAAAGGAGAACTGGGAGAAGTTCACGCTCTGGAACCAGAGCACGCGCGTGCCGCTCTTCATCGCCGCGCCCGGCGTCGCGCAGGCCGGCCGCCAGACCCGCCAGCCCGCGACGCTTACTGATCTCTACCCGACGCTCTGCGAGCTCGCGGGTCTGCCGATTCCCGCGCAATGCGACGGCGCCTCGCTCGTCCCGCAGTTGAAAAACCCCGACGCGCCCCGTGCGCGGCTCGCACTCACGTCGTTTCAGTTTGGCGGCGAGCCGGCCGCGTCGCACGCCGTCTCGGATCCGCGCTACCGTCTCATCCGCTACGGCAACCGCTTCGAAGAACTCTACGACCTCGAGACCGACCCGCGCGAATACACCAACCGCGCCGCCGATCCTGCGCTCGCCGCCGTGAAGGCCCGCCTCGCGCTGAGCCTCCCCGCCGATCCCGCCCCGCACCGCCGCGCGCCTGCCGAATCCCGTTACAACCTACGGCCGGCCGGCGCCGCCAAAAAGAAATCCTCCCCATGACATTTCCCTCCTCGCGCGGACTCACCCGCGTCACCGCCGCCCTCGTCAGCGCATTCGCCGCCTGCACCCTTGTCGCCGCCGACCGTTCGCCGCCGCGTCCCAACATCGTCGTCTTCATCTCCGATGATCACAGCCAACTCGATTCGCAGGCCTATGGCTCGACTGAGGTGCGCACGCCACACATGGCGAAGCTCGCGGCCGAAGGACTGAAATTCACGCATGCCTTTGTCGCCTCCCCGGCGTGTGGTCCGAGCCGCACCACGCTGCTCACCGGCCTCTGGCCCGCGCGCAACGGCGCCGAGCCCAATCACAAGCGCAAGAACCCCGGTGTCGCCTCGCTCCCTCCCGCCCTCCGCGCCCTCGGCTACGAGGTTGTAGCCATCGGCAAAGTCGCGCACACCGACTACGCGAAGGACCACGGCTTCGATTCCGCCGCGGGTCCCAACCAAGGCTTCGAAGACACGGTGGCCGTCGCGAAATTTCTCGCCGCTCGCGATGCGGCCAAACCGCTCTGCCTCTTCGTCGGCACACGTCATCCTCATACGGTCTGGAGCACCGAGCTCACTTACGACCCCGCGGCGGTGAAGATTCCGCCTACCCACTTCGACGATCCCACGGCCCGAGCGGAGCGCGCGCGCTATCTTACCGATGTGACCAAGGCCGACACGCTGCTCGGCGAAGTCCGCACCCTCGTCCGAGAACACCTTTCCGCCGATACGCTCTTCATCTACAGCGCCGACCACGGCGCCGCGCTGCCGTTCGCCAAGTGGTCGCTCTACGAGGCCGGCATCCGCGTTCCGCTCATCATGGCGTGGCCGGGTCACCTCAAGCCCGCCACGACCAGCGAGGCGATGGTGAGTTGGCCCGACCTCCTGCCGACGTTTATCGAACTAGCCGGTGGTAAAGTCCCCGACGGCCTGGACGGAAAATCTTTTGCCGGCGTGCTGCGCGGCACGACCACCACGCACCGCGACCGCGTCTTCACCACGCACAGCGGCGACGGAAATTTCAACGTCTACCCGATCCGCAGCGTGCGGACCCGCGACTGGAAATACATCCGCAATCTCCATCCCGAGTTTCAATACCACACTCACATGTCCCGCGCGATCGGGCCCCACCGCCCGCTTTTTTGGGACACGTGGCTTGCCGCCGCAAAAACCAAACCCTCCGCCGCAGCTGTCGTGAACCGCTACCTCGAGCATCCCGCCGAGGAACTCTACGACCTCACTGCCGATCCGCACGAACTCCGCAACCTCGCCGCCAATCCCAAGCACGCCACCCGCCTCGATGCGCTCCGCGTCGAACTCGACGGCTGGATCAAACAACAAGGCGACACCCAGACGGTCTTCGGCCAACCGCTGCTTCGCGGCGAACCGGTGACGGATCTCGTGCTCGGCAACGCGCAAAAAAAGCGCTAGGCAAATTCCCTTTCATTCCTAACCTTCATGCCAGCCCCCATGACCCACGACATCCTGCCACTGCTTCGCTCCCGCTCCTCCGTGCGTCCGATTACCGGTCTGCTTTGCCTCGCCGCGTTGGCGAGTGCAGGGCTCCGCGCCCAGGTCGCCCCGGCTGCGCCTGCTACGGCACCGGCCACGCCAACCGCCGCGCAGGAAGAGGCGCTCGTCCTCAGTCCGTTCACAGTCAGCACCAATTCTGACACCGGCTATGCCGCCACGAGCACACTGGGTGGCACCCGCCTGAAGAGTGAGCTGCGCGACGTGGCCTCGCAGATCGACGTGATGACCTCGGAGTTTCTCGAGGACATTGGGGCGCTGACGCTCGATGAGGCGGTGCGCTACTCGATGAACATCGAGTCCAACGACGAAAATTTTTCGCCCGGCACGGACGCGAACACCAATGGTGTTTTCTCCTCCGCCTACGGCAGCCGCACCCGCGGTCTCAGTCGCTCGAACAACACGCACGATTTCTTCGAGACGAATGTCCCGCTGGACACCTACAACACCGGCAAGCGCTTCACCCTCGTCTCCGGTTCCAACGCCATTCTCTTCGGGGCTGGTTTTGCCGGGGGCACGAACGATGTGGCCTTCGACCGGCCTGACCTGCGGAAGTTTTCCGGCAACACCACGATCCGCGCCGACTCGAACGGGAGCTTGCGCGCCTCGCTCAATGTGAGCCAGCCGCTGATCAAGAATCTCCTTGGTTTGCGGGTCGCCGGCCTCCGCGCCGACGAGCGCGACTACCGCGAGGGCGTGGGCGCGAAGACCGAACGGTTTTACACCTCGCTGATGGTCCAGCCGACGAAGCGCATCGCGGTGCGCGGATGGCTGGAAAAATACGATTCGCGCCAGCGCAACGCCGCCAACACGCTCGTCGCCGATCGTGTAAGCCCGTGGCTGGCGACCCCATCACGGCCCTATTTCAACAATGCCGGGCTCACCCCCACGAGCACGGCGGCGCAATTCACGACGGCGTTCAACGCCCAAGGGGCCGACTTGGCCAACTCCGCCGAGCGCTTCAACAACGTCGCCGCCGCCGGCACCGTGGTATTCAACCTCGACGGCACCCAGCCCACGGCGATTCGCAATTGGACCAACACCGTCACGTCGCGCCGTCCGCTCGACGGCACGCAGGACCCGAGCATCATCGATCCTGCCATTTATCCCCTGGATCGCAACGTGGTCGGCAATGCCATGCAGCGCCGCTGGCGCGGCAGTATCCACGGCTTCGTCTTTGAGCTGAATCCTTGGCGCGACATCTACGTCGAGGGCGGCTACAATCGCGAGGTCTTCGACACCCGCTCGCTCAGCTTCATTTCCGGCAACAACACCGATCTGCGCGTCGAGCTGAACCGCTTTCTCCCCGATGGCGTCACGCCGAATCCGAATCTTGGAAAATATTACGTCGAGGACGACATCACGGGCAGCATGTGGCGCAATCACCGCACGGAGCGCCGCCTGCAGGTCGCCTTCGCCCACGATCTCGAGAAGCGCGGCGGTCTCTGGCGCTGGCTCGGCGCGCACCAGGGTGCCGTGATGTATACCGGCGGTGTGAACATGCGCGTCCAGCAGAACAACAACAACGCGCGGATTATCTCCGACAACACGTTCGATGGCATCACGTATCCCGCCGGGACCAACGCCGCAAATGACACCACCCGCAACACCCGCCGACTGCGTGCGCGGTTCTATTTGGATACGCCGCAAAACAACAGCGGCCGAGGCCAGTTTGAATTGAATGCGCCCTTCAATCTGTGGGACGGAGAAACGCGCGTGATCGGCAAAGACTCGGCCGGACGCGATGTCGTGATCAACTCGGGCATGAGCAGCCCCTACGGTGCGCAAGTGCAGACTTCGAACGGCAAGAAGAACGAAGATGCCCTCCAGTGGGGTTTGCAGAGCAGTTTTCTCCAGGGCCGCCTCAATCTCACCATTGGCGAGCGATTCTCGGATGCCTCGTTTGCGCCGTGGGTCGGGCAGGGCGGCGCCAATAGCCGTCTGGCGCGCCGCTACAACGCCGCGTCCGGCAAATACGAAGAGCCCGTGCGCAGTGGTGCGGCGATTATTTTTCCCAGCAACGGCCAGGCGGTGGGCAACGCTGGCTTCGAACCGTGGGATGCGATGCTCAGCCGCGGCGGCGAGTTTGATTCCCTGGAGGCGCCGACCGAATACAAGGTCACGTCGCGCATGAAGGGCGTCGTGCTGCATCCCCTCGGCCGCAATGCGATCCCGAGCCTGCATTACACAGAGTCGTCATCGGCCTTCGTGGCCGACTTCACGCGCAAATCTCCCAACGGTGCCGAGGCGCAACTTGATGACGGCACGACGCGCGAATACGGCGTCTCGCTCCGTTTCCTCGAAAACAAATTTGTGCTGCGCGTAAACGCCTACGAGTCCGTGTACCTCGGTGTTTCCGGTGGCGGTATCACCGTGCCGAACCCGACGGCCGTCGGAGGAAATTCTGGCATGGACCGCACTGATATCCGTTGGACCTCGATCCACATCGAGAAATCGGTGCAAAACTACAACCTCGTGAAATCCGGCGGCCGCTACGAGTCCGCCGCCACGGGCGCGCCGGTGATCGGTGGAACGAATGCCGGCATCGATGCAGCCAGCCCAATCCGCTTCCTCCTGGACGACGTCCGCAACTGGCAGAGCGAAGGTGCCGCTGGAAACGCGTTCTCGCTCAAATACAATAACTCGTCGGATCGCATCGCCAAGGGCATCGAATACCGACTGATCGCCAACCCGACCCGCGGTTGGAGTGTGAGCGCCAGCCTCGCCAAGAACAATACGCGGAGCTCCAAGATCGCAGCGGACTGGTTCGGCGTCCTCGGTTACCGCCTCAAAGACTGGCTCGCCGCTGCCAACGACCTCGCCGCGCCGCAACGCGGCACTGGCACCGGTCCGACGCAGCTCCATTTTAACTCGGCCACCAACGCCAACGAGACATTGCTCGCCTACATCCGCAGCTCCGCGCTGGGCTGGGCGTTCCTGCGCGAGAGCGAGGGGCAAGCCAACAACCAGGAAGTCGAGTGGCGCGGCAATGTGACGAGCTCGTATCGCATCCAGACCGGCCTGCTGAAGGGCTTTCGTTTCGGCGGCAGCCTGCGCTATCGCGGCGACCGCATCCTTGGCTACCGCGAGAAGACGGTGGCCACGGCTGATCTGTCGAAAGATCCGATTCTTGGCACACCGGGGCTTTTCCCGGCGGGCTCGAGCATCACGATCGCCGACGTGGCGCGGCCGATTATGGGCGGCTCCGTTGTGAACACCGATGCCGTGCTAGGCTACTCGACTACCCTCTTCAAAAGGCGCGTCCGCTGGAATCTGTCGCTCAACGTCCGCAACGTCCTCAACGACGACAAGCTCATCGCCCAGAGCGGACTCTCCGTCGCCGGCAATCCTGTGGTCTTCCAGTATCCCGAGCCCCGCGTGTTTCTGCTGACGAGCAGTTTTGATTTCTGAGGTCTGGCAGCGTCGCGTAGTGCGCAACGGGGATTTCCCCGCTTGCAAGCCACCCACCTGCCCAAGGCTGACCGGGCGTATCTGCACTATTGTCCGATCGGCCAATAGCGCACCCACGCTGGACCAAGTAGACTGCCCGTAAATTCATTTGGGACTGCTTCGACTCACCCAACCCCTCCTATGTTCTATCGCTTCGATTCGAGCCGTGCATCCACGATCACCGCGCTCTTGGCCGCCTCGGTTCTCGCCTCCCAGGCGCAGACCGTCCCGGTGCCCACAGCCAAACCCGCCGTCGAGGAAGAAGCCCTCGTCCTCTCCGCCTTCACGGTGCAGGCCGAAGGTGATCGCGGCTATGCGGCCTCGGAAACCCTCACGGGTAGCCGCGTCGCGACCAAGATCGTCGATCTGCCCTACACGGTAAACGTGATGACCAGCGAGTTTTTGGCCGACTTCGCCATCTTCGAACTCGACGATACGCTCACGCAGATCGGCAGTTTCACCGGGCTGAACAGTGGCGGCGGTTTTACGCTGCGCGGCTTCGCCTCGACCTCACAGTTGCGCGACGGATTTTTTCGCCTCGGCCGCTTCGGCGCGAGTAACGTGGATCGCATCGAAATCATCAAAGGGTCGAACGCCGCAATCTACGGCCGCACCTCCCCCGGCGGTATGATGAACATGATCTCCAAGGCGCCGAAGGCGAAGGAGGGCTACTCGCTCAGTCTGAATGTCGGCGACTACAACACGCGTCGCGGTTCCATCGAGGCGACCGGCCCGGTCTATCGCGGTGACGCGGGTAAGACGTCCTATATCTTTACGGGCACGCAATACTCCCGCGACTTCGTCCAGGCGAATGGCGCGAGCCGCAATACGGAGCTCTACCTCGCCCTGAAGCACGAGTTTCGCGACAGCTCGTCGCTCATGCTGTCGGCGGAGTATTTTCTGCAAGTGCGCCACGCCCCGGCGGCGGCCGTGCCAATCATCACGGACCTCAAGACTACGGCGTCCAACCTCGACGACGAAGTTGTCGGCTACGCGAAGAGCCTGGGCCGCTACGATCCCTACGGTCCGCACAGCGAATTCAACAAAGGCTCAGACATCCTGACCTGCACCTGAAGCGAAGAGGTGGAGAGAGGAACGAAAAAGAGACCTGAACCTGAGTTGGGCCGGTCCGGGATTGAAGGCGGGAACCAGCCGTGGCAAGGGAGACGAATGCCGCAAATTCAA
>SXSC01000204.1 GCA_005792355.1 Opitutaceae bacterium
ATCATTCGTCGCGACCTTTCACTGAGATGCGGCCACAAAACTCGCAGCTTCTTTCGAATATCACGGACATGCACCATCTACTCATAGGATTACAGCGGCTTTCCAAAGATGTAAACCTTATTTATTGACGGGCACTTAGGAGAGTGATGCAGACAAAACCGACCGGCCCGGCAAATGTCGGCAGGCCCCACGCCATCGCCCGGTACACGAGCGCATGGACCAGGAAATTATAATAACGGGCTCCGTCGGCCCGCAGCGCGTCGATCTTTTCGTTGGCCCACTGTTCGGAGGTGCGCAACCGGGCCTTCCTTACATCCATCCGGGCGACCAAAATCAGCACCTGCGCGGCGGGTTCGGGCGCCGCCGTCGACTCCCAGATTTCTTTCCACGGGGATACGCCGGCATCGTGAAACTGCCCGCGCGTTACCCCGGCCTCTTCCGCCAAATACGCCGGGTCCGCGAAAACCAGCTTCAACAGCACGAGCAGATCGCGCGGGTTTCGCAGGTCGATGATTTCGCGCTGCCGTTCCAGTCCCCGCCGGGCGTCCTGGTAAATGGCCTGCACCTCCCGCAGCGTGCGACCCGTCGCGACGAACTGCGCCTCGATGCGGCGCAGGACTGGCGTTTCCAGGAGGACCGCGATTTCCCGCGCGGTCTTCTCCATGGTCTCGGGGGACGCGGCCTCGTTCAGCCGCTCGACCACCCACGCCCGATCGAGGAGCCGGCCGGCCATCACCGGGGTTTCCCGAAAATCCGCCACGCTCGAAAGAAACAACGAGGTGGCCAGCCCCTCCCGGAACGGGCGCGGGCACTCGTTCAGGGCCGGTTCCGCGAGGAGCTTCGAGGCTGAGTCAAACGCCTCGATGTATCGCCGAGCCTTGTACACATGGAGGATTTGGTAGGACAGGCGTTTCGGGTTGGCGGAATCGGCAAAATTGGAAACGGCGTCCTCCCAGGCCGCCTGGGTGAGCAGGTACTTCGCCGCCTCGGTGACGGGAAAGGACTTTCCGTCCCAATTGAAAATCGGCTCGATGGCCGAGAGGTCGTACGGGTCGTCGAGCTTTTCCCCCTGCAGCCAGGCCGTGACCGAACCGGCGCCCCACCGCGCCCGCTGGTTGCAGGCCAGCAAGCCCCGAAGCAGATTCCGGACGGGTGCCGCCATCTTGGCTCCCATGATCTCGACCAGCCCGGGCCGGTAGCGGATTCCCTTGGGCGAATACCGCGTGGTGTCCTCGTCGAGCATGATCGACTGGCGCAGATGCTGCGCCTCGACGCCCTCCGACGGCAGCACATCAAACACGTGCCGGCCCAACGTGAGTTCCTGCGCGATCCGGCCCAGCGACCACCAGTCCCAGGCCGCGGCGTGATCGTCGAAGGCCAAGGTCGTCTTTCCCGCCGCCTCCGGCGGACACGTCCGCAAGTCCGGCAGCGGGATCGAATAGGTGACCTCGGCATTCGCCGCGACCACCATGGCGGATTCCCAGCCGCCGAATTCCAGCACGGCCGTGCCGTCGTCGTTCGCGCGCAAAAACACGGTGTCGAGGCTCAATCCCCGGTGGATGATCGAGCGGCCGAATTTGGGTGCGTGCAGCTGGCCGAGCAGGTGGGCGAGCTGGCTGATGATCGGGCGCAACTCGTCCAGCGGCAGGAGTTGCCCGGCGGCGTGTTCGCGCAGGCTCACGCCGTGCGGCTGCTCGAGTACCTCAAATGAAAACCCGCCGGCCTGCTCCAAGTGCAGCAGCCGCAAAAAGGCGGGATTGCCGTGCGCTTCGATGAGTTTGCGGAGGTCGGCGCGAATACCCGGATGCTGCGTGCCGATGGCCCGATAGCGGCGAATCCGCACGTGTTCTCCCGACAGCCGGTGCGTGCCCGCGTAATACGCGTCGGCGCCGAGTGTGCTCGCCTCTCCGGTGATGGCGAATCCGCCGATGAGCGAACCGACGGTCAAGCCGGTGGCTTCGGTGGGCACGATCGATGGCGGCTCGGGGCGGAGTGGCGGCGGCGTGATGGGTGGACTCGGTCGAGGACTCGAAACGGGCGCGGGTGGCGCGGGCGGGGGTGGCTCGGCCGCAACCGGCCGGCCCAGCAGCTCGCTGATCGGATCCAGTTCCTCGGCCTCCACCACTTCCTGGATGTCACAGCAGTCCTGGGTTGGACAATCGGGCGGACGCCGGACCCGTCCGGGAAACGTACGGCTGCAGTAACTACAAGCAAAGCGGCTCATGACGGGTGGAGTTCGCCGGTGGTGGCGGCGGCCACGGCGCCCAGGCGTGCGATCTCGCCGCGGCGCGGGATGCCGGCGAGGCGCAACCGATCCGCGGCCGGCGCGATATCAATCCGTCCCGGCGAATTCGTTGGGCGCGCGCCATAGCGGCGCCGCGCCAATTCGCTGAGCAGCAGCACCGGTTGGTTGCCCGAACCGGCGAGAGGGTGGGTGGGGCGGGCGCTTTCGATGAATGGCTCGGGAATCAGCACGTCGATCTCAGCGAGAATGGCCGCGTGGCGGCGGCGTAACCACGCGGCCGGCCGGCCGGAATAAACCACAATGTCGCCACCGGCACATTCGCGGCGCACCGCCGCGATCAACGCCCGGAGGGCGCGCGGTTGTTCAAAGGGTTCGCCGCCCGAGATTGTCACGCCATCCGCCGAGCTGAGAAAGCGCCGGAGGCCGGCGACGAGCGCCCCGAGTTCGACCCGGTGGGCGGCGGTGCGCGTCCAGGTTTGCGGTGCGACGCAGCCCGGGCAACCGAGGGAGCACCCTTGCAGCCAGATGCCGACCCGGCGCCCATAGCCGAGGGCGGTGACGGGAAAATGAGCGTGGCTGAAATAGAGGAACATCGGTGGCGCTAGCATCCTCCCGGAACTCGTCATTGAAAATATATTTGTCGGCGGACTGAGGGGGGCGCAGTGCCATCACCGCGCATTCGCTCGATCAGCGGGTGAGGGCACCCGCACTCCATCGGACAGCAAACTGCCAACTTGGCGGTGCGCCTATCCGGATACGGCGAGGTTTCTTCCGATGGCATGGACTACGCCTCCGCCTCAATTTCATACCGGCCGTGCGCACCCGGCACGATCCGGGCGACGCGCACCATCGAGCCGGCGGCAGGTTCGTGGGCGTCCATCCAGGCGGTCAGCGGTCCGATGAAGACCGTGTCGAGCCGGTTGCCGATGCCGCGCCCGCCGTTCAGCAGATTGCCGCAGCACTCGCCGACGAGCGTGGCCATCGCCGAGCCGGGCGCCGCGTCCTCGCGACCCGTAATCACGATCTCGATCTGTTCGCGCTCCTTCACCCGCTTGATCACGAGATCCACCTGTTTCTGCAAGATGGCGCGGGCACTTTCCTCCCGAATGAAATCGAACACGACGATGTTGTCGCCGAGCCGATTGCGCAGCTCCGGCCGGTTCAGCTTCTCCGCGAAAAACTTGTCGATCTCCTCGTTCACCACGCGCGTCAGGTCGGCGTGTGATGGCAGATTTTCCGATTTGCGAAATTCGTTGCTCACGCGCGTCATCCCGAGGTTTGACGTGAACACGATGATTGCCTCGGAAAAATAGACGCGTTCCCCCTTGCCGCTGGTCAGCTGGCCGTCGTCCAGGATGGCGAGAAACTTGTCCCACAGACGCTCGTTGGCTTTCTCGATTTCGTCGAACAGGATGACGGCGCACGGTTTTTCCCGCACGGCCCGGGTCAATTCGCCGCCGGCCTCGAAGCCGACGTAGCCGGGCGGCGCGCCGAGCAGCCGCTGGTCGGAGTGCTCCGCGCTGAATTCGCTCATGTCGAACCGGATGTAGGCGCGCTCGTCGTAAAACAGCGCCTCGGTCAGACTCTTCGCGAGCTCCGTCTTGCCCGTGCCCGTGGGGCCGGCCAGAAAGAGGATGCCCTTCGGCCGGTTGCTGCCGCCCGCCTGCGCGCCCGCGACGCCGCGCAGCGCCTTGCGCACGATCGTGACCGCCTTCTCGATGGCGTGCGGCTGGCCCTTCACGCGCCGGTGCAGCGTCTCGCCCATCCGGAGCAGAAAGCCCTTGGGATCATTTTCCGCCATCGCCTTCCAGGGATCCTCGGTGATGCCCAGCTTGTAGCGGCGCGCGGCGTCGGCGATGTGTTTCACGGCGAGTTGATCGCGCACGCGAAAGTTGGCGATGGCCGCGATGTCGTTGAGCGTGAGCCCGTCGGTGTGCGCCACGTAGTCGTCGACGACGCTTTTTTGCGCCGTGCTGTCCATGAGGCGGAACTCCTCCGCGCCGCCGAGCTGGCTGTGGCAGATGAGGCGGCGCGTGCCGGCGTCGGGCCGGCCGACCGAGATGGAGCGGATGCGCGGATTGTTGAGCGCGAGCCAGGCCGGCAGCTCATTTTCCCGATCGCACAGCCAGAAGATCGGGTTGAACAGCCGGAGCGGTTTGTTCGGCTTGGCATCGTACGAGACGATCAGCGAGCGGATGAACGCCTCGGTCGCGCTCTCACCGGTCGAGGCCTCGCCGCCCTGGCTGTTGACGAAGCCCATCAGGTAATTGAACAAGGTCGCGAGGGGGAAGGCGCGCTGGCCGGCGAGCGCTTCCGCGATCACGACGGCGACCGGGAACTCCGCTTCCATGTGCACCCGGCCGCCAAGGCTGGCGTTCTCGACGAATTTTCCGCCGACCGTCCGGGTGAGCTCGTTCAGTTTGGCGGCAGTGAGCTGGCGATGCAGTTGCCGCGATTTCTTGCCATCCTCGTCGTCCGCGGGGGTGGGATCCAGCAGCGTGATCCCGTGGATGGGATCGACCAGGAGCGTGGCCTCGAAGCCCATCGCGCGCAGGGCGTCGGTGAGGAACTCGTGAATCGTCAGCAGATCGTATTGGCCGGGCGAACTCGGATAAGCGAATTTGTCGCGGATATTGCCCCAGAGCACGAATTGCGACTTCACCGACAGGAAGGTGTAGACCTCTTTCAGCCAGCGCGGTGAGGCCCGGTCTTCGAGCAGGATTTTTAGATTCTCGGGGATGATCATCGTGAGGGAAGATTCCGGGGCAGGCGTTACTCTGGCGGCGGCCATCGAAGAAAAGCGAGAAATCTCAGAGCTCTTGTCACGTAATACGTGACAAGTTTTCCGCTCGAATTCTTGGAGGCAATTGACGAAGTAATGCTAGCCGGAGGCATGCGCTGCGAAACCGCAGACTGCGGGGTGGGGGCACCCCGCCTCCATCAAACCGAGCAGAGAAATACTAGTGCGAGGCGGCCCGGGCGCGTGCCGCGGACTGGCCGGCCCCGGCGGCGGAGCGGACGAAGAGGCCGCCGCGTTTTACCTTCACGTTTCGCGTTGGCATGGCTTTGCCGGGTTCCTCGCGCCGTGTCACCTGGGCTTGGTACCCGCGGAGCGCCGCGCCGGTTCGCACCGCGTCCACGTCGGCGCACAGCGTCGTCTGGGCGGCCTGATCAGCGGCGCGCTGTTCCGCGGTGCCGTTGGTGGGGATGGTCCGCACGGCCTGCACGGCCACGGTCGAGGCGTCCTGCGTGAAACTGATCTCCGCGAGTCGATCAGGATCGTCGCGCAGACCCAGCTGAACAGTACTGACCCCGCGCGCATTGATGTCGCTGGCGGTGATCGTCTCCATCGGGGTGATTTCCTGATAACCCATTTTCAGGAGTTCCCGCACCATGGCGATGACGGCCGGCCGGCGGGCGGCGGCGGACTTCAGCTCCTGGCGGGCCGTCTCAAAGGAGTTCTCGGCCCGGGCGGTTTCGCCCTCGGCGCAGAGTGCGAGTGCGGCCTGCAATGCGGCGCGATGGGTCGCGCTTTCCTGAAACGGCAGCGAGCTGAGCATCGGCTCGCAGGCGGCGAGGGACGCCGTGAGCGAGTCGTGCAAATCCCGCGCCTGCCGCTGGCGCATCTCTTCCTCGACCGCCTGGCGGCGCCGTTCTTCGAGCTCGCGGTTGCGCACGAGCCGCAGGTGCTCGAGGTGGGCGACGGCGACCTCGGGGTTGCCGCGGCAGTGGACTTCGAGGCGTTCGCGCAGCGACCGTTGTTCCGCCTCCGTGCCCGCGGTGGCAAGGATCGCGGCGACTTTGCGTTGGATTTTTTCGTCGGTGCCGAGTTCGGAAATCCACTGGCCGGCCTTGGCCACGACCGACCGGGGGCCGGCCCGGTCGGTCAGTTCAGCGGTGAGATCGGCGGCGGTGACCTGCAACGTGGCGGCACGCTCGGCGGCCGATCGATGGGCGGTGTCGGCCTCGGCGTTCCGCACGAGTTGCACCTCGATTTGGCGGAGGCGGGCGAATTCCGCCGCCGCCTCCTGCTCGCGGCGGGATTTCTCAGCGAGCGAACGTTCCGCAGCCTCGATCTGCTCCGTCCACGGGTGCTTCAACGCCTGATAATAGGCATGGATGGAACGTACCGCCTCGGAGCCGTCGGCGTCGGGGCCAAACCGATCCCACATCGCCTGCTCGGCCTCCTCCAGCGGGGGCTGCGACGGCAGCTCCACGGGCAGGCCGCGTTCCGCCAAATGCAGCGTGCGCTCCTCGAGCTGCCGCCGCACCGCGCGGGCCTGTGCAAGATAATGCAGGCATTCCTCGCGGTTGCCCGCCCGCGCCACTTCCTGGGGCACGGTGGTGAACGTGAGAATCTGCGGCGAACTCATGAGCAGCCGTTCGGGGTTCGAGCTCGGATGCTCATTGAGGGTCGGCGGGTTGTCCGGCTTTGGAGATTCTGGTTCCGAAATTCTGCTAAGGCAGCGCTACGCGCTGCGGTCTCCCACCGAACGGTCGGCTCCTGCCCCGCCGCTTGAGCTGGAACTTCGCTTCGACGGAGGGCGCGTCTCGAACTTGGCGCGGATCGAGTTGAAGGCGGCGATGGCGGCGAGGATGAGAAACCCGATGAACAGCGCGCGACGGATTTCCGGCCACTTCGACGCGGTCCGCTCGCGATCTCGGTAATAACCCTTCGCCTCGGCCTGCTTGATTTGGAAATCACCGTACGCCCGTTCAAAATCTTCACTGTCCGCTTTGCCGCCGGGATTCTGCGCGAGCCAGTTGAGGAAAAAAAGCTCCCGGGCCTTGTCCGTGCTGGGCCCTTCGGACGGCTGAAGCACCTCGGTTCGCAAACGGAAAACTTGTCGCGGCGGCTCCGCGGGTTCCGACGGTGCCGGAGCATCGGGAAAGAGTTTGGGCGATCGACGGGGCAGGGGTGGGGGATCGTTCGCCTCGGTTGACATGGATTGCGGAACGATTACGGACCGTCGGTTTTTGTCGCAAGCCAGCACTTTCGAATTTCGGCGGAGGATCGCCAGCCTCGCGCCTATTGCCCGGGGCGGTATTTTCGCTCCGCGTGTCGCTCGACGTCCTCCCGGTGGAAGCGCACATCTTTGAATTCCCCCCGGGCGTAGAGTCCGGCCTGATCGTTGAAGTGGGGCGAGGCCGGGTCGCCGCTGACACCCCCGGCGAGCACGCTCTTGGCCCGCACGCGCGGACCAAATTCGACGACGGCGACGAAGCTGTTGCCTTTCGTGCCGTAGATTTTTTTCGTCTTGGGCTGATTCGAGACACCAAACGCCGCCAGGGAGCCCCAGGTGGACGACGCGAAGCCAATCGGCAGACTGGGCCGGCTGTCGTCAAATGTCTCGTTGACGGCTCCCGTCAGGCGTTGGAAGCGATTGATTTCACCCCACGGGGTCTTCCACGTGCCGAAGTCGCGCTGCAACCGGGTCGCCGTCCGGGCGAGTGCTTCGAGGTGCTCCCGCGCCGGCGTCTGCTCCACCAGCGTGTCGTAGGCCGACCCGCCTTTGCCGGCGCCCTTGGCCTCGGCGCGGTCCAGCAAATCCTGGGCCCAGAGAATGGCGAGTGTCGCTGGCACCGAGCTCACGGAGCAGCGAAAATCCCACGTGCGCAGCAGCGCGATTTGGTCCGCCACGCCGGTCTTGAGCGGATCGGATGCGGCGGCTGAGTCGTAGGCCCGCAGCAGGGCGGGAATCAGGGTTTCGAATGCAACGAGCCGGTCGTCATAGGCGACGGAGATCAACCCCTCGAGGGTGAGATCTTTTTTGCTTGCGAGCACGCGCACGGCGTTGAGGCCCCGGGGATTCTCGGGCCGCGTCCACATGTAGGCGTGAAAGTCCTTGGCGCGCGGGCTGTTTGGCCCCGCGGCCGAAAACGGCCAGTTGTTGGTGTTCTGAATCCAGCCGTTCGGTGGATTGAGCAGCGTGATGGTCTCGTTGATCGCGTGGAGTCCGCGCCAGTCTGTCGCGGGATTGCTGCCGTCGACGGGTTTCGTCCAGTCGAATTTCGGATCGCGCACGGGGATGAAATTGCCGTGGAAATAGGCGATGGTGCCGTCGGCGTCCGCGTAGACGGTATTGTTGGAGGAATTCGTGCGCAGTTCCATGGTGCGGAGAAATTCGGCGTAGGTGCGCGCCTTGGTGCGCTGATAGGATTGGGTCAGCGCCTTGATCGGCTCCTGCATCAGCCGCACGCTGATCCACTTGCCGTCGGCGGCCCGCACGATCGGACCGTGGTGAGTGAAGTACGCCGTGATCGTCCGCGCGCCGGAGGAAGTTCCCTGTTTGAAGGGCAGGGTGATATTGCGGGTGGAGACGGGGCGTTCCGTGGCGCCGTGGCGGTAGAAGCGACCGCCCGGTTTCTCCAGCGCCGTCAGGGCGTATTCGTCGATCACGTCGCCGCCTCCGGACGTGTGCATCCAGCCGGCGCGGTCGTTGAAGCCCTGATACACGAAGAACTGCCCCCAGGTGACGGCGCCGTAGGCGTTCAGGCCCTCCTCGCTGACGGCGTGGACCTCGGGCCGGAAGTAAAACGACGTATGCGGGTTGATCAGCAGCAGGGCGTGGCCGGACGCGCTGCGTCGGGGGGCGATGGCAAAGCCATTCGATCCGCCGGGCTCGGTGCCGGCCGCCTCGCGGGGCGTCGTGGCCCCCGGGGCCGGACGTTGGCCATAAAACTGTTCGAGTTGACGCAGCGAGATCGACTCGATGTCGCCGCCGATGCTGCCTTCGGAAAACGCGAGCGCCATCCACGGTTCGAAGCGGGTGAGGAGGCGCGGTTTCACCTTTGGGTGCGTGTGCAGGTAGTAGTTCAGGCCGGCGGCAAAGGCGTCCATCAGCCTTTGCAACCACGCGGGACTTTCGGCGTACTTGGCCCGCAGGTCGGCCGGGTCGATGAAGAGCTTCATCCGGAGGTCGCGGTAGATCTCGGCCTCACCTTCGACCTCGGCGAGCCGGCCGAGCGCGTTGATGTAGTTCAGCTCGATGCGCGGAAAATCGTCCTCGGCCTGCGCATACAGCAGACCGAAGACGGCATCCGCGTCGGATTTTCCGTACACGTGCGGAATACCCCAGTTGTCGCGGATGATCGTGACGTTGGCAGCCTGCTGCTGCCAGCGCGCGGGGTCGTCAGCGCGGGCGGGAGGGGAGACGATGCATGCGCAGACCGAAGCCAGAATCAGGAGGGTGGTTTTCATGCGGGGATGACGTGCTCTCGTCGGGCGGCCGTTTTCAGGCAATCTCCACCGGGTCGCCCACGCGCAGCGAGCCGCTCTTTGTTTCGTGGAAAAGGTTCTGCCCGAAAATGACGTTTGTGAGATCGGCGGCATCGCGTCGGTAGGTCGCGAGCGTGCGCAAGGGCTCCTGGCCACGCTCGGCGGTGAGCTGATCGATCGCCGGCACGGCACACCGCACGCACGGCCCGCCGCCCCGCAACCAGACGTCGCCGATGCGAATGCGCCCCCACGAGTCCTCGGCAAACGCCGTGCAGCCGGCGACGACGAGATTCGGTCGGAAGCGGGCCATCGGCACGGCGTCCTCGCCGCTTGCGACGATGCGGTCGTTGAGATCAGCGAGCGAGGCTTCGCTGATGACCAGCAGTGGGTACGCGTCGGGGAAGCTCACGACGTCGTCGGGGCGGGCCTTGCCAGGCTTGAGCACGGGCCGGTGGAAAGCCGCGCCCGCGCGCACGAGCCGGCATTTTACGCCGAGAAAATCGCTGAGCCAGGTGGCGGCCGAGTCGCCGCAGTCTTCCGCGGACAAACCAGTGCTGCTCCAGATGCTCACGGTGCGGATGAGCGGAGGGGGCTGGTCGGGCGGAGCATGGCGCGGGATGGAGCACGCACCGGCGCCGGCGGCGGAGAGCGTGAGGGTGTGGTTGGAAAGTGCGGTGGCGACGAGCGCCATGCGCGGCAGGGTGCGTTGAGTGAGGAACTGGCCGTGCTCATCAATCACCAGAAAACGCCGGTCGCCAACGAGGCCGAGGGCGTCGACTTCGGCGGTGGCGAGGGCGCAACCGCGCAACGATTTCACGGGATAGATGAACTGACCGGTGAGGTGCATGGGCTTGGGTGTCCCGCGACTCTCGGCGGTCGCCCGGCCCGGTCACAACGAAAATTCGTCGCGAAAAATCATGCAGCGGAGAAACCCGGTCGAGGGAGACGGTTCGCCGATTAACCGTGACGATTCATTGAGCGGTGGAGCCGGCTGCCCGGCCAGCAGACTCCCCGGCGGGCTGCCGGGGCCGCCTCAGGCCACGTTGAGTTGGATTCGTTCCCAGGAAGGGTCCCGGTGCTTTCGTGGATGATACGCGGCGGTGAGCAGGGCGAATCCAGGGCGCTCCACACCGTCCGGGGTGAAGCGTACGAATCCCTGCTGGGCGGCGACCCGGACCAGATCGCCGCGATGTTGGACGTGAAGTTTTCGGTGCAGCTCACGTCGCACGGTGGCGACGGTTGTTTTCCTCAGGCCGAGTCGGTCGGCCGCCGCCGTATCATCGCACCCGTCGCCGATGACGCTCAGTACGACCTGTTCGAAGTCCGTCAGCATACGAAACAGCGCGGTGGGTGCTGCGGTGAGGTGTTTGAGATACCGCACAATGCTCGCACTCCAGTAGCGGGCACCTGCGCTCACGGTTTGCACGGCGTGCATGAATGCGTCGGGTGTCTCCTCGGCGGAGTCGAAAACGCCTTGGACGGGGAGGGAGCGTAGCGCCGCGATGGTGCGGTACTCCCGACGGCTGGTCACCACGAGCACGCGACGGGCGCAGCTGGGCGGTTTGGTGCAGCGAAAGATCAGATCGAGGGTGTCGCCCTCGAGTGCTTCACCGAGGCCGGTCACAAACAGGTCGACCGGGTGCTTGGCTAGTTCCCGGCTGGCGGCGGCGGCGGAACTGGTGATCACGACCCGGGCCTGGGGGAGCACGCGTTCCGCGTATTGTCGCAGGATCTCGGCGTAGAGCCGATCGGCTTTGAGAATCAATACACGCTGGGCAGGGACGGCGGATTTTTTTTCCATGAGGAGACGACAAGCCGTGACGGCGCGTCGCCCAAGGCCGCTCCCGTTATTTATCCGTAATACGGGAATCGATGGAAACCGAAGTCCGGCCGTCTGCTGGACTAAACCGGCAGGGCGAGAGCGAGGCTGAATCGCTCCGCGGAGGGAGTCACGGCGACTGCCAGCAAACCGTGGCACTTTTGGATGCCAGCCACCAGGCCTCGGGATGGTACCGCGGCGAGGGGGGCGAATTCACCCTTGAACCACGCTTCCACCTGGGCCGTCGAAAGGGGCGGGGCGCTGGCCGAAATCGTAATCAGCACGCCGGAGTGGCTGCCGAGCGCATGCTTGCGATTCAGCCAGAGAAGATTTTTCCGCCGCGGGTCCCGGGCCACGGTGTCGAGCCGGGAAAATCCCTCGCAGCGTACGGCCACGGTGGTCTTGGCCGCCGCACAGACGAAGGCCGCGCCCAGGGCCGGCACCATCATCAGGAGAAAATCGATCCCGGACAGCTCGTGAATCGGGAGAGGCGCGTCAATCGGGCCGAGGTCGACCGCCTTGTTGCCTTCGTCCGCGCGACCGACCCGCCGGGCGATGTCGATGGCGTGGCGGATTCCATCGTTGAGGATGGCGGGAGAGGTGTCGCGGCTTCCATAGGCGGAGTCGAAAAACCCCTCAGCCACCGTCATCGCGGCATCGGCGGTCTTGCTGGCTTCTTCGAGGCCCCGGAGCAGGTGCGTCGCCGCGGGATCGCCCTTGACGCGGGTCTTCAGCTGGGCGGTGGCGCTGATGAGCTGGGCGTGGATCGTGGTGAGCAGGCCGGCCGTCTGCCGCAAGGCATCGCGCGCGGTTTCCGAAGCCACGAGTTCGACTTCCCGCTCCAGACGGGCTGAATCCCGCTCAGCGGCGACCACGCCAGCCTGCCGCGCGAGGTCTTGATCGCGTCGTTGCTGGCGGGCTTGTTCGATCCAGCCGGGAACGCGGGCTTCGAACCCGGCTCGTTCCGGCAGCGGCTTCGAGATAAATTCGTAGACGTGCAACGGAATCGCGCGGTGCAGATTTTCGTGGGTGTCGAAGGCGCTGAGCACCACAAAACCGATCCCGGGATCCAATTTTTGCGCCGCGTCGATGAAGGTGAGCCCGTCCATGGCGGGCATGTGGATGTCGACGAAACAGAGGTCAAAGCGGGTCTGCGCGATTTTTTCCAACGCCTCCCGGGCGTCGAAGCAGCACACCAATGCAAACGCACCCCCGAGGCGCAAGCGCACGGACGCGTGAATCTGGCGTTCATCGTCCACCACCAAGATCCGGGGTGGTAGCAGACTGGCGGCGTCGGGGGGCATGCTTGTCTGATTGCAGGGCGACGCACGGCGTAGTCAAGAAGGCGGTGCGGGTAAAGCGGTCACCGCGGCTGGCGTCGTCGGAATTTCGACGGTGATGACGGTACCCCGTCCGGGCTCGCTCTTCGCGGCAATCGTGCCGCGATGCAGGTGGACGATTTTCTGCGAAATGGTGAGACCGAGCCCGAAACCGCGCACATCCTCGCCGAATTCCTTGGTCGTGAAATACGGATCGAAGATGCGGTCGATGATCTCAGCGGCGATCCCGCCGCCTTCGTCGGTGACCTGCAGACGCAACCAACCGGGCCGGGTGGCGCCGGCCGCGAGGCCCACTTTTTGACCGGAGGTGGAAGCGTCGATCGCATTGCAGACGAGGTTGGCGAGCATGCGTTGCACCAGCACGCCGTCGGCCGTCACCGGATGGGGAAAGCCCTGCTCGGTGGCGAGGGCGATTCCGCGGCCGGCGGCGCGGGCGGCGGTGACTTCACGCACCCGCTGGAACAGCTGGGCGAGATCGACGTTTTCGAACTTTGGCTGGAGCCGCTCGGAGAAGAACAACGCTTCGCGCAGATAATCTGTCATGATGCGCATTGAGCGCCGCGCCGCGGCATGCACTTCCGCCTCGGCGCTGCCGGCGGGATAGTGGCCGTCGGTATGCACGAGGAACGAGGAGACGGGGGTGATGAGGTTTTTGAGATCGTGGGCGAGCCCGCGGGACATCATCGCGAGATGTTCCATCCGCGCCTGCATGGCCGCCTGGTCGGTCAGCCGCGAGCGGGTGAGAATGCTGTCCATCAGCTCCGCGATGTTTTGCAGACGCACGACCTCGGGATAGGTGAAAGGCCATTCATTGGTCTTGGTGCCGATTGCGACGAGCATGGTCGGCGCCGGGCTGCCGCGGGGGACGGTGACGATGACGCCGAGCGAATGCTCGTGGAGAAAGGCGCCGAGATCTTCGAGGCCCGGGGTGGTTCGCCTTCGTTGAAGACTCTCCGGCGTAATCCACGCGTTGTCGCAAAGTGCCGCGAGACCGCTGCTCGTTTTGGGCAGTTCGATGCCGCCGCCAATATACTTGTCGTCCAGTTCGGACATCAGGAATGCACGGCCGGCCCGATGGTGATTGGTCAGAAGGAGTTCGAAGTCGCTCGTGAGCCGGACCGAACCGGCTTCCTGCCGGGAAACAGCGATCACCTCGCTGCGCAAGGCGACGAGCAGCCGTTCGTCGCCGACTCCCAGCCGGGTGCGCGTTTTTTGGTCGAGCCAGAAAACGGCGGAGCCGCAGAGCAACGTGCTCACGATCCAGGCGGCGGTGCCCGTCATCATTTGCCCGAGGATGAGCGACAGCCCCCAGGCCGACGCCGCGAGGATGCCAATCACCGTCAGACGATGCCCGACCGCCGCGAGCACGTGACGCGCGTTGAAGATGCGGTGATTGGCAAGCGCCCAGGCCATGAAGAGATAGGCGACGAATACGACGAGGATGCTCGCGCGATTGAGCGCCCGCAGTTGAAGGTAATTTCCGAGGCCGTTGAGCAGGGCCAGGGTCAATGCAGCGATTCCTGAGCTCAGAGCTAAAAACTGTAGCTCAAGTCGGCGAATTCCACTTTGCGCAAGCAGCTGTCGTCTGACCTGCAGAGCCGTAATCAAATACAAGATTACTCCAATCGAGGTGTACGCTAGATATGCAAGACCACGACGTAGAATCGAATCTGATCCCAGAAAAGCGAACGAACTGGAGAAGCAAATTCCCGCGAGGAATATGCCGATTCCCAGAACCGGCATCGCCTTTCGCAATGCTTTTTTCCCATTGTCCTCCGGGAAGACGATTGCGAATTTTAGGAGCCAGATGCCCCACGCAGCGAATGACGCTACCACTGCGTTTGCCCTGGTCCAAAACATAAGATCAGCATCTTCGCCTCTTGCCAGAGCGCTACTGGCGATCATGGCTCCAAGCACACAAATGAGCCACGCTGCTAGAATCAAAGAGAATACCGTAAACGCACGGTTTGAAGGCCGCCGGGGATTTGCCAGCAGGACGCTGAAACCGATGGCGAGACAGAGGAGAGCGGCCGCCAATGTGACGAATGGCATGGGGCGGATGTTATCGATCGAGAGGCCAGACGGTGACGCGTATCTTTTGGGTCGTTCTCCGAGAAATCATCGGCATCTCCCAGTCACGGGTGCTCGGACTTTCTCCGGTACGCCGCCAAATATCTCGCCTTTTCGCCCGACGTTTTGAACTCCGTGGGCACACCGCCATCGAGCCCGTAACAGATTCGCAGGCGATTGCCGGAAAGTTGGTAAATGCACGGGATCAGTCGCCCGGAATTGAGACCTTCCATTCCGCGGAGCAGCATCGTTTTCGCGTCGAGACTCCGGCCGAGTTCGAAATTTCCGGCATCTGCCGTCTCGCCGCGAAAACGAACGCGATATTCGCCGCACGCGAGTTCGACCGTGGTGTTTGCCACCACGAGATCGGGTGCGGACGTACCGTCAAATTCCGCGCGCACCATCTCCCAGACCCCGTCGATTTCTGATGGGTCGGCTTCACTCATCGTCAGCTCCGCTTCACGACGTCGCGCGCCGCGGTGTCGACAGTCCCGGGAGTCGTGAGTTCCTTTGCCCCCTTGGCGCCGAGTTCGGCGAGTTTACGGGCCCCGGGCAGCAGCATCCCTTCGAACGAACCCACCGCGGTGTTGTAACCCTTCATCGCCGTGTCGAGACCGCGGCCGATCTTGTCGAGGTTGTCGGCGAAGGCGGCCACGCGATCATACAGCGCGCGGCCGAGAGCGCTGATTTCGTCGGCGTTTTTCGAGACGGATTCCTGACGCCAGCCGTACGCCGCGGCCTTGAGCAGCGCGATCAGCGTTGTGGGTGTGGCGAGCAACACCCGGCGCGCCAGTGCACGGTCCATGAGCGAGTTGTCCGCTTGGAGGGCGGCGGTGAGAAAGTGATCCCCGGGAAGAAACAGCACCACAAACTCCGGTGCGGGCTGGAACTGCTCCCAATAATTCTTGGCGCCAAGCGCGTCGATGTGGCCGCGGACCTTGGCGGCGTGCTCCAACATGCGGGTGGCGCGAACGGCTTCATCGGTGGTTTCGCCTGCGGCGCGAAAGGCCTCAAGGGGCGCCTTCGCGTCGACAACAATCCGTTGCCCTCCCGGCAACCGCACCACGAGATCGGCGCGCAGGCCGCCGGCGGATTCCTGTTCCGCAAAGTCGCAGTACGGCAGCATGTCGGCCATCTCGACGACCCGGCGGAGCTGCAACTCTCCCCAGCTGCCGGCGTAGGTCGTCGAGCGCAGCGCGGTCGAGAGCCGGGCGGCTTCGCTTTGCAATTGGAGTTGGGCCGAGTTGAGCGCCTTGAGCTGCTCGCCCAGCGCGCCGTACGCCCCGGCCCGCGCCTTTTCGATCTCGGAGATCTTTGTATCGACCTTGTCGAGCGACTCGCGAATGGGCTTCACCAGTGCCTCGACCGCCTGTTTTCGCTGGTCGAGATCGCCCACGGATTGCTGCTGGAGCTGGGCAAAGGCCTGTTTCGCCTGTTCGAGAAAGTCGCTGCGGTTGGTGCGCAGCGCATCCGCCGACAGGGCCTTGAACTCGTTCGTCAAGCGCTCATGGGCGGATCGTTCGGCGGAAAGCTGCGTGCCGAGTTCGGCGTTGGCGACGGCGAGGCGCGTGCCCTCGGCCCGCAACGCCGTCAATTCCGCCGCGAGCCGGGTGTTCTCCTCCTCCCGCGCGCGGTTCCGCTCGCGGAGCGCCGCCTCGCGCGATCGCAGGAGGAGCCAGACAAGCGTCGCCCCGACCATGGCCGAGCCGAACGCGACAAAGGTAAAATTCACGTGAAAAACCTCGGAGCGGAATCGGACAAGATCAATCACGGATGCGTGTCTTGACATGGGAAATTCCGGCCTACAAACACCCTTGGCGTGGCGGGAGTGCTTCGACTCGCCCCGCCACGTGTAGAACGCCAGTTCATCTTCGACAGCGGCGCCAACTAGAACCCGACACGTAAGTATCTGGTTTTACGTGGGCGCCGGCCTGCGTGAGCGGTAGTGCTTGGGGCCTTTACGCAGACCCCATGATCACCCCGGCTCAA
>SXSC01000205.1 GCA_005792355.1 Opitutaceae bacterium
TCCTGGATACGAGTGCCTGTGGAAAGGCTACGCGCAGTTTCGCGCCATGGTTCAAATCATCGGCCTGACCCGGAAGCGCGCCCGCAGCGCCGACGATTGATGCGCTACAGCCCCTTTTGTGGGGCAAGTGCAGGGCTAGGCCGCCAGCGCATGGCACGCCTCGGCGAGGCACTCATCGGTGATGGCCTGCGTGTGGGTCAACGCCCAGATCGCCTCCGGTTCCCACAGCGCCGCTCGCAAGGGCTCGAGGAGTCGACGGGAGAGATCGGGGTCGGTGATGGCGCGTAAGATGGCGAGCGTCTGGCGAGAAGCCGGCAGCCCCAGCCATTGCAACAAGCCAAAGATGCCCTCTCGCTCGTACACGGCCTCGATTTCCGACCAGCCCGACTGGCTCCCACCGCGCAACCCACGATGGGCCGCCAGAAACGCCGTCAGCGCCGGCGTCTCGGCCAATTCCGCAAACACTCCCGGGCAGCGGACCATGACCGCCAGCGCCGCCATCCGGCTGAACTCAAATTTTCCGAGGAACTCCCGCCGCGCCGCCGGCACGTATTCGCAAAAAATTCGCCAGCGGGCGGCACTGACGCCGAGGGCGGCGGACGCCAACGCCGCCTCGGTCGGATCGATCCGCTCCCACTGGCCCGGGGCGGTTTCCTGCTCGAAGTGCACTTCCGGCCAGACGGTGGCGCGCAGGCGCACTCCATCGTGGATCCAAGCGAGGTCGGCTTTGACGCTAATCGGGGCGGTGGCGAGGCGGGAGGAGCGGGAGTTCATGCGCTCACCTTACGCCCTCAGGTGGGACATTGCTTGTCCCACGCTAAAAATAGTTTTGGCTGCCGCCATGCCTCCCCGCACCCAAGTTTCCCGCCCGCCCATCGAACGCATGCTGCGCATCCATGAGGAACTCCGCCGCGGCGCCTTCACGAACTGCACGAAACTCGCCCGCACCCTCGAGGTCTCCCGCAAGACGATCGTGCGCGACATCGCCTTCATGCGCGATCGCCTCGAGCTGCCGATCGAGTTCGACGCGCCCATCAACGCCTACCGCTACACCCACCCGGTCTCCGCCTTCCCCACCGTCCAGGTGACTGAGGGGGAACTGCTCGCCCTGCTCGTGGCCCGCAAGGCCCTGGAGCAATACCGCGGCACGCCGTTTCACCGGCAGCTTGAAATGTCGTTCGAGAAACTCACCGGCGGACTGAAGGACCGCATCACTTTTTCCCCGGCCGACGAACTGCAGTCGGTTTCCTTCAAGAACGTTGGCCTGGGCAAGGCCGATCTGGCGATTTTCAATACGCTGAGCGGGGCCGTCCTCCGCCAGTTCGAAATCGAATTCGACTACCGGAAACCGGGCGAAAAGAAGGCCGTCCGGCGCCAGGTGCAACCGTACCACCTCGCCCACCGCGAAAACCTTTGGTATCTCGTCGCGTTCGACAGCGAGCGCTCGGCCCTGCGCACCTTTGCCCTGCCCCGGATCTCGAACGCCATCGCACTGAAGCGGCAATTCGCGCGTCCACCGGACTTTTCTCCGGAAAAATTCTTCGCCACCGCCCTCGGCGTGCTCGGTGGCACCGGCGACTTCCGGGTCGTCGTGCGCTTCGCCGCCGCCGTGGCCGACCACGTGCGGGAACGCGAATGGCACGAATCCCAGGAACTGCGGAACCTGCCGGACGGCGGGCTGGAATTAACGCTTCGGCTCGGTGCCCTGCCCGAAATCGAGCGCTGGGTGCTCACCTGGGGCAGCCAGGCGGAGGTCATCGAGCCCAAAGAGCTGCGCCAGCGGCTGCGAGCCGCGGTCGAGGCCCTGGCCCGCACCTATCGGTCCCGTTAGCCGGCATTTTTCGTCACCTTTCCCTGATCGCTGCGTCTTTGCCGGCCGCACACTAATCAGTGTTGCGCCGGCGCCTCCCGCCGGTGTCTTGTTCATCGCACCCCTCTCACTCTCCCTGCTTCATCCATTTATCTCCCAGTCATGGCCAAATCCAAAAGTTACGGTGGTCTTATCTTCCTCCTGCTGGTGCTCGGCGGCGGCGGCGGCGGCGGTTGGTATTACTTCAACAAGCAAACGGACAAGAAGCCCGAAATCCAGTCCGTCAAGGTCTCCCGCGGCGACATCATCCAGACCGTCACGGCGACTGGTCCCCTCCAACCGGTGGTCACCGTGGACATTGGTGCGCAGGTTTCCGGCCAGATCAAGGAGGTGCTCGTCGACTACAACTCGATCGTGAAAGCGGGCGACGTCCTGGCCCTCATCGACGAAGCCACGCCGACCCAGCGTCTCAAGCAGGCCGAGGCCGATCTGGAATCGACCAGGGCCAGCAACCGGTTGCAACAGCTCAACGTGGAGCGGACGCGTGACTTGTTTAAGCAGAAGCTCGTTTCCCAGCAGGAGCTCGACAACATCGAGGCACAGTTGGCCCAGTCCAACGCCTCCATGCTGACGCGGACCGCGGCCGTGGAGAACTCCCGGCTCGATCTTTCCCGGTGCACCATCACCGCTCCGATTGACGGCATGGTGCTGGACCGCAAGACGGACAAGGGCCGCACCGTCAACGCCAGCATGAACGCCCCGACGCTCTTCACCCTGGTCAATGACCTGACGAAAATGCAGATCGACGCCGCGGTCGCCGAGGCCGACGTCGGCTCCATCTCCGAGGGTCAGGACGTCAAGTTCACGGTGGATGCGTTTCCCAGCCGCACATTTGCCGGCAAGGTGCGCATGGTGCGCAACCAGGCCAGTGCCAACCAGAGTGTCGTGTCCTACGCGACCATCATCAACGTCGCCAACGACGACATGAAGCTGAAGCCGGGGATGACCGCCAATGTATCCATTATTGTGACGCAGCGCCCCGGCGTAATGCGGGTCGGCAACGGCGCGCTGCGGGTGCGCATCCCCCAGGAAATGCTGCCCAAGGCCCCGGAAGGGGCCAAGGCCGGCCAGGGTCCGGCAGTGAAAGCTCCGGCGGGCGGCGCCGTGGCGATGACGGACGAAGAACGGACGCGGACCACGATGGAGATCGTGCGCGCATCCGGATATGAGCGGGGTTCCGGCACACCGCCCACTGCGGAACAAATTGAGAAAGTGAAAACCATGGCCAAGGAGAAAGGATTGGATCCCGACCTCGTGGCCGCGCGGATGGCGATGCCGGCCGGCCGCAAACGCGGCGAAGGCGGTGACCGGGGCGGTCGGGGCGGCGGTGGCCCCGGAGGTGGTTATGGCGGCGGCGGCGGTGGCGCGCCTGGCGGCGACCGCGGCTTTAACAACACCATTGTGACCCGTACCCTTTACAAAATCACGAACCCGGAGGCCGTCGAAAAAACGATTGAACCCGTCTCCGTGCGCCTCGGCATTTCCGACGGTTTCTCCACGGAAGTCTTGGAAGGTCTGAGCGAAGGCGACACGGTCGTGACGAGCGTCACGATGCCCGGCGCGGCTCCCGTCATGCCCGGCCAATCGAGCAGCAGCATGCAAAATCCTTTTCAGGGCGGCATGCGTGGTGGGCCTCCCAGCAGCAGCGGCATGCGCGGTCGCTGACCGGGCCGAACTCCTGCACGAACAATCCTCCGCCTTTTGCTCCATGGCACCCGTTGTTCAGATCAAGAACATCCATAAGATCTATGAGTCGGGCGAGGTCCCTGTGCACGCCGTCCGGGGTGTCTCCCTCGATATCGAGCGCGGCGAGTTTGTCGCCCTCATGGGTGCCAGCGGTTCCGGCAAGTCCACCCTGATGAACGTGCTCGGCTGCCTGGATCGGCCGACCAAGGGCACCTACCTCCTGGATGGAATCGACATCGACAAGCTCGACCGCAATGAGCTCGCCGACCTGCGAAACCAGAAACTCGGCTTCGTTTTCCAGGGATTCAATCTCCTCTCGCGCACCACGGCCCTGGAAAACGTGGAGCTGCCCATGCTCTACGGCCGCCATCGCAAGCTCTCCGCCAGCCAGATCCGCGATCGGGCGATGTACTGCCTTGAAATCGTCGGACTCTCCAATCGTTCCGACCATTTTCCGAACCAACTCTCGGGCGGCCCGCAGCAGCGTGTCGCGAGTGCCCGCGGCCTGGTCAACGAGCCGCAGGTGCTGCTCGCCGACGAACCCACGGGCAATCTCGATTCCAAGACCGCCGTGGAAATCATGGGCGTGTTTCAGAAACTCAATTCTCAGGGCATCTCCCTCGTCATGGTTACCCACGAGCTGGACATCGCTCGCTATTGCAAGCGGAACCTCGTGCTGCGCGACGGTGTCGTCGTGAAGGATTCGCCCGTCGAGGACCGTTTGTTCGCGGACCAGGAGATGCAATCTCTGTTGCATGCCGAGGTCGCTGCCAAACTCACGACCCATCCCTTCACCGTCGGCTGATTCCCCCCATGCGTTTCACCAACACGATCTTCGTCGCCCTCCGCGCTCTCCGGCGCAACACCATGCGGTCCATCCTCACCGCGCTGGGCATCATCATCGGCGTCGCCGCCGTCATCACCATGGTGAGCATCGGCAACGGCGCCAAGGCCATGGTCGAGGCGCAGGTCGCCGCGATGGGTCAGAACCTGATCACCATCTATCCCGGCAGCTACAGCTCCGGCGGTTCGCGCTATGGCTATGGGTCCGCTTCGACCCTGACTCCCGAAGACGCCGATGCCATCGAAAAGGAAGTCAAGGACGTCGATGGCGTCAGTCCTTCCGTCAGTGATCGCCAGCAGGTGCAGGCCAACGGCCTGAACTGGCGCACCTCCATCACCGGAGTCGGCGCGGATTACCCCTACGTCAAGAACTGGCCCATTGTCGCTGGTTCCATGTTCGGCGAGCAGGAGGTCAAGTCTCTCGCCAAGGTGGCGGTGATCGGCAAGGTCGTGGTGGAGCAACTTTTCCCGAACGAAGACCCCGTCGGCCAGACGCTGCGAATCCGCAATCTCCCCTTTCGCATCGTCGGCGTCCTCGGCGCGAAAGGCGTGAACCCCTTTGGCCAGGATCAGGATGACACCGTTTTGGTACCCTACACGTCGCATATGCGCCGGATCCAAAAGGCCACGAACGTCAGCTCCATTTTGATTCAGGCGAACGACCCCGATTCGATCATGAAGGTAAAGACCTCCGTCGAAGACCTGCTTACTCAAAAACGCCGCGGGCGTGAACCTGACTTCATGGTGCGGACCCAGGAGGAACTCGCCGACCGTTTCACCGCCACCAACCGCACCATGACCATGCTGCTCGCCTGCATCGCCGGCGTTTCACTGCTCGTCGGTGGCATCGGCATCATGAACA
>SXSC01000206.1 GCA_005792355.1 Opitutaceae bacterium
CTCTCAAGAAACAGCCGCTGTTTGGGACGTGGCATGTTGCGCGCGGGTTGGTCTCCGAAAAATTTTCCTACCAACAAAATCTTCCTACCCCAAATTCCGGAGCTTGGGACCACAGTCTTTCCCGCGTTCAATCAATTCCGCCGGTGAAGCGCGCCCGCATTTTCCGATCAAGAGACGCCGGATTGAGGGTAGGAAGATTTTACTGGCAGGAAGATTTTTCAAACCGCAGAAACCGGCCGGAAGGAAACTGGATTTTCAGGGGGATCGGATCCGGGAGGGGTTTTTTGCTTTGGTTGCGGCTCCGCCGCTCTGAGCTGGAAGGCGACCTGATCGCCATCTACGGTGTGCGGGACCGGAAAGAAGCCTATGACTAAGCCGTATCCATGCAATAGGAGGTCACCACGAAACACACTAAAGACACGAAAAGAATACCTTCGGAAGGGAAACGATGTTTTTAACCGATCACCTTTCCGTGACCCAATCGCCGACAGTTATTCTATCCCAACTTCGTCCTTTCGTGTGTTTCGCGTGTTTCGTGGTTAATTCCGACTGCATCGTTCCGGCTTAGCGGGGCAGCGCCAGCGCTACGGCCTCGGCGCCGCCTTCTCCGGCGGATGCGCCGCGCGCCAAACCTGCGCGCGGGCGTGGGCTTCGGTCAGGCCCAGTGTCGCGATGAATTGGGCAAAGCGTGGGTCGCTTCGCATCGAATCGATGGCGGGTTCCAACAGCCATCGGTCGATCTGGATCGAGATGGCGTTGGCAGGGTTCAACGCGGCGAGTGCTTCGTCCGTCCTGCCCAAATAGGCCAGGATGAGCGCGAGGTCACTGGTGTCGCGGTCGAGTTTCGGGAGCAAGGCATTGGCCTCCGCCCGGAGTCCGCCGTTCGCGAGTCCGTCGATCCGGTTTGTCAGGTCAGGCCACTCTGTTTCGGTGATGCCGCGCAAGATCGCGTGGCCTTCGGCGTCGCGACCGAGCCGGTGCAGCACCCGGGCTTTTTGGAGCATCGCTTGAATGGCCCGGGGCTGGATCGCCAGAGCTTGGTCGGCGGCCGCCAGCGCGGCGGAAAGTCGGCCGGCACCGAGCAGCGCGAGCGCGTAGTTGTCGGCGACCCGCGTCGAGAGTGGATCGAGTTCAGTGGCGGTCTTGAGTTCGGTGAGGGCTTCGTCGATTCGCCCCTGCGCGAGCAATAAGCGACCGAGCCACTGGTGGGCGGAGGCGTAGTTCGGGTTTAGCTGGAGCGCATGACGCAGCGCGCGTTCGCCCGCGGCGAATTCCCAGCCAATCCAGCCCGTCAGCCCGACCGAGGAGTGAGCTTCGGCCGATTCGGGATCGAGCGTGAGGGCGTGCCGAATCTTGCTCATCGCCTCCTGCTGGACGGCCGAGTGGCGCGTGCTGAAAAGGCTAACGACTCGCGTTTCCTGGCCGCGGACGAGCCAGACATTGGCGAGCGCGGCGTGGGCTCGGGCGAAATTCGGTTCCAGGCTCAAGGTGCGCGTCAAGAGCTGTTCGGCGCGGTCGTAGCCGGCGGGAGTGCGCTGATTCCACGCCTGCACGCCCTGCAAGTAGAGTTCAAAGGCCTCTGGCTTGATCGCCGCGATCGAAGTTGCGGACCTGGCGCCGAGCTTCAGCGAAAGCTGCTTCGCGATGAGCCCGGCGATCTCCTCCTCGACGGCGAACACGTCCTTCGCGTCGCGCGTGAACGAGTCGTTCCATAGCTGAAAGCCGTCCGCGGCCTTGCTGAGGCGCGCGGTGATCTTCACGCGTTCGCCGATGCGCTGGACGCTGCCCTCGACGAGGTAGGCGACGCCGAGTTGTTTCGCGATTTCGGCCGGCGGCACGCTCTTGCCTTTGAAGTAAAAGGAGGAAGTGCGCGCCGAGACTTTCAGACCAGGGATTTTGCCGAGCACGTTGATCAATTCGTCGCTGATGCCGTCGGAAAAATACTCGCTGTCGCGCGCCGGGCTCTGGTCGGCGAAGGCGAGGACGGCGACGGATTTGTCCGAGGCAGAATCCAAGACTCGCGGCGGGCTCGGCAAGGAGGGACCGGGAGCGGCGTCAACCAGAGCCTGGAAGCGCGGGTCGCCGCGCAGCGGATCGAAAAGGGGATTCAGCCGAAGGACGGTTTTGGAGATGGGTCGGACGTTGACCGCGGGGTTGAGGCGGATGCGGGCGATTTGCGCGATGGCGTCTTCGGTGCGCCCCAGCATGAGCGCGAGGCCGCCGAGTCCGCCGGTGAGCTGGGGCAGGCCGGGCAACACTGGGTTTCGCTCCTCAAGCTGGAGGAGAAGGTTCGTTGCCGCGGTGGTGTCGCCGAGGCGGGCGAGCGCCCAGGCTTTCCAATGCAACGCCGGCGCATTGTCGGGTTCGGTGCCGAGTTCGCGTTCGGCGAGTTGGAGGACGATCCGCCAGTCGGCGCGGGCGGATTCGGCGTGGCCCGCCTGCTCGTGCGCCCAAGCACTCAGCACCGCCTTCGGGCCGGTATATCCAAAGTCGCGAATGTAGTCGCGAGGGAAGCGCAGCACGATCTCCAACGCCCGGGTGTTGTCGCGGCTCCACAGCGCCGCGGTGGCGGCGTAGCTCGCGCCGCGGTCCTCCACGAAAAACCAAGGCGGCCAGCTTTGGGTGGCGGCGAGCGCGGCAGGAAGGTCGCCGCTCCAGAGGATTCTCAAATAAACGTCGAACGAGAGCAGCCGGGCGTCCGTGCGACCTTTCAGGGCTTGGGCGACCTCTTCCTGCGCCTCGGCGAACCGGCCCGCGGAAATAAAGATGTTCACCCGATCGGCCTTCAGCCGGGGTTCGTCGGAACGAAGTTGCAGCGCGCGGTCGGATGCGGCCAGCGCTTCGGCGGTCTTCCCGCCGCGCGTGAAGGTGCGGCCGAGCAGGCGGTGGATGCGCCATTCGTCGGGAAACTTCTGCGCAAGTGACTGCAGGGAGCTTTCCAACGCCGGGCCAAACTGGCCGAAAGCGAATTGGGCGTGGGCGCTCGCGAGCTGGGCGTCGACTGAACCCGGCGCGAGCCGCATGGCGCGCTCGGCCTGGGTGCGTAGTGCCTCGAGGCGGGTCGCTGAACGATCCAGCGAAAGGGTGTAACGGATGGCGGACAGTTCCGCGTGCAGGGCCCACGCCGAGGCCTCGGCCACATCGAGCGACTCGGCCTTGAGCAAGAGTTCCTCGGCGAGCGTGTAGGTCTCGCGATTCATCTCGTCGCCCTCGTGGAGGATCGTGCGGGCCTTGGCGACGAGTTCCTGGGCGGGCGAAAGCGGGGCGGCGGCGGATTTTCCGGAGGTGGGAGGGCGGTTCGCTGCACCTGCGTCTGATTTCGGCCGGAATGCGACAAACGCGGCGACTGCGGCAATTGCGATGATCGCTGTGGCCCATGCCGCCGCAGGGACGCGGCGGCCCACCTTGGGAGGTAGCGCCGGCATCTTGCCGGCAATTTCAGAAGGCCGGCTGGAAGTCGGCGCTATTTCACCATCGAGCAACGCCTTCACGCGCGCGGCGAACTTCGTCAGCGTTCGATCCTCATCCTCCTGGCGGGCCTGCCCGCCGTCGCCCTGGTCGCCTCCGGCGCCGCCAAAGGCGGGCAAACCCAACGGGCGAAGGCGGGTCCATTGCACGGCTTTGAACTCGGCGGGGACTTTCGCGTCGGCGTCGCGTGTGGCGTCGATCACGATGGGGAGGATAAACGCCTTTTCGTCGGCCATCGTGAGCGTGCGTTGGGCGGCGAGCTTCCATTCGAGGCGGAAATAACCCTCGAGCCGCGCCTGGGTGGCGGCGGAAATCATGGGCACGAACAGCGCGCACGAGGCAATCTGGCCGCGGATTTTCGCGTCCCACGCATCGCCGCCGACGAGCTCGTTTTGATCGAACCAGACTTCGATGCCGGCGGTGCGCAGCGTCTCGCAAATGCGGCGCGCGGCGTCGGCATCCTGCGAGGCGTAGCTCAGGAAGACGCCGCGCGCGGACGCAGGCGACAGCGTGGCATCGGGCGGCGGGCTGGACATGGGAACGCCGGACGTTGGCGGCCCCACGGAGGCGAGACGAGAGGAATTCGCGGGTGGTGCCCAGGTCAGGAAAATTTTCCTACCAAGGGAATTTTCCTGCCTGAAACTCATACGGATCTGAGGTAGGAAAATCTTGTTGGTCGGAATATTTCGGAAGAGGTTGACGCACCCTTTGCACAATCGGCGAAGACGCAAGAGGTCGTCGGGCTTCAACCGGTCGTCACGCCGCCACGGTAATTTCTCTGGGCCAGCGGCGCCGGGTGCCCAAATCCCATCGCCCGTGCGCTGGGGCGTCTCCGGTGCTCGCCCTTGGGGAGGGATTTTCGCGCGACGTGGCATCAGCGCCACCCTGCGGCATCAACCGCGCCGCACCCTCCGCCTCACTCCTTGATCCCGCCAAGCGTGATGCCCTTGACGAAATAGCGCTGCACGAAGGGATACACCGCGAGGATCGGCAAAACGGTGACGACCGTGACGGCGGCCTTGAGGGCGTCGGGCGTGTAGAGCTGCTCGTTGAAGTTGGGCGTGCCGAACTGCATGTCCTTCACCGAATTTTCGATCACGATTCGCTGCAGGAAAATCTGCACAACCTGCTTCTCGTTCGAGGTGATGAAGATCATCGCGTCGAACCACGCGTTCCAATGGATGACGGCCGTCCAGAGCGCGATGGTGGCGAGGGCGGGCTTCGAGAGCGGGAGGAAAATGCGGAACAGGATTGCCAGATCGCTCGCGCCGTCCATGCGCGCGGCCTCTTCATAGCTGGGGGAGATTTGCTGGAAGAAGTTTTTCAGGATGATGATGTTGAACGCCGTGAGCATCAGCGGGAGCACCAGCACGAGGCGGTTGTCGATCAGGCCGAGATTCTTAAGCAGGAGATATTTTGGGACGAGGCCGCCGCTGAAGAGCATCGTGAAGAGGATGTAGAAGATGATTTGCCGCCGCCACGGGAGGTTGGGGCGCGACAGCGGGTAGGCCGCGAGGGACGTCATCAGCAGCGTGGCCGCGACGCCGAGCGCGGTGCGAAGAAGCGAATTGCCGAAACCGCGCAGGAACCACGGGTCGTGGAAAACCATGTCGTAACTCGCGAGGGAGAAGTCGCGCGGCAGGACGAGCAGCCCGCCGCGGGCCACGTCGGCGGCGGTGGCGAAGGAGAGCAGCACGACGTAGACGAAGGGGTAGAGCGCGAGGCATCCGACGACGGAAAGGATCGTGACGTTGAGCCAGTCAAAGGCGATTTCGGCGCGGGAACGTTTGAAACGCATAGGAGTGGGAGAACGCTCAAAAAATCCCCTGCTCGCCGTTCGTCGCGCGGCGGGCGATGGCGTTGGCCGAGATCAGCAGGAGGAAGCCGATGACCGACTTGATGAGATCGGTGGCGGTCGAAAGGCCGAACTCGAGCTGCACGAGCAGGCGCAGCGCATAGGTGTCCACGATGTCGCTCACGCCGTAGACGACGGGGTTGTAGAGGTTGTAGATTTGGTCGAAGCCCGCGTTCATGATGTGGCCGAGGTTGAGGATGAGGAGCACGACGATGGTCGGCGCGAGCGAGGGCAGGGTGATGTGGCGCACCTGGTGCCAGCGGTTCGCGCCGTCGACGGTGGCGGCCTCGTAGAGTTCCGGCGAGATGCCCGCGAGGGCCGCGAGATAGATCACGGCGCCATACCCGACCGAGTGCCACACGCCGGTCACAATCAGGAGAAACAGGAACCAGAAATCGTTGCTCAGAAAACTCACGGGCGAGCCGCGAAACTGCGCGATCGCCTGATTGATCGGGCCGGTGGCGGAGAACATCAGGAGGAAAATGCCGCCGAGAATCACCCACGAGAGCAGGTACGGAATGTAGGTGACCGTCTGGACGAGCTTCTTGAACCAGAGGTGGCGGAGCTCATTGAGCATTAGCGCGAGCAGGATCGGGGCGAAAAATCCGAAGAGCAGCCGCAGCGCGGAAATCAAAAACGTGTTGCCGAGTGCGGTGCGAAACTGCGGGTTGCCGAACAGCTCGCGGAAATTGTCGAGGCCCACCCAGTCGCTGCCGAAAATTCCCTGCGAGCTGATGAATTTTTTGAACGCGAGGATCAGCCCCACCATCGGCGCATAGTGGAAGACGGCGAAATAAATGAGGGCGGGCGCGAGGATCAGCAAAAGCCCGCCGTGGCGTTGCCAGACGGTGCGGAGGCGGAGCGGCGCAGGCGTGCCTGCGGGAAGCGGGGAAATTTGCGTGGCGATCATGGGCTGGACGGATTGCTCCGGGGCGGAGCCGCCGCGAGAAGCGTATCGACCCGCGCGCGGATGGCTTGTTTCTGGGCGTAGAGTTCGTTGGCCTCACGCGTGAGCAGGTCGCCACCCTGCGCGCGCCAGCGGGCGACGAAATCCTCAAAGGCCTCGAGCGGACGCTTGCCAATGATGATCTCGGTGAAGGCCACCGCCTGCAACGCGACGAGATTGACGAGGTGTTTCGCCGCCGAGGGCACGGTGTCGGCCATGAGCAGCGCGTCCTGCACTCCCCACTCCGGGCGTTGGTGCGTGTCGCGGAACTCGCGGCCGCGCGTCGTCGTAAAACGCTCGGCCAGCTCGCGCGACGGCGAGAACGGGAGGAAGTAGCCGTAGCTCGTGTCCATGCTGGTGAGGATGCCCTCGCCGAGCAACTCGCGCGGCGCGTAGGGCTTCGCGTCGTAGGGGGGCAGCTTGCGGATGCCGAATTCCGGATCCCACTCCCAATGCGTGCCGCGTTGGGCCACGCGCAACTCGACCGCGAGGGTGTCGTCGCGGCACGCCTCGTTGAAGATCCGCAGCACCCGTGCGAGTTTTTCGGGAGTGCGCGCGAGTTGCGGCCCGAACATCACGATGCCGCCGATGCTGCCACCCCAGGTGCGCACGCCGCGCTCACCGCGCGGCCCGGCCGGCAGGCGCCCGGGTGCGAGTTGCTCGCCGGCGTGCACGGCGGCGTGCAGCGTCTGGAGGGAACTGGGCAGCCGTGAATCGAACGCGCCGACGCCACCCAGGTTGAAGCCCATGATGTAGCCGACGCGGCCGCTGATGAGCTGGTTGCGCACCTCGAGGTTGCCGATCGGTAGCGTCATGTAATCGGGATGGATCAAGCCGCCGGCATACCAACGGCGGAGCGTGGCCAGCGCCTCCTTCGCTCCGGGCAGCGTGGCACCCCACACGACGCGGTCCTCGCGCACCAGCCAGCAGTTCTGCTGCACGCCAAATGCACCGAAAATTTCCTCGAAACTGCGATCGAGTGCCCCGGTGGAGGCCCCGGGTCTCCACGGGCAGTAGCCGAAGGTGTCCTTTTTCCCGTCGCCATCGGGGTCGCCCACTCGGAAGCGGCGGAGCGCCTCTTCCATCTCGGTGAGCGTATCCGGAATTTCATTTATCCCCACGCGCTCCAGCCAGGTGCGATTCCAAATACCGGGGAAAGGATAGACGGCGACGCTCTGATTGAACGTGGGCAGTCCATGGTTGCGCCCGTGCGAGAGCGACAGCAGCCACGCGTCGGGGGCGCTGCGCACCAGCTCGCGCACGTAGTCGGGCGCATGGCGCACGAGCACCTCGTAGGGCAGCTCCAGGGCGAAGCCCTGGGCGGCGGCGGTGGCGGCCTCGCCCGCGTTGCGCAGCCAATACACATCGGGGATATCACCGCCGATCAGCTTGAAACGCAGGAGGCGATCGTAGGAAAACACCGGGACAAAATTCACGTCGAGCGATACATTGAAATGCGTCTCGAGCCGGCGCTGAATCCACGAACCAGGCTGGCCACCCTCGGCGTAGGGCGAACCCTGCCACGCGATTTTGAGATGTTGCCGCGGATCGTCGCGGCACGCGGAGAATTTCTCCACCAGCTCCGCCGTCGACGGCGGAGCGGCACCGCGGTGGCACCCGGCGAGTGCGATTACGGCGAGCAGCGCGGCCAGCACGACGAACGCGCGGCCGGCGGGGTGGAAAAAATTTGGGGCGGCGTAAATCACGACTCAGGGCGGGGCCAGCGCGGCGAGGCGCGCGAGGAGGGACCGCTTGATCTCAAACATTTCGTTGGCTTCGCGCGTGAGCGTGTCGCCGCCGCGACTGAGCCACTCGGCGACGAAGGCGTCAAACGCTTCGAGCGGACGTTTGCCGATGATGATCTCGGTGAAGACGACCTCCTGAAGCCGGCGCAGATCCGGGAATAGTTTTCCCGCCGAGGGCACGACTTCCGCCTGCACGAGCGCGTCGGTGCGGCCCCACTCGATGCGTTGAAAGGTGTCGAGGTGCGTGCGCACGGCCGGGGCCAGAAAGCGCGCGACCACGGATTCGTCCGCCGAGAACGGCACGAAATACGCGAAATTCGTGCCGATATCGAGCAACTGCTCCCCGAGCAGTTCGCGCCCGCTCACGGCCTTTTCGTCATAGGGCGGCAGCTTGCGGAAGCCACGGCGCTCGTCCCAGTCCCAATGCAGCCCGCGGCGGCCGATGCGCAGTTCGATCGCGAGGTCCTGGTCGCGCGCGAGCGTGTCGAACATCTGCAAAACGCGTTCCACCGCCCTGGGCCGGTCCCGCAGGCGGGCGTTGAACATCGTGATGCCGCCGAGGGTGCCGGGCCACGCGAGCCCGCCGCGCTGCCCGTCGGGGCCGACGGGAAATTTTCCCGGCGTGAGTTCCTCGTCAGGATGCACGCCCTGGTGGAGATGGACGAACGAGACGGGATAGTCGGGATTGAAATTGTAGTGGTCGCCCATCCGCCAGAATGCGACGTAGCCGACCTGGCCGTTGAAAAGATATTTTCGCACCTCGTTGTTGCCAGGGGGCAGCGCGGCGTAATCGGGCAAAATGAGGCCCTCGGCATACCAGCGACGGAGCAGCGCGAGCGCGGGGCGCATCTCGGGCAGCGTCGCGCCCCACGCGATGCGACCGTCCCGCAAGGTCCATTGCGTGGGGATGACCCCAAACGCGCTGTAGATTTCCTCAAAGTTGCGATGACACATCCCGTAGGTGTCGCGGCGGCCGTTGCGGTCGGGATCGCGCTCCCGGAAACGCCGCAACGCCTCTTCCATTTCGTCGAGCGTGTCTGGCGTGCGATCGAATCCCACCCGCTCGAGCCAGGTCCGGTTCCAGACGCCCGGCGACGGATAGCGCGAATAGGTGACGTTGAAATTCGGCACACCGAAATTCTTCCCGCGCCAGTAGGAGAGCAGCCACGCCTCCGGCGCGTGCCGGTTGATTTGCCGCATGAGCGCCGGCGCATGCCGGGCAATCGTCTCCCACGGCAGTTCCAAGGCGAAACCGTGCTCGGCGGCCTTCGCCGCCTCTTTCACGTCGCGCACCCAGAAGACATCCGGGCCCGCACCCCCGATGAGCGAAAACATGAGCTGCCGATCGTAACTGAACGCCGGAAGAAATCCGCAGTGCAGCCGGAGCCCGAAGCGCTCCTCCAGCCGCTGCTGAATCCAGGAACCCTCGCGCCCGCCCTCCATGTAAAACGAACCCTGCCAGGTCAGCGCCACCGGTTCCGTGGCGCCGACGGACGGCCCCGTCGCCGCGCCGACCGCGATGGCCCACGCACCGGCGACGGCGGTCATTCGGCGGAGCAGACAAACCTCGGGGCGGACACAGGGCACGCGTCGAAAAGAAAGAAAACAAAATACATAACAAGTAAAATGCGTGGTGATTTCGGCTCGCTGCGGTGGAGGGCCGCGGTGCCGTCGCGGGTCGGCTGGCTCTTTTCGGCTCGTACAATTCGGTTCCATTTCGCTGCGGATATGTTTTCTTGTTGCTTTTTGTTTTCTTTCTTTTCTTATCGCTTTTGAAGTTGCCCGGCGATCCCCGTACCTTTGCTGGTGACTCCAACATACCCAACCAAAACGAAAGCGATGAAAATATCCTGCCCATCCCTCGCGCGTCGGCTGTTCGCCATGACAGCCGGAGCGCTTTATCTCACCAGCGCCGCGCTGGCGCAAACCGCAAGCACCTCCGCCAGTTCCAAGAAAGACGATGATGTCCAAAAGATGATTCCTTTCGAGGTTTCGGCAGTCAAGTCACCCGGACCGTATATCCAGGATACGGCGGTTTCGGTCACCAAATTCGCAGTGCCGCTCATCGATGTTCCGCAGAATATCGTGGTCTTCAACCGCGAGTTTCTCGATGACCTGAACGTCGGAGAAATGCGCTACGCCCTCGCCTACAACGCCGCCTTGCAAGGCGGCGTCTACTCTATTGGTGCGAGCTACCGCGGCTTCTCCAATCAGGAAAAGCTCCGTGACGGGTTCAAGATGTCGACGTTCTTCGACTATCCCTCGATTCACTTCGAGAGCATTGAGCTCCTCAAGGGCCCGTCGGCGGTCATCTACGGTCGCACCGAGCCCGGCGGTATCACGAACTACGTGACGAAGCGCCCGGTGCCCGGGAAAAACTTCGCCGTCTTCAACTTCGGCATCGGCGACAACAATGGCAACCTGCGCCAAAATTTCAGTTTCGACATCAACACCTCGCTCAGCACCGGTGGCGCCACACCGCTCGACCTGCGTTTGACGGGCGCCACTCAACAATTCGAAGACTTCATTTCCGGTTCCACCGAAAACGGCAAACAACCGCAGAATAGCATTCGTTTGGCGGCATCCTACTGGCTGACCGACCGGACTCGCCTATTTGTCAGTTACCTCTTTTACGAGCGCCACTACTTCACTCAATTCGGGCGCTACGCCGCATTCGGCGTGACGGTTCCTCAAGCGGATGGCGGCGCGAAACCATTCGCCCTGACCTATGGACGAGATCCGTTCGAAGACTACGGCTACGGCCGCGACTTCTACTGGCAGTATAACGACACCACGGCGATTCTCGACCACAAGATTTCCAGCTCCTTGGATTTCCGTGCCGCGTTCAGCATGCACAAGCGCACCAACGAAGACTATCTCATCAATGTTGCGGCGACGACCCTCGCTGGTCAGGGGGCGATTCGCCAGACCAACATCAACAAGAACAAGAGCGACGTCTTCACACCCGATGCGCAGGCCCACGTCATTTGGAAGCCGACCACCCATCAGCACCTCCTGCTCGGTTACTCCCGCAATTGGAACTACGGGGATTCGAAACAGTGGTTTCAGCAGCGCAATCCCGATGGCACGCCCTTTGGTCGCACCTATAATCCGGCGATCGGAATTCCCCGCAGTCTCCCAGCCGATGTGGTGTATATTCCCACCGCTTGGGATCGTGATACGCGCGACTACCAGTCCCTGGTGGCCAACTACCTCGGTGGCTTCCTCGACAACAAGCTGCACATCATGGCGGGCCTGGCGCGCAACTCAGTTAAAGTCACTGATCGCACCACGATTTTCCGGGCGCAGCGTCCAAAATTTAGCATTTCAGATACCAATCCCCAGTTGGGAGTCATCTACAAGCTGACGCCGGAGTGGTCGGCCTTCGCGTTGGCCTCGCAATCAAGCCAATTTAACAATGCGACCCAAAATTCGTTCGGAGATTTCTTCGGCCCGATCACGGGAGACGGCATCGAGGCAGGCCTGAAGTTCACGATGAACAAGGGCCGCATCAACGGTAACATCACTTACTACAATACCAACCAGGCCAATAACATCGTCTTCGATCCCTTGGCCAACAGCCGTTCCTATGCGCAGAGCGTGGCGGCCGGCACACCCAATCCGGCTTTGCGCGGTGACAATGTTGCCGGCGGCACCACGCATGCCGACGGTTTTGAGTTCGATCTCAACGCCGCCCTGACACCGCAGTGGAGCGTGAACTTCAGTGCCGCCCACAATGACCAACGGTTCAAGAAGAACCCGGATCCTGTGCTTCAAGGCACCCGACTCTCCGGTCTCGAACCAAATCGCATGTCGGTGTACTCCCGCTACTCCTTCGACGAGGGCGCAGCCAAAGGCTGGTTTGTCGGTGGCGGCGCCATTTGGGTCGAGAAATTCTACGGCGGTTTCTCGCCGGGCAGCAATCGCACCAAGACCTATTGGCGCGATGGCCAATTGCGCCTCGATCTCCTGGCCGGCTACAAGTTCAAGGCCTTTGGCCGAGAGAATCAGATCAAGATCTCCGGGTTCGGTATCAACGAACCAAAAGCCTTTGCCAGCGGGTTCAACGTCGCTGCCAATAACGTCTACTACCTGAATGCGAAGGCCATTTGGTATCTCGACTACCAAGTGAAATTCTAACGTCCGACTTCACTGCAGGATTCGCCGCATCCCAAGGCCCACGGTCTTGGGATGCGTTATTTAGTCTCTTAGCCCCTTCCTCTCTCCCACCCCAGCCATGAACGCGCTCCGCCTCTTCCTCACCGTCGTCGCCTTGGTCGCTTCGACCGGCGCCCTCCGCGCCCAGTTCTCCTTCACGCCTTCGCCAGTCTCTTCGGCGGCCAATCCCATCATCCTGAATGTCGGGCAAAACTATCCGTCGGCCGCATCCTTCAGCATCATTTTCAATCAGGCCGGGGGCACCATCGTTCGCATCGAAGTGGGCGGCACCGTGCCTCCCGGGCTCACGCTCGCGGGCAGCACCCTAGAGGGTGGCCGGCTCGTGATTACCAACCGTCCGAATGGTGTCATTCAAGGGACTCCAACCACGCCGGGTAACTACGTGGTGACCGTTGTGGGTGCTAGCCAAATTGTCCGGTCTGATTCACAGGGTGCACCGTGGGAAATCCATTTCCGCGTCGTCGCCTCCGGCACCGCGCCCGCCATCACGACGCAGCCGGCTTCTCAAACCGTCACCGCCGGCGCCAACGTCACCTTCACCGCAGCAGCCGACGGCTCCCCTGAGCCCACCTTTCAATGGCGCAAAGACGGCACCGCAATTTCTGGCGCGACCAGCGCTACACTCACGCTGTCGAGTGTGTCCGCGGCGAGCGCGGGCGCCTATTCGGTCGTCGCCACCAACACCGTCGGCTCGGCGACGAGCAACGCAGCGACCCTCACCGTCAACGCGGCCGTGGTCACGGTCGCGCCGGCCCTCACCGCCCAACCACAGAGCGTCACCGCCGCCCCCGGCGGCACGGTCGCGCTGGCGGTTGTCGCCACCGGCACACCCGCGCCCGGTTATCAGTGGCGCAAGGACACCGTCGCCCTCGCCGGCGCCACCGACGCCACCCTCGTGTTGTCCGCGGTGACCGCCGCCAGCGCCGGTGCCTACTCCGTCATCGTTTCCAACAGCGCCGGCAACGCCACGAGTTCCGCCGGCACGCTCACCGTCGCCGCTGGCACCGGCCGGCTCGCGAACCTCTCGGTGCGCGCCAATCTCGGCCTGGCGCAGACCCTCATCGTGGGCTTTGCCACCAACGGCGCGAAGAGCGTGCTCCTCCGCGGCATCGGCCCCACCCTCGGAGCCTTCGGCGTCAGTGGCGCCTACACCGATCCGCGCCTCGAACTCTACAACGCCGCCTCCACGAAGATAAACGAAAACGACGACTGGGCCGCCGCGCTCGCCCCGGCGTTTTCCGCCGTCGCGGCGTTTCCGCTCACCGCCGCCAGCAAGGACGCCGCGCTCCAGGCCACCGTTTCCGGAGCGCACAGCGCGCACCTGAAAGGACCGAATTCCGGCGTCGTGCTCGTCGAACTCTACGACTCCGGAACCGGCACCGCCGTGCGCCTCGTCAACGTCTCCGCCCGCAACCTCGTCGGCAGCGGCGACAACATCATGATCGCCGGCTTTGTCGTTGACGGCACCGTCGCCAAAACCCTGCTGATCCGCGCCATCGGTCCCACCCTCGCCAGCTTCGGTGTCGACGGCACCCTGGCCGATCCCAAGCTTGAAATCTACAATTCCTCCGCCGCGAAGATCGTTGAAAACGACAACTGGAGCGGTGCCTTGAGTTCGACCTTCAGCGGCGTCGGCGCCTTTCCGCTCCTGGTCAATTCACGCGACGCCGCGCTGCTCGTCACCCTGATGCCCGGCTCCTACTCGGCGCAGGTCTCAGGCATCGCCAACGGCACCGGCGAGGCGCTCGTCGAGGTCTACGAGGTGCCCTAGCCCGTTTTTTCCGAACGCGACAATCGCAACCGAAGGATCTCGGAAATCGTGAAATCTGGCATCTGGCATCTTAAATCTGAGAATTTCAATCCGACGGGTTTCGAGACGGCAAAATCGATCGGTCATCCTGCCGGATCGAGATTTCCGGATGCCCGATTCTCGATGTCCGATTTCAAGATTTCCGAAATCCTCGCGAATGTGCGCGACGTGGATCGATAGGAGCACACTCCATCCGCCGAAGGCGCCCGCACGACTCATCCATGTCCGCTCAATTCCTGCTCGTCGATCATCTCACCCGTTTTTGTCCCGCCGCCCCCGATCCACCGCCCGCCTGGGGTGCACCTCCGCCCGTCAAACCCGACCCGTGGCCGCATCCGTTCCCCGACGAACCGATCAACTGGCTCGGCGACGGTTTTAAGATCGTCTGGATTGATCCGCGCGAACCCTACTGGCACCCGCGCATGGCCGCCGCCCGTCCGCCCGACCTGCCCGACAGCTGGGTGCGCCCCACCGACTACCGCGACGGCACCGTCCACTATCGCATCGAGGTGTTCGAAAAACCCAATTCGACCCAGCCCGTCACGCTCCTCTCGCGTCTCACGAGTGACGTCCACCACGGCACGCACAATATCTGGCTCGGTCACGGCGTCTGCGTTTTCAAGACCACCGGCGTGCATTATTTCTCGCAACCCGTGTCTGCGCACCGGCCCTTCACCAAGGATTCGAAGTTCAACTGGGACCGGCCCGTCTACGAACTCCAGCTCGTCGTCTCCGACCTCCGCGGCGCCTGCGTGCATCGGAGTGTCGAACAGGCGCACAACGCCTACGACGGCGCGCCCAACCTCACCTTCTACCTCCCGCTCAAGGTACGCTACTCCGCCGTCGTCACCGCCCCCGGCGCCACCCTCGCAAAACCAACCTGGTGGTAGGGCCCGACCTCCGGGCGGGCCGCTCTCCGCGCTCAAATTCTTCCCATGTCCCAATTTCTCCTCGCCGATCATCGCGTCCGCTACACCGCCAACGACATCGATCCCACCGCGCACATTCATTCCCTCACGCCGACCGACGGCTTTGAGGTCATCTACGTGCCCGAGGGCGAACGCCGCTGGCAGCCGCGAATGAAGAAGTACCCGTCGTGGCCGGACAACTGGATCGAGCCCGTCAACTACCGCGACGGCACCATCTACTTCCGCCTGGAGGTGCTGGAGAAGCCCGACGAACGGACCATCACGCAGGTCATCAGCCGGCTCACGACCGACACCTACGAGGGTACGCACAATATCTGGCTTGGCTTCGGGGCCTGTGCCTTCCGCCGCAAGGGCGTGCACTACTTCGGCCAGCGCGTCCTCGCCCACCGTCCGATGATTCCCAACGTGCAGTTCAACTGGGAGCACCCGATCCACGCCTTCCAGTTGGTGGTCGTGGATGGCCGTGGAGTTCCGGTCCATCGGCGGCTCGAACAGGGCAAAAATCCCTTTCAAGGATCGCCCGACCTCGCGCTCTATCTTCCGCTCGAACTTCGTTATTCCGCCATCGTCGTCGCGCCCGGTGCCACGCTGGACAAACCCACCTGGTGGTAGGGCCCGACCTCCTGGCGGGCCGCTCCTTCCTCGGCAATCGTAAATCACCAATCGAAAATGTCCAAAATCCTCCTCATCGGCGGCACCGGTCTCATCTCCACGCCCATGACCCGCCAGCTCCTGGCCAGGGGTCACGCCGTCACTCATTTCAATCGCGGCAAAAAGGCCGCCCAGCCGGCCGGTGTCGCGCAGATTGTTGGCGACCGCACCAAATATGCCGAGTTCGAGGCGCAGATCGCCGCCGCCGGCTCATGGGACTGCGTCATCGACATGTGCTGTTTCGAACCGGCCGAGGCCGAGTGCTGCGTCCGCGCGTTCCGGGGCCGCACGAAACAATTCATCTTTTGCAGTACGGTCGACGTCTACGCCCGGCCCACGCCGCGCTTTCCGATCACCGAAGACGCCCCGCTCGGCGGCGTGTCGGTTTACGGCAAGAAAAAGGTGGTCTGCGAGCAGACCATGATGGCGGCGCACGCCCGCGGCGATTTCGCGGTCACAATCATCCGTCCGGTGCATACGTATCAGGATGGTGGAGGCATCCACAACGCCACGCTCAACAATGCCGCCGTCCTCGGCCGCCTCATGCGTGGTCTGCCCATCATCATGCAGGGGGACGGCCAAAGCCTCTGGTGCGCGGTGCACGCCGAGGATTGCGCCGCCGCCTTTGTCGGGGCCGTCGGCAACGCCGCCGCGCTCGGTCAGGCGTATCACACCGGCGGCGACCTCATGACCTGGACCCAGAAGCTCACGACCGTGGCCGAAGTCTTCGGCGCCCCGCCGCCGACCTTTGTCCACATCCCGACCGACCTGCTCTTTGCCGTGTGGCCCGAGCGCGGCCGCATCTCCGCCGAAAACTTTTCCTTCAACAACGTGTTCGACAACACCGCCGCGCAACGCGATCTCGGCTACCGTTTTACCATCACGTGGCGGCAGGGCTGCGAGCGCATGAAGCCCGTCTTCCTGTCGACCCCGGGGAAAATCACCGACCCCGCCACCGATCCCATGTACGATCGCGTCCTCACCGCCTGGGCCCGGCTCTCGGCGCAGCTGAAATCCGACCTCGGCACATCCTAACCCGAATATTTCATGCGTCGATCGGACCAAGGCATGAGCCACAGAGCGCACAGAACTCTGACCCAGAGTTCACTGAGGCCATCGCGTTGTCTGCTCCGTGTCCTCTGTGTTTGGGCTCCGTGCTCTCTGTGGCAAAAAAGAATCTTCGCAATAGTGTGAGGCCTGCCGGCTAGCTCTGCACTTGCCCCACAAAAGGGGCTGTAGCGCATCAATCGTCGGCGCTGCGGGCGCGCTTCCGGGTCAGGCCGATGATTTGAACCATGGCGCGAAACTGCGCGTAGCCTTTCCACAGGCACTCGTATCCAGGA
>SXSC01000207.1 GCA_005792355.1 Opitutaceae bacterium
CTGCCCAATGGGAGGGCCTCCCACCAAGGAGCCTCCACCTCTCCGTCGAGAGCGCCCTCAGTTCCTCCGCATTCCTACCAAATCAACAAGACGGATTCTAGTTGGCGCTGATGACGGATTCTAGTTGGCGCTGGACAGCCCGGACTGGATACTCCGCTGTGGAACGCCCTCGTCGCGGCGGTGCGCCCGCAGCTGCGCCGGCGGGGAGAAAAAATCAACCTCGGCCGCGAACTTGGCGTTCCGCCCCAGCGCATCCACGAGTATTTCGTGGCGCGCACCGCCGCGCCCGACGCCGAACGCACCCTCGCCCTGTTGGTCTGGCTCGCCCGGCGCCCCGCGATCGACCGGCGGGCCGGAGTTTGATTTTCACGTAATACGTGAAAATATTGCGGGACGAAAACCAGTGGGGAAGTTTCATTTGACCGGAGGAAAAGAGCGGGCCTGCCACGCGGCGGGCGGCCTGCGGCTCGCGTCGGCTCCGCGCGCACGCGCACCGCGTTGCCTGGGATTGACGTCCCGCGCCTCCCCGACCACCAAAACCGGATGACGGCTCCCCGCGCTCTGCTCCTCGCCCTCGGTTGCACCCTCGCCCTGTCGCCCGCCCACTTCGCGCGGGCCGCCAGCACGACCATCACCTATCCCGCCCTGCCCGGTCCGGGCGGCGGCAAGCACCTCGTCTTCCTCACCGGCGACGAGGAATACCGCGGCGAAGAAGGGCTGCCGATGCTCGCGAAGATCCTCAGCCAGCGGCATGGGTTCAAATGCACCGTGCTCTTCGCGCTCGATCCCGACGGCACAATCAATCCCGACAACAACGCGGGCGTGCCCGGCTCCGAGGCGCTCGACACCGCCGATGGCCTCGTGCTGGCGCTGCGCTTCCGCCAATGGCCCGACACCGCGATGCGGCGCTTCGCGGCCGCGGTGGCGCGCGGCGTGCCGATCGTGGCCCTGCGCACGAGCACGCATGCGTTTCGTTTTCCGGACAACCATCCGGGCGCGTACAAACACTTCAATGATTTCGGCCGGAACGTGCTCGGCGAAAACTGGGTGAGCCACTGGGGCACCAACCGCCGCGGCGCCACGCGCGGTATCATCGAGTCAACGGTCAAGAACGACCCCATCCTCCGCGGGGTCAGCGACATTTTCGGCGACTCGGGCATCTACGAAGTGCATCCGGTGGCGGGGTCCAGAATCCTGGCGTACGGCCAGGTGTTGCAAGGCATGGGCCCGGGCGATCCGCCCGATTTGGAGCAACGCAAGAAACGGAAGTCCGACGGCCAGGAGCAGGGCATCAACGACCCGATGATGGCGATCGCGTGGACGCGCCTGAATCGCAACGAGAACGGCACGACCAATCGCGTCTTTTGCACGACGATGGGCGCCGCGACCGATCTCGCCAACGAGGGCCTTCGCCGGTTGGTGGTCAATGCGGTGCTGTCGGGCTTCTCCCTTGCGATCCCGGCGAAGACCGATGTGCGCTACGTCGATCCCTACGAGCCGGCACCGTACGCCTTCAAGGGCTACCGCCGCGGCCTCACTCCGGACGATCACGCGCTCGGCCAGACGCTCCGCGCCGGCGCGCCGATTCCGCCCGCACCACCGAAAGCGAAGGCGGAGAAAAAATGAGCTTGGAACCGGCTCCACGAAAATCCCCCGACCCGTTGCACGGCGTCACGCTCGAGCGGATACTCACGGCGCTCGTGGAGCGGTATGGCTGGGGCGAGATGGGGCGCCGCGTGCCGGTGCGCTGCTTCCTGCACGACCCCAGCATCAAATCGAGCCTCACCTTCCTGCGCAAAATCCCCTGGGCCCGCGCGAAGGTGGAGGCGATGTACGTCGAGTCGCTCTGACCGCGAGTCATTTGAGAATGGAGCCCGTTGTCCGCAACGGGCTGCTTTGGGAACGCTCGGTTCAAAACCCGATGAGGACAGCGGGTTCCACCTTTCAGTGAATTCGTTTTCCGGGGTAAGACGTACGTCGACTGAATTGACCCGCCTCAGTCAGCGCGTGCCGGCCGAAGCTCGCGCGCCGGGTCACGACATCCGCGGGCCGCCGCGGATTTCATCACACGTCAATGACCGGCGGATCGCCGGGCCGGCTCCGCCGCCCGAACCCCCACTGCGCCAGGCTGTGATCCGCGCCGCAATGCACACACGGGATCCCGGCCCGCGCCGTCGCGCAATGCGGGCAGACGCCCACCGTCGAATAAGGATCGAAACGCCCGCCGCACGCCGGACACAGCCACAACGGACCGCCCGGCGGACTCTGGTGGCAGGTTGGGCACGCGAAATCCGCGTGGCGCGGTATTCGCTCGAGCGCCAGGATCGCCTGCGCGTGGCGGAAGCCCGCGAGGCATTGCTGGCCGAGGAAGCCGGCCATGAGCAGCGTCATCAGCCAACGTTCGGGTTGCAGCCAGAGGAGCCCGCCGGCCAGCGCCACGATGCCCACGGCGCCGAGCACCGTCGCGATCTGCAAACTGCGCGCGCGACCCACGGCAAACCACAGGAGCGAACGCACAATCTGGCCGCCATCGAGCGGGTAGACCGGCAGCAGGTTGAAGATCAGCAGACCGGAATTGATCCAAAATATCGCGGTGAGGAACCGCCGGTAATCCGGAAAATCGATGCCCCAGCCGAGATTGGCCCGCGCCCACATCAGGCCCCAGATCACCGGGACGAGCAGCACGTTGACGAGCGGCCCGGCGGCGATGCTCCACAGCTCGGCCGCGGGCCGCGGCGGTGGGCGCACAAACGCGATGCCACCGAGCGGCCACAGCACGATTTCATCCGCCTTGCCGCCCGTCTGCCGGCACGCCAGCGAGTGGCCAAACTCGTGCAGCAACACGATCACAAACAACGCCAGATACTCCGCCACGTTCCACACGAACGAGGCGTAAGCGCGGCTGCGCAGCGTGACCTCGACGACGGCAAACACGAACCACCACCAGTGCAAATACACCTGGATGCCGGCGAACCGGAACAAGCGAAACGAGCCTGAGTGCGTGGGCAGCATCCCGCACTGATGCGGACTATTTCGTCATTTGTGAAGCCGGCGTATTTGGAAAAACACCGGGAGGCGGATGGCCGCCCGGAGGCGGGTGGCCGGTAGATTTCGCGGACCAGCGCTCTGCTGTCCGGCAGAGTTACCGCCTAATCGTTCGGCTGGCGGATGGGGGCACTCGCCCTCCATGGGCTGGAACCATCAACCGACCACCGGGGCCGCCCGCGATCACTGGCATTGTGTCCGCAACGGTTCGAGGTCATGAACCCCGCCATGAGCCGCGCGTTTGTTCGCGAATCGGATGTCCCGCAATTGCCGGAGCTGCCACCCTTGGTCTCGCCGTTGCCGCCCGGGGCAAGAAACTATTTCACGGCGGGCGGCGCACGCCGCCTGCGCGAGGAACTCACCCGCCTCCTCGACACCGAGCGTCCGCGTCTCGCCAAGGCGCCGGCCGACGACCTCGACGCCAAACACGAGTTGCAGGTGCTCGATCAACGCATCCGCTATGTGCAGGAGAGCCTGCGCACGGCTGAGGTCGTGCCACCACCTCCGGCGGAAGCACCTGGCGTCGTGCACTTCGGCGCGACGGTCACGGTCCGCGAACCCGACGGGGCCGAAAGCCGCTATCGCATCGTTGGCGTCGATGAGACTGACCTCGACCGCAACTGGGTGAGCTGGCTTTCGCCGCTTGCGCGGGCGTTGCTGAACGCGAAGCTCGGCGGGCGCGTCGTCCTCCAGGCGCCGCGCGGCGCGAGGGAGTTGGTAATCGCGGAAATCGAATACGAGGGATGAGGCCACCCGCTCTTCTCAATGCCTGCGCCCGCACCAACACTCCGCCTGCCCCGCCGCCGTTTTCTCCGCCTCGCCGCGCTCGCCACGGGGGCCACACTCGGAAAAGTCTCCTTCCCGCTCATCGCCGCCGCCCCTGGTTCATCCACCCCATTTCCGATTTCCGATCACTGCAACGGCCACACTTTTTTCAACCCCAAGCAATCCGACGTGCGCGGTTTCACCGATTTCCTGCGTTGGAAATTCTCCGCCAAGCCCGCCGCCTGGCCCGAATCCGTCCCGGTTAAGTCGCGCCGGTCCGGGCCGCAAGCCGGTGCCGGCACCCTCGCCGCCCACTGGATCAATCACGCGACGTTTCTGCTCCAGACCGCCGGCGGCACCGTCCTCACCGACCCGGTTTACAGTGAGCGCGTGAGCCCCGTGAGCTGGGCCGGCCCCCGCCGCGTGCACACGCCCGGCATCGCCTTTGCCGATCTGCCTCGCATCGACGTCGTCGTCCTGAGCCACGATCACTACGACCATTGCGATCTCGCCACGCTCGAACGCTTCAACACCGCCCACGCCCCCCTCGCCGTCACGCTGCTCGGCAACGGCCCGCTCTTGCGCGCCGCGGGTTTCGCTCCCGCGCGCATCGTCGAGCTCGACTGGTGGGGCCAGCACACGACCGCGGCGGGCCTCTCGATCCGCGCCACTCCCGCCCGCCACTGGAGCAACCGTGCCACCAGCCCGCGCAACGCCCGGCTCTGGGGCGGATTCTTTTTCCAAGCCGGCGAACGCACCGCCCACTTCGTTGGTGACACGGGATACAACGGCGAGATCTTCCGCACGATCCGTCAGCGCTGCGGCGCACCCGACGTCGCGATGATTCCGATCGGGGCCTACGAGCCCCGCTGGTTCATGGCCGAGCAGCACTGCAACCCGGAGGAAGCGGTCAAGATTCACGTCGAGCTCGGCGCCAAACAGAGCGTCGCCATGCACTGGGGAACCTTCCAGCTCACTGACGAATCCCGCGAGGCTCCCCTGACTGCACTCGCCGTCGCTCTCGCCGCCGCGAAGTTGCCACCCGCGTCATTTCGCGCCGTGGACCCAGGCGAGAGCGTGCAGGCCTGACCCCGATCGGCGGACCCGGGGCTCGGCCGACGAGCGAATCACCGATTTGGCCGGGCACGCGCTCGTTGAAATTCGGCAGGCGCGCCCCGGCGTCGATCGCCGGATTCGGCACCGACCCCACGGAATCCGCGATCTCCTGGTTGGGGCTTGGGCCCAAACCGCCAATCATTTTGGCAAAAAGATGCGGGCCTCGCGCCCGGATTTCTTCCTCCACATTTTTTGCCTCCAGGCTGGTCGGCGGAGAGTGCGGATGCTCGACGTCGTCGTGCGGCAGACGAGAAACCACGAATGGACCCGAAGAAACACGAATTTCAGAGCCAGCCGCGCACCGCATCGCACGCTGATTCTGGGTCAACCATCCAGCGGCCGGTTCCCGGGCGTCGTCGCGCACCCGTTTTCAGGAAATAGCCCGGCGCAGAACACCCAAGAGAATAAAAAACGCGAGGGCTGCCGGCATTTGTTTCCTCACGGTCACTCCGGTTTCAGATCCTTGCGCGCCTCGGTCTCCTTGATCATCTCGGTCCAGTATTTCGCGAGGAACGGCGGATCCTGCATGCTATCTTGGATGTAGGAACGGTCGGCACGGGAGAGGTCGAGCACGGACGTGATCATCTCCTCGTGGCAGGCGCTCGCTTCGGCGAGCGGCAAGCCGTTCGGCTCGCGAATGAACGAAGTGCCGCTCGAGGTCTGTTTGCCGTCGGGTGTTTCCCCAATCGTGTTGGCCACGCAGTGGAAGATTTTCGAGTTGGGGCCGACCGCTAGCTGCGCTCGGCCGGAGGTGCGTTTCCAGCACACCGCCTCAATCTCATCGGAACTGCACGACGGGTGAAACAGGATTTGCGCGCCGGCCATCGCGGGAATCCGGTAGAGCTCCGGGTGCCGCCCGTCGCGGCAAATCACGAGGGTGCACTTGACCCCGTCGATTTCGAAGAGCGAAAGCTTGTCGCCGCCGCGGCAGTATTTCTTCTCGTCGCGACCCGCCAGGTGCACCTTGGCGTATTCGTGCGAGATTTCGCCGCGCGGATTGAAGACGTGCGCGAGATTGAGGAAACGGTCCGGTGTTTTCCGGAGCGTGCCAACAATCACCCAAAGATTGTGCTCACGCGCGGCCGACCCGACTTGCGCCAGGGCGTCCTGCACGCGCGTCGGATCAAGCTGCGTCACGAAGGGGAAGTAGTAGCTCGTCAGTCCCGCCTCGGGAAAGAGCACCACGCGGCTGCCCGCGCGGGCGGCCGCCGCGATGTAGTGGAGCGTGCGCTCGAGATTGTATTCGAGGGGCTTCGCCCAATGCAATTGCACGCAGGAGACTTGGAGAGCGTTTGGCATGGCGAGGATTTCAATCCGATTTGTCGGGCGGAGCGAAGCGCAGAATCCAGCGGGCAGTCAGATCCACTGGCCAGCAGAACGCCTTTCCTTCCGTCCGTCACCGTCAACTGGCTGACACACCCCGCAGCGCCACCGCGCCCATAGTCCTACATCGCGGTTGACCGATCACGCCAGTCAGCACAAAATTCCTGTCACCAACCCTGAGGCCTGTTTGCCTCCCTCAGCCATTCCACCGCGAAGAATCTAGCGGCCCCAGCGCTCCCGATAACCCGCCCTGCTCCCCATGCATTCCGCCCTCCCCTCGCGCCTTTGCGATCCCTGGCTTGCCGCCGTGCTAGTTGGGCTTCTCCTCACAATCAACTCGCTCTCCGCCCAGTCTCCGGTCTCCGGCACGATCAACGGCCGCGTCTTCGAGGGCGCGACCGGGCGTTCGCTCCAGGGCGCCACGGTCCGGGTCGTCGGCACCAACGCCATCGACACCACCGACGCCGATGGCCGCTACTCGCTTTCCGGCGTGCCGGCCGGCATGGCCGCGCTCGAGGTTGAGTACGTCGGCCTCGATCTTTTTCGCAAGTCGATCCTCGTCAGCACCGGCGCGCCCGCCACCGTCGACGCGGAAATGAAGAGCGAGGTTCTGATGATGGTCGCTTTTGAGGTCGCGGAGGCCGCCCGTGGTCAGGCACTCGCCATCAACCAGCAGAAGACCGCCCGCGGCATCGTGAATATCGTCTCCGAGGAGACGTTCGGCGCGATGAACGACGGCAACATCGGCTACGCGCTCCAGCGACTCCCCGGACTCACGGTGAACGAGGGCGAGGACGGCAGCCCCGAGGGCGTCAACATCCGCGGACTCTCGAGTGAGTTCAATTCGTTCACCCTCGACGGCAACCGGCTCGGCACCCGCGGCTTCAGCACCCGCGATCTCGTCGCCGACGGCATCGCCAACATCGAGGTGATCAAGGCGGCGACACCCGACAAGGACGGCGACGCCCTCGGCGGCACGATCAACGTCGTCTCCCGCACCGCCTTCCAGCGCGACGGCCGCGAAATCCGGATCGGCGCCAGCGTCAACTACCTCGGTCTCGCCGAGAAGTGGGGCCACAATCTCCGCGCCACCTACAGCGACCTCTACGGCATCTTCGGCGAGCACAAGAACCTCGGGGTGAGCGTGACCGTCTCGCACTACACGTCGAACCGCTACTACGAGAACAACGACACGGACTGGACGCTGCTCCGACCGGAGAACAACCCGACCTACAACCTGCCCGGGTTCCCCTTCTATTTTAACCCCAACATGACGGTGCAGTACAATCTGCGGGAGAGTGAATCGTACGCGGTCAACGCCGCGATCGATTTTCGCATCGGCAAAAATCACACCTTCTACTTCAAGCCGCTGCACAGCCACACCGCCGTCGATTCCTCGCGCTACCTCAGCCGGCCGTACATCGACACGCGGTTTCAGGACATCATCACCGGCCGCAAGACCTTTGAGTTTCTCGAATTCGGCCGCGGCCGCGGGATCGCCGGCACGAATGGCACCCGCGGCGAAATCCGCTACAGCGCCGAGGAAAGCGAGACTCACACCAACGTCTACGCCGCTTCCGCCGGCGGCCGGCACGAACTGGGCGCGTCGACCCTGAATTACGACGCCTTTTTTCGACACACCCATTACGTCCGCACGCTCGATTCGGATTTCATCGTGCGTAACGTCCACGCCGCCCGTGGCTACTTCACGTGGGAGTACGATTCGCGCAATCCGCTCAGCCCGCAGGTCTGGGTCGTCAATGGCATCGACCCGCGCGATCTGAGCGGTGTCACCCGCGGCGATCTCAGCATCGAGCCCGAGGAACGTTGGGAGAACGCCTACTCCGCCAAGGCCGACTGGGAGAAGAAGTTCATCGGCGCGAAGGCCGCCGGGGCGCTGAAATTTGGCGCCAAATACAGCCAGACGAAGCAGCGCTTCGAGCAGGACCGGTTCGAATACGACACCACGGCGGTGTTTCCCTATGATCAGGTCATGAAGTCGAGCAACCGCGCGATCAACGGCCGCCAGATGTTCATGGAAGTTGTGCCCGCGAAGGTGCGCGCGTTGCTCGCCAGCAACCCCTCGATTTTCCCCTACGTGCCCTACGACTCGCTGAAGGGCGCCAATGAAGAAGATTACGACGCCAAGGAATCCACCGCGGCCGCCTATGGCATGGGTACGCTGAATTTCGGGCGGACCACCATCGTCAGCGGCGTCCGGGCCGAGCACAACACGTGGAAATCACTCCGCAAAACGGTCGACGCCCGCACCCTCAGCGTCATCACCCGGCGCCCGGGCCGCGACTACACCCAGTTCCTCCCCGGCGTGCACCTCCGCCATGTGCTCCAGCCCAACCTCATCATGCGCGAGAGTTACAATCGCAGTTACGCGCGCCCGACGATCTCGCGTCTCACGCTCGGCCGGTCCGAGGATATCAACGGCAATATCGCGGAGGGCAATCCGCTGCTCGATCCGACCACCTCGCACAACCTCGATCTTCAGCTCGAGAAATACACCGACAAGGGCGGACTCTACTCCGCCGGCTTTTTCTGGAAAAAGATGAAGGGCTTTTATTACAACAGCGATCAGCGGTTCGTGAACGTCGATCCGGTCAGTGGCGACCCCATCATTGACCCGTCGGGCACCCGGCGCTACCGCCTGTGGCAGAACGCCGTGGGCGCCACCAACTACGGCGTCGAACTCATCGTGCAGCAGAAAATGTATTTTCTGCCGCCGGGGCTGCGGGGCCTCACGGCCAATCTCAGCGCCACCTTCGGCCACAGCACGGCCGAATACGGCGCGCTGCGCCGGGGCGAAAAACTGCCCACCTTCGGCTTCTCCGACACCATGTTCAACGCCTCGCTCGACTACGCGATCGGCAAGCTGCGCACCAACGTGCGCTACTCCTATCGCTCCGACTATCTCACCGGCATCGGCGACAACCGCTACGTCGACGACACCTTCGCCGCCCGCGAACAGGTCGATGTCGAGGCGAGCTACCGGCTCACGCGCAAATTCCGGATCAACGCCAACGTGATCAACCTGACGTCGCGACCGCAGGTGTCGTATCAGTCGTTCCCCGCCTACGTGGAGGACAACAGCAACTCCGGCTGGCGCGCGACCTTCGGGGTGGACTACACGTTCTGAGCTGATCGGTACACCGCGTCGTCATTTCCAGCGCAGGTTCGGAGGGTGCCGCTTTGTCGGCGCCGTTGATTCAGCTCGAACCGACGGCTGCGACAAAGCGCAGCCCTCCGAAGTGACGTCTGTCATATCCTCGAACTGGCGCGGTGAACCCTTGCGTGACTACCACACCATCGTCCAGCTGATCGCTAAGACAACGACGGCAAAGAGATTAACCGTCCGCTGCCGTTTGGATCGCCGCAAATATGCCACTGGAAGAAAAGTCACCGAAGAAGAGATAGCTGCAATAAACATTACTCCCATGCGTTTTCATGGTGAATGGAACTACCTCATCCATCCTGACGGGTCGCCTTCGTTGTAAGGCTTATTTATTGACGCTTTCTTAGCCCGATGAAGTCGGCCCGACAGGGCGAAGAATTCCTTTCCCCGCGGTGGGATGCTTCCGGGCACGTCCCTCACCGCGGCGGCGCAATCCGGTCCGGTGTCACCCCGGCACGCGTGGCGATGAGGGCGCAAACTTTGGGGACATACATGCGGGTTTCCGCCGGCAGGGCATCCGCGATCGCGGTGAAGGTTGTGGCTTGTTTCGCGGCAAGCGTGCGGCCCACCCGGCCCTCGCCGGCATTGTACGCCGCCAACGCAAGCGCCCAATTGCCAAAGCGACCGTGCAGGGTGCGCAGGTAGCGCGCCGCGGCCCGGGCGGATTTTTCCGGATCAGTGCGTTCGTCGGGCAGAAAGGTGCCGAGTCCCATCGCCTTCGCCGTCGCCGGCATGAACTGAAACAGGCCTTTGGCGCCGGCCGGCGAGCGCGCCGCCGGGTTGAGCGAACTCTCCGCCTCCGCGAGCCACGCGAGTTCGGGTGGCACGCCCTCCGCCACAAAGGCCGCCCGCAAGCGCGGCATCAAGTCAGCGGCCCGCGCCGGCACCGGGCGAGAGCGCACGCGACCCAGCCAGAGATTGTAGTGTGGCACGGGCTGAACCGCCGCCGGCCGCGGAGCGCCCGGGCGGAGCGGCGGCTGCGGCCCGGGCGGTTGTGTCGGCGCCGGTGCGAGCGCCATCTCCGCGCCTTCCAACTCGTCGAGACGTTGTTCGAGCCAGTCGGCGAGATCCTCATAGCTGGGGACGGCCCGGAGGACGGTCAAGGTCGTCCGCACTTCGCCGGCGAGCGCCCCGAGTTCCGCGAGCGACTCGCCCTCCAGGGCCCGCTGCAGCCGCGGGGCGAAGGCATCCCACTGTTGCTTCGAAGGAAACTCCAGCTGCGCCTTCAACTCCGGCGAAGCCACTTCTTCGAACAGCTCCCGCCCCAGCCGGAACAACTCGTCCGCCTCCCCCAGCGGCGTCGGCGGCGCGTCCGCCCCACCGGCCAGCACCCCGCAACATGTAACGTAATACGTTACATGTTTCCATAACCCGGATACGTGACACGGAGTGACGGATGGAGCGGACGGGATCATGGGCGCAGGGCGGCGAAGCGCCCATCGTTAGGCGATTGCCGCCAAAGATCTCTACGGCACTTCGTAAACTTCCACCAGCGCCGTGCCCGTCGTGCCACCGACGCCGGAGACCTCCACGGTGTAGCTGCCAGCCTGGAGGGTTGCGACGATGGCGGCATCCTTGGAGTCAGGCGGAAGGGCAAACGCCCCAACCCGTGCAAACGCGGCGGTCAGCGCTGCGGTGCCGCCCCAGTTGTCATTGCCGCCAATCCGGCTGGTACCCGCGAAGAGCGCAAGTTGCGGATCGACGAGGACGTCGCCGACACCGAACGCGGCGAGCGCCGGGCCGATGGCGCGGATGAGCACCTGGCGCGGGGTCGAGCCGCTGATCACGAAGCCGGCGGAAAGGCCGGGGCCGATGTGTTTCAGGACGGAGAGGTTCACCAACCGCGGCGTCGAGGCGATGAACGCGGCGGTTGGTGTCGCGTCGTAAACCTCGGCGAGGACGAGGCCGGTGCCCGTGCCGGAGATGTTTGCGGAGTTGGCGCCGCTCGCAAGGCTGGGCAGAGAGATCGCGGCGTCGCGTGAGTCCGGTGCACTGAACGGAAACGCGCCGACGCCCGCCATCGCGCCGGCAATCGAGGCTGCGCCGCCCCAGTTGTTGTTTTCGCCAACCTTGGTGCCGCCGGTGAAGAACTCGAGCCGGGGATCGTCGAGGGTGCCGCCGACGCCGAGCGCGGCGAGCGACGGGCCCACAGCGCGCACGAGCAGGGCCTTGCCTCCGCTGGTGCCGTCGCCACCGACCACCACGCCGACCGACATGCTGTCCGTGGCGGACGTGAGCGAGGTGAGAATCGAGAGATTAATCAAGCGGCCGGGATCGATCGTCCCGCCAAAGGTGAGGCGGGCGGGTGAGCTCGTAACTGCGACCGTGGACGACGTGATGGTGACGGTGTAGGCGCCGGCGTGCGCAGCCGTGGCGGAAGCGATGGTGTAAACCGGAGTGTTGGCGCCAGGGATCAGGACGCCGTCCTTGAACCACTGGTACACGGCGCCGGCGGCGTTTTGCGCGCTGACGCTGAAACGCACGGTCTCACCAACCACCCCGGGTCGCGAGAGTGGCTGGGCGACGATGGTGGGTGGAGCCCCCGCATCCGACAAGTCGAAGGCCAGCGTCGCACCGCCGTCGCCCACTGCGATAATGGAGGTGGCGCTGGCGGCAAGGCCGCGGACCGTGCGATCGAGCGGCACGACAGAAAGCGACCAGCTGATGCCGTCCAACGAGACCAGCAGCGTGCCCTGCACCCCGCCGGCCGCGACAAAGCCGATCGGCGTCTTCGTGATCGCGCCGATGTTTTCGGTGACGCCGGATTCGCGCTGGGTCCACGTGAGGCCATCGGTGGAGCTGAGGATCACGCCGGAGTTGCCGGTGGCGAGGAAGCCGACGTCCTCCCACCAGCGCACGGCGAAGAGGTGGGTGGTGACGCCGCTGGTTGCGACAGTCCACGTGAGGCCGTCGGCGGAATGGCGGATGGCTCCGGTGTTGCCGACGACGACGAAACGGCCGTTGCCATAAGCGGCGCCGTTTTGCGCGCCGCCGAGCGAGGCTGCGCGCTGCGTCCACGTCGTGCCGTTGGGGGAGGAGTAGATGGCGGATCCAGAACTTCCCGCGACGAACAGGTTCGGCCCTGCGGCGATGGAAACGAAGCCGGCGGTCGCGTTGGCGGTCCCCGTCGCCCACGTCATCGCGTCGGTTGAAGTGTAAATGGCGGAGTTGGCGCCGAGGGCGACGTAGCGGTTCTGGCCGTAGGCAATGGCGGTTAGCGCATTCATGGTGGTGTTAGCGCGCGTCCATGTGATGCCGTCGGTGGAAATCTGGACCGGGTTCACCGTGGCGCGCGTGATCGGGTCGGTGTTGGCACCGACGGTGACGAATTTCCCGCCGGCGTAGAGCACGGCCTGCTTCGCCTCGGAGGTGCCTTGGAAGAGGCGGCGCCACGAGGTGGCGGTGGCGGCCGCGTAGCTCTCGCCGCCGCGACCGAGCAGCAGGCCTTCGCCACCGGCGCCGGAAAGGAAGAGCGTGCCGGTGAGGTTGCCACCAAGCGAGACGGGCGACCACGCGGCGCCATCGGGCGACGAGAGGAGCACGCCATTATCGCCGCCGACGAGAAACGCGCCCTTCACGAACGCGACGGCGTTGAGCGCGGTCGTGACGCCGGAGGTCGCGCGCGACCACGTGACGCCGTCGCGCGAGGTGAGGATCACGCCGCTGGCGCCCGCGGCGACAAAGGTGCCGTCGGCAACGGCGACCGCGTTGAGGCTGGTGGTGACGCCGCTGGTCTGGATCGTCCACGTGAGCCCGTCGGGCGAGGTGATGATGCGCCCGCCGGCGCCGACGGCGACCACGAGGCCCGGGCCTTCGACGGCGGAGTTGATCGTGGTGGTGAGCCCGCTGGAGGAACGCGGCCAGGTGACGCCGTCGGTGGAGGTGACAATCGTGCCGCCCTGGCCGAAACCGATCCAGCGGTTGGCGGCGTGCAGGGCGAAGGTGAGGTTGGCACCGTCGGTGGTGCCGGTGAGGAACACGGTCCAGTTGTAGCCGTCGGCCGAGGTCCACAGGCCGCCGATGTCCTCCTTGGTGGCGCCGTCGAGATCGGTGGTGGCGATCATGAAACGGCCGTTGGCGTACGCGATGGAGTTGAGTTGCTGGGTGGTGGAGAAATCGACGGGCGTGAAATTGCCCGCGTCGTCGAGCGTGAGCAGCGTGCCGCCGCCCCCGACGATCCACCATTTGTCTTCGACGCGCACGGCGCCGCGCAGATCGGTGCCGACGGGGCCGGGGTTGCGCCAGCGCCAGCCGTCGAATGCGGCCACGGCGGGATAGCCGGCGGAGACGACGCTCGCGCCCGTGGCGTCGACGCCGCGCACGACGAGCACATAGTTGCCGAGCGTGGGCGGCGTCCAACTGAGCGCGCCGGCGGTGCCGGCGAGTTCGCTGACCTTGGTGCCGTTGGCGTAAAGCTCGAGTTTCACGAAACCGGAGCCGGTGGCGGCCAGGATGTTTTTCCGGCCGACGGCGACCTTGATCGAGTCGGCCTCGAGGCGGAGCGACGGTGCAGGCAGGCGCGGGCTGGCCGGAACGGAAGCGGCGGTGTAGATCAGTCCGCGGACGCCGACGACAACGATCTGGCCGGCGCCCTCGGCGAGGCCGTAGAGCACGGTGCTGGGCGTGGCGTTGATTTGGTGTTCGCTCCATGTGCGCAAATCCTCGGCAAAGGTGATGCCGCCGGCGTTGGTCGAGGAGAGCACAACGCCCGCGGCGGAGATGAGGCGCTGGCCGTTGTTGCTGTTGGTGCGGCCGGCGGTGGTGACGCGCGTCCAGGTGGTGCCCTCGGTCGAGACGAAGCACTCGAAGGCCGACACGGCGGCGACCCATTGGCCCTGGTGGCGCGTGACGGAGTTGATGGTATTGCCAGTGGTGACGGAGCGGTTAGTCCACGCGACGCCATCGGGCGATGTGAGGATGCGTCCGCTGGCCCCGGTGGCGACGAACAGGTTGTCGGCAAACGCGACAGCGCTGAGCCCGGTGGTGACGGGTGAGGTGACCTCGGTCCACGCGGCGCCATCGATGGAGTTGTAGATGCGACCGGTCTCGCCGACGGCGACAAAGCGACCGGCACCGAACGCGACGGCGACCATGGTGCCGGTGTTGGGGGCCGCGGTGCCAGCGGTCCACGTGACGCCGTCGTTTGAGTAGGCGGAGGTGGCACGTTGGGTGGCGCCGCCCGCGGCGAGGCCGACCGTGACAAAACGGGCGCCGTTGTGCGCGAGGCTGCGGGGGAGTTGGTTGTTGGGAATGCCGGAGCCGCGCGTCCACGTGAGGCCGTCGGCCGACGAGAAGTTGACCCCGTTGTCGCCGGCGACGACGAATTTTCCACCGGCGAAGATTGCGGCGTAGAGATTGGTGGTCACGCCGGAGGCACGCTGCGTCCACGCGGTGAGCGGATCGGAAACGGTCAGATTGAGCGTGCTGGCGGCGATGCCGCCCTTGCCGTCATGGGCGGAGACGCGCAGCGTATAGGCGCCGCCCTTGGTGAAACGGCGTGTGATGCTGTTGAGATTGGGCTGGAGCGAACCGTCGCCGAAATCCCAGCGGTAATAAACCGGATCTCCGTCGGGGTCGGTGGCGCTGGCGTTGAAGGTGACGTTGGTGCGCACGGCGAGCGCACTGGCGGGAGCGGCGGCGGCAAGGGTGGGATTGCGGTTGCCGTCGATCGCGCCGAAACCGATCTCAATATCGAGGTATTCGTTGGGCGCGCTGCCGCCGGTGGCGAGCGGCTTGATGGTGATGCCGGCATCGGGATCGACGAAGGTCTCACCGATGCGAAACGGCGCGTCGTTGGCGCCACCGGCGGAGCCGGGAGTGGCATCGAGAAGGTAGGTGCCCTGGCCCGTGGTGAAGGCCGGCGCCGCCCGATCGGGGCCCCACAGGACGAGGGCGCCGTTGAGCAGGCGGTCGCGCTGGGTGGGGTTGAACGACGCGGGTGTAACGCGGCGGTGCTCGACCCAGTACTCGAAACCGAGGCCCGCGGGAGCGATCTTGAGGGTCCGGACGCCGGCGGCATCCCGATGGTCGTGCCGGGCGATCCGATACGTACCGGCGGCGGTGACGGAAGTGATCGCGGTGCCGTCGAGGTAGCCGAGCTTCGCCTTCTGCGCGGCGTTGAAGTGCAGCGGCACCGTGCCACTGCCGCCGCCCATGACGTCGAACAGGTCGCCGTATTCCACATGCGAGCCGGGACCGGAGCCGGTGGTGCCCGAGGGCAGCCAGTAGTGGGAATGCGCGAGACTCTGGTTGTGACCGAGCTCGTGCACCGAAACGCCGACGCCGACGGTGTTGTTGAGATCGACCCGCGGGCCGCCGAGCTGGGCGACTCCGCCGTAGAGGTAAACGGAGATGCGTTTGTGGACGATGATGTAGCGGTCGAATTTGTCGGGGTCCCACGCGCCGGTGCCGCCGTTGGCGGCATCGTAAGCCTTGGCGGCGGCAGTGGCCTCGGTTTGGAGGGTGCCGCTGGTCGAGCCAGAGGACTCGTAATACGATTTCGGACGCGGCAGGCGCAGCGTGGTGGGAATGATGCTGAAGGCGAAGGTGGTCTTGCCCTGGGAATTGGCGGTGTAGAAGTCGGTGATGCCCTGCGAACTGGTCTGGATTTGCTCGTCGGTGTGCGAAGCGCCGGGGTCGTCGGAGAAATCGACCTTGAGCCAGAGGACGCGCTTGGTGCCGTTGATCCAGTCGGGCGGGCGCGTGACGGCGGCGGTGCCGGGGGTGGCGGGTGCGGTGGGTGAACCGGACGCGAGGGTCGCGAGGTGCGGCCCCGGGGTTGACTCGGCGGCGACAAGCTGCGCCTCGAGCGGGGCGATTTCCGCCGGACTCGCAGGGAACATGAGTCGGTCGCCGACGAAAGTCGCGGTGGCTTCGGGCGCGAGGCCGTGGGCGCCTTTTTCGGTGTCGTCAAGGAGGCGAAGCGGAGCCGTGTCGAGGGCCAGGGCATCATCGATGGCAATGCCGTGGAGCGGCAAATCGTATTTCGTCTGCTGCGCTTCGCGGCGGCCGAAGACAAACGCACGATATTCGGTCTCACCGATCCGCACCACGCGCTCGAGCCTGGCCGCGTTGCCAAGATGGGAGATCGAAACCTCGAGCCGGCCGCGCTGGTCGACGCGAGCCTCGAGTTCGCGCTGCACCGCGGCTGGCAACTCCGCGCGGAGGCCGACCGGGATGGCGAAATCGAGGGCGCGGCGCGGATCCGTTTCGATCAGGTATTTCAGCGCGGCGCGGCGGGCGGTGGCGAGCGCGACACCCTGAGCGGCGAGCGCGAGTTGCGCGGCGCCGTCGGCGCGACGCCACCCTGCGAACCAGTCCTGAAACGCCTCCACCTGCCGGAGCGCCACGGCGCGTTGCGCCCGAGCCGCCACGGCGTCGGCAAACGTGCCATCGGGCGTGGCTCCGGGCGGCAGACAGGCGGCGGGATCGGTGGGCGTCGGGGGGTTGGCGGTGGCGGCGCTGAAGTCGCGCGCCACCACGCGCGGAGCGGTCGCAGGGGTGGACGAGTGGCGAAACGCAACCACGAGGGCAACGGCGAGCAGGAGTGACGCGACGAGCGCGAGCAAACGTAGGGCAGGCATATGGGAGAGGGCGGGCGGAGGTTAGAATCTCGTCGGGGCGCCGCAAAACAAAACGCCGCGCCGCCGGGCTGGTTTCCCGCGTTGCCTCGTCGTGGACACGCATCGCCGCCGGCGATTCAAACGCCGTCTCACACCGGTGCCGGAGCGGAACTTTCACGAAGGCTGCAACGAAATCGCGCCGGAGCGGAAGATCGTGGTTTACCCGGGCGCCGGGAGTTTCCCGTTGGGCAATGACGTGGAGGCGATGAGCCTCGCGGGGGCGATGGCATGCGTTCGGGGCGCAGGGTGATCGGGGGGACGCGTTTCCCGGAGTTTTTTACCGCGTTGACCCATTGGGCGCGGGCGCTACCTACAACCCTTTCCTGAATTGAACCACGTCCACCTCAAGACCTCCCTGCCATCGCCTCACGGCATTCGCCGTGACGCTGCGGCGCGGCGAGACGGCTGCCCGTGAACAGGGTTCACATCAAGACCTACGGCTGCCAGATGAACGAGCGCGACAGCGAGGCGGTCGCGGCGATGTTGCGCGCCCGGGGCTATCGGATCGTGGCGGACGAGGCCGACTGCGACATCCTCCTGCTCAACACCTGCAGCGTGCGCGACGCGGCCGAGCAGAAGGCGATCGGCAAGGCCGGTTACCTGCAACAGCGCAAGCGGCGGCAGCCCGACTTCGTGCTCGGGATCCTCGGTTGCATGGCGCAAAACCGCGGGGCCTCGCTCCTCGAACAATTGCCCGATGTCGATCTGATCGTCGGCACGCAGAAGTTTCACCAGGTCCCGGGCTACCTCGACAACCTCCGCGCCGCCCGCGACGCCGGGGTGCCGATCGGCGAGACAATCGTCGACATCGGCGAGGAGGCCGGGTCGCAGAACACGATCAAGGACCACGTGGCGCCGGAAGCGGGCGAGGAGCGGCAGGTGAACGCGTTCGTGTCGATTCAACAGGGCTGCAACATGGATTGCTCGTTCTGCATCGTGCCGAAAACCCGCGGCGACGAGCGGTCGCGGCCGATGGATGACATCGTGGCGGAATGCCGGACGCTGGCGGAACGCGGCATACGCGAGATCACGCTCCTCGGCCAAATCGTGACGAGTTACGGCCGGCGCGACTACGCCCACACCGACGGGGTGACGCCGTTCGTGCAGTTGCTCGAGCGGGTGCACGCCATCGAGGGGATCGAGCGGATTCGTTTCACCTCCCCCCACCCGCGCGGTTTCAGGGACGATCTCGTCGCGGCCTACGGCCGGCTGCCGAAGCTGTGCGGCTACGTGCACCTGCCGATGCAAAGTGGCAGCGATCGGATTCTCCGCGCCATGAACCGACCCTACACGCGGGAGCGCTACCGGGAGATTGTCGACGCGCTCCGCGCGGTGCAGCCGGAGATGTATTTTTCGACGGATGTGATCGTGGGCTTTCCCGGCGAGACGGAGGAGGACTTCGCGCAAACGCGCGAACTCTTCGAGGCCTGCAACTACGACATGGCCTACATTTTCAAGTACAGCATCCGCACCGGCACGCCGGCCGCCACGCTGGGCGATCAGGTGCCTGGCGAGGTGAAGGAGCACCGCAACCAGGTGCTGCTCGATCTGCTCCAGAAAAACTCGTTGCGGCGCACGGCGACGCTGGTCGGCACGATCGAGGAGGTGCTGGTCGAGGGCGCGGACAAGAGCGGCACGCGTTACACCGGCCGCACGCGGGGCAACCGGGTGTGCGTGTTCGACGCCGACCCGCGCCTGGTCGGGCAGCTGGTGCCGCTGAAGATTGAACGGGCGAGCGTGAGCACGTTGTACGGGGCGCTGGTGTTGAGCGGCGTCTCCGACGCCGCGTAATCTTTCTCTTTATCTTTCTCCCAATCTCCATCTTCACCCACCTTTCCGCCATGCGCACCCAATTCGATCACGAACGTCTCAAGGTTTACCAGGAAGCACTCAGGTTCGTGTCGTGGGTGGGCCCGATCATCGATGAACTGCCGGCCAAGCTCGCCGCGCGCGATCAGCTGGCTCGGGCGTCCACCAGCATCGTGCTGAATCTCGCGGAGGGAAACGGGAAGCGTTCCCATCCGGAGCGCTGCCGGTATTTCGACATCGCCCGCGGTTCCACGCTCGAGTGCGCGGCGTGCCTCGACGTGCTGGTGGCCCGCCAAAAGGTCGCCGGAGAGATGGCCGAGGCGGGAAAGGCGATCTTGATTGAAGTTGTTTCGATGACCGCTGGCCTGCTCGCGCGGTTCTCGGGCGAAGTGTGCGAGGAAGAGCAGGCTCGTTATGGCGACGATGTCACCGGCGGGGAGTAAGAGTAAGAGAAAGAGGAAAGAGAAAGATTTTTAACCATGACCCTCACCCTCGCCACGCTCATCCCCGGTCTCTTGCTGCTCGTCCTCGGGGTCCCGCTGCTGCTCAACCACGCGGGCTATGCCGCGATGTTGAAGTCGTTTCCGCGCTCCACCGCGGCGGCGTACCTGTTTTTTGGCGCAGGCGCCGCGTGGTTCCTCTACGGCATCTGGCACCTTTCCCCCGCCGACTTCGGCGAATATCGCGTGTATCTCTTCATCGGTTTCGCCGCGGTCGCGGTGCTGGCGTTCAAGTGTGTGCCGGATTTTCTCGCGGTGCGCGGGCTCGCGACGCTGATTCTGATGGGCGCGATGCCCCTGCTCGACGCGGGGTTCATGAACTTCGCGCACGCTCAAATCAATCTCTACAAGCTTGCCGTCTATCTGGCGATCGCCGCGGCCATCTGGCTCGGGGCCCAACCATGGCGCCTGCGCGATTTTCTCGCGTGGCTTTTTGCCCGTCCCAATCGTTCCCGGGGAATTGGCGGCATGCTCGCGGGTTACGGACTGTTGCTTTCCATCGTTGCGTTCACCTACTGATCCGTCCCGCATGTCCGCCGCCCAGAATCCTCTCCTGCTGGTGATCGCGGGCCCCGCCGGTTCCGGCAAGAGCACCCTGTGCGATCGACTGGTGTGGGAGCACCCGGAATTTTCGCGGATCGTCACGACCACGACCCGCGCTCCGCGCGACGGCGAGATCGACGGGGTGCATTATCACTTCCTGCCGGTGGCGGAATTCCGGCGCAAGATCGCGGCGGGTGAGTTCCTCGAATGGGCGCAGGTGCACGGCAACAATGTTGATCGCCTCTACGGCACTTTGCGATCGAGCGTGCTCGACCCGCTCGCGCAGGGGCGGCCTCTCGTGATGAGCATCGATGTGCAGGGCGTGGAGAGTCTCCGGCGCATCGCCCGCACCGACGAGTGCCTGCGGCGGGCGATGACGACGATCTTCATCGTCGTCGACCACGAACGGCTGATGGCGCGAATGCGCGCGCGGGCCAAGGATCACGAGGACGAAATCGCGCGCCGGATCGCGACGGCCGAGGCCGAGCTGCGCGAGGCGCCCAAATTCGACTTTCGCATCGATAGCCGCACCCGCACCGAGGACTTCGCGGGCCTGATCAACATCGTCGGCCAAGCCCGCCAGCGCGCCGCGCGGCCCTGAGCGGGCTCACCGCTCCTCGATCACGTAGTGGCAGCCCTGGCTGCGGGGATTGAGCGACGCGGCGTGAACCACGAGGAGCCCCGTCTGGATCGCGTTGCGCAGCTCGACGAGGTCGCGCGTGAGCCGGCATCCGCGGTAAAAACTCTGAATCTCCTCGCGCAATTCAATCAAGATGCGGCGCGCGCGGGTGAGGCGCTTGGGCGAGCGCACGACGCCGGCGTAGTTCCACATCGTGTGCTGGATCTGCAGCAGATCCTGGCGGATCAAAACGAGATCGGCCTCGCGGGTCGGGCTCTCCCACTCGCGCGGGTCCGGCAGGCGAAACGTCTCGCGCCCGAGGTCCGCACCGTCGGCCAGGGCGGCGAACTTCGCGCTCACCAGGCATTCGAGCAACGAGGTGCTCGCGAGACGGTTCGCCCCGTGCAACCCCGTGCACCCGGTCTCCCCGATGGCGTTGAGGTGCCGCACACTCGTCCGCCCTTGCAGATCGGCATGCACTCCGCCGCAGGCAAAGTGCGCCGCCGGCACCACCGGGATCGGTTCGCGCGTGATGTCGACCCCGTGGCTGAGGCAGCGGTCGTAAATCGTCGGAAACCGCGCGCGGATGAAATCCGGCGTCATCGCCGAAAGATCCAAGAGTGCCTGCGGCTCCCCGCTCGCCGCGAGTTCCTGGATGATGGCCCGCGCCACGACATCGCGCGACGCCAGCGATCCGCGCGGATCGACGGCGTCGAGGAAACGCTCGCCCCGCGCATTGCGCAGGACCCCGCCCTCGCCGCGCAGCGCCTCGGTCACGAGAAAGCGCGGGGCATTTTTCTTTGCGAACACCGTCGGGTGAAACTGCACGTATTCGAGATCGATGAGCCGCGCCCCGACGCGATAGGCCATCGCCACACCGTGGCCGACACTGCCCGGCTGGTTGGTCGAATGCAGGAAAATCTGCCCGAGCCCGCCCGTCGCCAGGATCGTCTTCTTCGCGACAATCGCGACGGTCTCACCCGTCAGCGTGTTGAGCACGTACGCGCCGAAACACGTGAGCGGCTCGTAGCGGTCCGCGAGGTCGCCGGAATTGTGGGACAACGTGAGCAGGTCGATCGCCACCCAGCCGGAGCGCCGGGTGATCTTGGCCGTGGCATCCACCCGCCCGGCGATGGCGGCGAGGATTGCGTGGCCGGTGGCATCTTTGGCGTGGATGATGCGGCGTTCGCTGTGGCCGCCCTCGCGGGTGAGGTCGAGCGTGCCGGCGGAATCCCGATCGAAGCCCACCTGCAGTTCGTCGAGCAGCAGTTCTCCGACCGCGCGCGCGCCCTCACGCACGAGGTGTTCGACCGCCTTGGGATTGGCCGTGCGGTCGCTCGCCTCGAAAATATCGCGCGCCAGCGCCGCCGGGTCCGGCGTGGTGTCGTAGATGATGCCGCCCTGCGCCCAGTCGCTGTTCGCGGCGAGCGGGTCGGCCAGCGAGAGCAACTCCACGGCGAGCCCTTGTTTGGCGGCCTGCAACGCATACGCCGAGCCGGCGAGGCCGGCGCCAATCACGAGACAGTCGGTGCGGAGGGTTTGCATGGGGGAGGTGCGGCTTACGGCAGCACCTGCAAACCGCAGCGGAGAGCGAACTGGCGCTGGCGTTGGTCAAAAGTCAGGAGCTCCCGCGCACCGAGCACCCGGGCGGCCGCGACATGGAGTAAATCGAGCCTGCGCACACCATAGCGCGCGGTGAGTGCGGCGGAAAGCAGCTCTCCCTCTTCGTAATGGCGATAAACCGGCAGCGGAAAACGATGCAGAATTTTCGTTTCGAGGCACTGCACAACACGGGCTTGCATTCGACCCAAGCCGGCCGCGTTGAGTTTTCCTTGAAAGACCAGAGACCGGGCGGCGTTGTTGAACTCGAGGGCTCCAAAAAAAGTGAATGGAATTTCCGGCGCACTCGTCATTCGTGCCATGAACGCCTGCGCCGCCAGGGTGTTCTGATCCTGCCCGACAAAGGAGAGCAGAAACGATGTGTCCGCGTAGGCGTTCACCGCTCCAGAAAATCCACGTAACTAAACGGCATAATCTTCCCTCCAAAATCCTCCTCCAGCCACTTCTTGAAATCGGGCGGTGTCCAGGTTTGCGCCGCCTCGTCACCCGTGCCCGAGGACTCCACGTTCAGCGTCGCGACCATTTTTCCCCGCCGCGTAATCCCAATCGCGCCCTGCTTGCGCGCGGTCGCCAGCACTTTGGGAAACGAGTTGCGCAGGGCGCGGACCGTGACGGTCTTCATGGTGAGACGAACGTGAGACATCCACCGCCCAAGTCAAACCCGCCCCTTTCGGCCCCGGGGCACGATGGTCAAACTCAGGTCCACCGCCGTCGCCGAGTGTGTGAGCGCGCCGATGCTGATGACGTCCACGCCCGGCAACGCGAAGTCGCGCAGCGTCTCGAAGCGCACGCCGCCGGATACCTCCACCACCGCCGCGCCGGCGATCGCCACCACGGCCCGCCGAATCAGTTCCGGCGTCATGTTGTCGAGCAAGATGACCTCCGCTCCGGCGCGCAACGCCTCCTTCACCTCGGCGAGCGTCGTCGCCTCCACCTCGATCTTCGCCGCATGCGGCGCCGCGGCGCGGGTGAGTTTCACCGCCCGCGTGAGCGAGCCGGCCGCGGCGATGTGGTTGTCCTTGATCAGCACGTGTTCGCCCAGTGACGAACGGTGGTTGTAACAACCTCCGCAGCGCACGGCGTATTTTTCCAGCGCCCGCCAGCCCGGCGTGGTCTTGCGCGTATCGACAATCCGGACGCCACTGCCCGCCACCGCGTCGGCGAATCGTCGCGCCAGCGTGGCGATGCCCGACAGCCGCTGCATGAAATTGAGCGCGGTGCGTTCGGCCGTGAGGAGCGACGCGGCCGGGCCTTGGACTTCGAGCACCCGGGCGCCGCGTTTCACCCGCTCGCCGTCGCGCGCCCGCAGGGTGATCTTCGAAGCGGGGTCAACCCGCGCGAAGACCCGGGCCGCCACCTCGAGCCCGCAGACGATGAGTTCCTGTTTGGCTTCGATGAAGGCACCCGCCCGATCCTCCGGGGTGAAGATCGCCCGGCTCGTGACGTCGCCAAGCCCGGCGTCCTCTTCGAGGGCCAGGTCGATCAGATGGTCGGTGCGGGGGGAGATCATGGGTGGTAGTTGGGTCGGGCGTCAGGCTGGCGGACGCACGCGGCGCGGGCGAGCCCCGCGCCCTGCGGATTGGCTTCAATCTTTCGGCGAAAGCTCGAACATCCGCTCGATACACCGCTCCGCGCGCCGGCGCAATGGTTCGTCGAGCGTGACAATCTGATCCGGCCGCGGAGCCCGCAGCACGTCCCGCACCTTTTCGAGCGAGTTCAGTTTCATGTACGGGCACAGCCGGCAGCCGCCGATGAAGGCCTTTTCCGGCGCCTCCACCTGCAGACGTCCCACGAGCCCGCACTCTGTGAGCATGAGATAATACGGCGCGGCCGTCGTCTTCACGTACTTCATCATCGCGCCCGTACTGCCGACAAAATCCGAGGCGACGGCGACCTCCGCCGTGCACTCGGGGTGCGCGACAACCTTCAAACCGGGAAAACGCTCACGCGCCGCGGCGATGTCGGCCGGTCCAAACTGGTCGTGCACCATGCAGGTGCCATCGGAGGTGATGATCTCCTTGTCGACGCCGCGGCGCCGCAGCTCGTCGCGCACGTTTTGCCCCATCAGGCGATCCGGCACGAAAAGAATCCGACGCGCCGGCAGGTTGGCGACGATGTGGTGGACGTTTCCCGAGGTCACACAGACGTCGGACTCGGCCTTCACGTCCGCCGTGCAATTGATGTAGCAGACGACCGTGGCGTCGGGATACAGCGCCTTGAGCTCGCGCAGTTGGGCCCCGGTGAGCGAATCGGCGAGGGAGCAACCCGAGCCGCGGTCGGGCACCACCACCAGCGCCTCGGGCGAAAGAATTTTCGCCGTCTCGGCCATGAACACAACCCCGGCAAACACGATCACCCTGGCCCGGACCTCGCGCGCCTTCAGGCTGAGGAAATACGAATCGCCGCGGAAATCCGCCACCCCGTAGATGATCTCCGGCTCGACGTAGGAGTGCGCGAGGATCACCGCATCGCGCTCCCGTTTGAGCCGGTTGATCTCCAGCGTGAGCGGCGCGATCGCGCGACAGGTCTCGTAGTTCCACGTCCGGCCCTGGGGGTCGCAATCGACGTGCAGGAGCGCACGCAACAGACGGTCGGCTTCGAGTTCGAGGGCGTCGTCGGTGAGGATGGCGGGCACGGCGGAGAGGAGCGTCGCGGAATCGCACGCTTTTATCAAGCGACGGAATTGGGTGCATACGCGCGCGGCCTGACAAAGAAATGGGGACCGAGGAATAGAACCCGAATCGTTCGGCTTGGGTGGGGCGTGGGACCAAACCAGCAATCCTTTTGGCGGAGGAATGGGTCGCGGGGGAATGAAATGCCACGGAATCCATCCCTTGGCCACCCATTCCCGTGCCCTCCTGCCTCAGAGCCCCCGCCATGCTTGGACCCGCGAGGTCCTCAGCAAAAGATCTCGGTACTAACTCAGCGCCATTCGGGTCGCGCCCTCCACTGCATTGGATTTGGTTCGTTCACTTCAGCGTTAACGGTGGCGTTGAACGTTGAGACGCGGCCTCGTCTTGTGACGCGTGGCTGATGAATACGGCCTTGCCGGCGGAAGCGGACATGAGCGTTGGGAGCCACCATGGATGGTCCATCCGCCACGGCTGGCAAACGCATGGTTCCCGGTCGGCCGATGCCGGGCGTCACACAACCCTCCGAGTGGCGCCCCGCCACGAACAACTTGCGCGCCCGGCCCGGCCCGCCTTATCTCTCCGGCGTGAAAGCCCTGCTCGTCGTGACGCTCGCGGCCGCCCAGACCTCGGTTTGGGACCAGCTGAAGAGCATTCCCAAACAAACCTGGATCAATATCGGCATCTGCGTGCTGACGGTCGTCGTCATCATCAAAGTCTGGCGCGGCCTGAAGAAGATCAACGAATTCGTGCCTTACATCGTCGGAGTGCTCGCGGCCTTCCTGATATTTTTCTACTGGGTTTACGAACGCAGCGAGCCCAGTTTTCTCACGCCGATCGTCGACAAGCTGGCCCCCTTCTTTCCCAGCAAGGGGACGCAGGACCAAATCAAAGAAAAACGCCGCCGCGGGCGCGACGTGTGAACGCCGCCGCCCGCCAGGTCATCGCGACCCTCGGGCTGGAGCCGCTGCCACACGAAGGTGGCCTTTTTCGGGCGACTTGGCGCAACGCGACGGCGTCAAACATCCTGTTTTTGATCACGCCCGGGGATTTCTCCGCGCTGCATCGGCTCGCGCAGGACGAGGTCTGGCATTTCCACGCCGGCGATCCGGTGGAGCACGTGCAGCTCGATCCGCGTTTCGGCGGTGGCGAGCGCGTGACACTCCTCGGGATCGATTTCTCGGCGGGCGAACGACCGCAGGTCGTCGTGCCGGCCGGCATCTGGCAGGGTGCCCGGCTCGTCCAGGCCAGACACGGTTTCGCGCTGCTCGGCTGCACCGTGTCACCGCCCTGGGACGAACGCGGCTTCGAACTCGCCGGCCGCGACACGCTGCTGGCCGAGTTTCCCGGCCACCGCGAAATCATCGTCGCATTGACGCGATGATTTTTGACAGGGCGCCGGCCCCCGCCCAGCCTCGCCCGGTGACCCTTGCCGAACTCAGGAGTGAATATTCGCTTTCCGGCCTCGTGGAGAAGGATCTCGCGCGGGATCCTTTCCGGCAGTTTGAGCAGTGGCTTCAGGAGGCGGAGGCGGCCAAACTCGCGCAGCCCAATGCCATGATTCTGGCGACGGCGACGCGGGAAGGCCAGCCGTCCGCCCGCGCGGTGCTGTTGAAGGGCGTTGACGGGCGCGGCTTTGTTTTTTTCTCAAACTACGAGAGCCGCAAGGGCCGCGAGCTCTCGCTCAACCCGCACGCGACGCTCGTGTTTCCCTGGATCGCGCTGGAGCGCCAGGTCATTGTCGAGGGCGCGATCGCCATGGTTCCGCGCGAAGAGACCGAGACCTATTTCCACTCGCGACCGCGCGCCAGCCAGCTGGCCGCGTGGGGTTCCGCCCAGAGCACGATTGTCCCGGGCCGCGGCGTGCTCGAAGACACGTTCAAGGCGCTGGAAAAAAAGTACGCGGCCCAGGAGGTGCCGGTGCCGCCGCAGTGGGGCGGATGGCGGCTGATGCCGGCCACCATCGAATTTTGGCAGGGCCGGCGCAACCGCCTCCACGATCGTTTGCGATATCGCCGAACCAAGGACGGCTGGTCGGTCGAACGCCTTGCCCCGTGACCGGGAAAAGGCTGAAGCCGCCGCCGACTGAGTTCAGCCTTTCAGTTTTTCCGCCCTTTCGTCATTCGTTCGCCATCGCTCGTTACGTGAAAAAAACGCCCCAACAATCTCCAAGTCCGCGTCGTCCCGCGGCCGTCTCCGCCACTCTGCTGGCCAGCGCCCTGCGCGCCCAGAGCGAGGGCGTCCTGCTGGCGGAACACACGGGGGACCGGCCCGGGCTGACGATTCTTTTCGCCAATGCCAGCCTCTGCGCCCTGGTCGAGCGGACCGCCGCAGACCTGGTCGGCCAGCCTCTCCGGTTGCTGCACGCGGACAAGGCGGACGTGAGCCGCCTGCCGCGCCGGTTGGCGAGAGCCCGGCCGGGCGAGCCGCTCACGGGCGACGGGTTTCTTCTCCGGCCGGATGGCACCACCTTGAACGCCGCGTGGACTTTCGCTCCCTTGTCCGACAGCGAGGGCCGGCTCACCCACCTCGTCGCGACCTATCGCGACCAGACGGAGCGGCGGCGCCTGCAGGAGACGCTCGTCCACGCGCAACGGCTCGATGCCGTCGAACGCCTGGCGGGCGGCGTGGCCCATGATTTCAACAATCTCCTCTCGGTGATCAACGGCTACTGCGAGATGCTCGCGGCCCATGTCGCCGCCAATCCGCAGGCGATGCGCGAAGTCTCGGAGATTCACGCCGCGGGCCGCAAGGCCGCCGGTCTCACCCAGCAACTGCTCGCGTTCAGCCGCCGCCAGCCGTTCAACGCGTGCACCATCAATCTCAATTCGCTCATCCGGGAAAACGCCGAGATTCTCCAACGCCTCGTCGGCGACACCGGCCAGCTCGTGTTCGAACTCGCCGACGATCTGCCCAACACGCGTACCGACCCCGCCCAGTTCCAGCAGGTGCTGCTCAACCTCGTGCTCAATGCCCGCGACGCGCTCCGCGACCGGGGCCGCATCGTCGTCAGCACCGCCACGCGCGACATTACGCAGGAGCAGCATCGCCGGATCACGGATACACCGCCCGGCCAACGCATCATCCTCACGGTCACGGACAATGGCATGGGCATGGATGCCGAAACCCAACGTCATCTCTTCGAACCATTTTTCACCACCAAGCCGGAAGGCAAGGGCACCGGCCTCGGCCTCGCGCTGGTCTACGGCGTCGTGCAGCAAAGCGGCGGCGAGATTGCCGTGCGCAGCGCCCTGCTGGTCGGTTCGACCTTTGAGATCCTGCTCCCAACCTCGGCGGGCGCCGCCGCCACGCCGCCTCCGGCGGTTGCGCCGTTGCCCTCCCTGCGCGGCAGCGAAACCGTGGCGCTCGTCGAAGAGGACGACGTGGTGTGCAAGATGGTCGCCGGCATGCTCACCGCCGACGGTTATCGCGTGGCGTCAGCCCGGTCGTTTGCCGAACTCGCCCGCCAACCGGCCCCGCCGCGTCCGGTCCAGTTGCTGATCGCGGTGCTGACCCCCGAGGCCGGGCGATCCGGCCGGCAGCTGCTCAAGCGGAACCCGGCGCTGCGCCTCCTCTGCATCGCCGAAAGCGAAAAGTCCAAGTCCGCGGTCTCGTGGCTTGCCCCCGAACATCAGGCTCACCTCACCAAACCTTACGCGCTGAGCGAGCTGCTGCGCACGGCGCGGAAGCTCCTCGACACCTGAGTTCAGCCTCCCGCAATCGCGATGTACGTCTATCTGATTCGCCACGCCGAAGCCGGAGACACCGCGCCAGATCACCTGCGCCGCCTGACCAAACACGGCCGCGACCAGACGCGGGCGCTGGCGAAATTCCTCCGCCGCTCGCAGGCCTTTGCTCCCGAGGAGATCTGGCACAGCCCGCTCGTGCGCGCCCAGGAGACCGCCGCGCTGCTCAGCGTGGGCCTGAAATTGCGCGTGCCGCTCCGCGAAATCGCCGGCCTTGCGCCCGACGACGATCCCCACCGCATCGCCCGCCAGCTGGCGACCAACCGCCGGACGATTGCGATCGTCGGCCACGAGCCGCAGCTCGGCGCGCTCGCCTCGCTGCTGGTCACGGGCACGCCCGAGCCGGTGCGGTTCACCATGAAAAAAGGCGCGACCCTCTCCCTCGAAGGCACGGGCCGGCATTGGGTGGTCTGCTGGCACGTGAGCCCGGCCCTGCTCGGATGATTATTTTTCTCGCCGGCGCCTCGGGCCTGGTCGGATCGGCGGTGGCCCGCGCCGCCGCCCGCCGTGGACACAGCGTGACCGGCACCGTGGGCTCGTTTGCCGGCCGGATCGAAGGGCTCGAGACCCAGCTCACCGTCGATCTCGCGGACGAGGGTGCGACAACGGGCGCGGTGCTCGACGCGTTTCCGGAGGCGATCGTGAACTGCGCGGCCGTGTCGGTGCCCGAACAGTCCGAGGCCAATCCCGCCCTCGCGCAGACGCTGAATGTCGCGTTACCCACGCTGCTGGCGCGACTCGCCCACCACGTTAGCGCGCGGTTCGTGCACCTCTCGTCGGAACAGGTCTTCGACGGCACGCCGACCCGGCCGTACACGAGCAGCGACACTCCCGCGCCGATCAATCTCTACGGCCGGCAGAAACTCGCGAGCGAGCGCGCGGTGCACGCCGCCGCCGCGGAGTTCGCCGTGACGCTGCGCGTGCCCCTCCTGATGGGCAACAGCGCCACGGGCCGGCGCAGCAACCACGAGAGGCTGTTTGCCGATTGGGCGGCGGGCCGCACGCCGCGGCTCTTTGTCGATGAATACCGCCAGCCCTGCACCGCGGAAAATCTCGCCGAGGTGATCGTCGAGCTCTGCGAACGCCAGGACGTCGGGTTGTTTCATTGGGCGGGGACGGATTTGCTGTCGCGCCACGAACTCGGCGTGCAGATCCGGGAGCATTTCAAATTGAGCGAACGACAGGCCCCGCTGGAGGCGGTGACGCGGGCGAGCCAGCCGGAAGTGATGCGCAAACGGCAGGCGTGCCTGGCGCTGGACATCGCGCCGCTCACGGGAATGTTGAAGACGCGACCGCAGTCGATGGCGGAGCAACTGGAAGAATTGCACGTGCCGCCGCCGTGCCGGGGGTGGTATTCCGCCCAATCGTGAAACTGGAAATCCTCCCCACCCGCCTCGGCGGCGCCGCCGAAAACATGGCGACCGATTTCCTGCTGTTGCAGCGCCACCCGCGGGCGGGCACGCCGTGGTTTCGCCACTATGGGTGGCACCGGCCGGCATTTACGTTCGGCTATTCGCAGAAGATCTCGTTTGTCCGCGAGCAATTGTCCTCCTTCGCCGAGCCCACGGCGGACAAGTCCGCCGGCGAAAGATTCGAACTCTGCCGACGGGCGACGGGCGGCGGCGTGGTCGATCATCGCGATGACTGGACGTATGCGCTGGTGATTCCCCGCGGGCATCCATTGGAGGAACTGCGCGCGACGCAGAGTTACCGCGAAATCCACGAGGCGCTGGCCGCGGCGCTCCGGATGCAAGGCGTGCCGGCCGTGACGAAGCCCTCACCCGCTGACATTTCAGAGGGCGCCGTCCCGCTTGCCATCACGATGCCGCCGGGCCTGCCCTCCGTAGGCCCTGTCCTCCGTAGGCTCGGCGAAGGAGGATTGGCGAAGGAGGGGGTGTGCTTTCAGCGCGCGGAGATTTTCGATGTCATCCACGAGGGCAGCGGCGAAAAAATCGCGGGGGCGGCGCAGAAGCGCAACAAGCGCGGGTTGCTCTTCCAAGGATCGATCTGGCGGCCCGCGGTGGGCGCGGCGGTCGACTGGGAGAGATTCCACGGCGACTTCGTCGCCGGGCTGGCAAAGACCCTGGGCGTCGACGCCGGGCCGACGCCGTGGCCGGAGGTGAGTGAGGACGAGCTGGGCGCGCTGGTGGAGCAGTACGCGTCGCCCGAGTGGAATGAGTTTCGGTAGCCTGCATTCTCCGTCCATTTCACGCGCGGCACGATTGCCTGACTCACGGGCCTCCCCGCGGCCGCCGCCAGCGATGGTCCCCCCGTTTAGCCACGACGCACCTCCTGCAAGAGCTTCTCGACGAGCCAACGTTTGCCAGGTTCAAGCGCCGGCGCCCCGTAAAGCTCGCCGAGTCGAGTGCGCGCACGGACGATCGCGATCCGCGTGAGACGGCGGGGCGGCTTGGACATTCCGGAGATTGGCATCATGTCCCAGACCCACGCAAGCCGCAGCAGCAGGGATTTGGTCATATTGAACTCGCGCCGTCGGTGCACGACGGTAGGAATCAGGCCTCGCGCTTTCCCCAGACCGTGTCCACACCCACTCCCCAGGCCGTCTTCCTTTCCTATGCGTCGCAGGATTCCGAAACCGCGCGGCGCATCTGCGATGCGCTGCAAGCCGCGGGCGTCGAAGTGTGGTTCGACCAGAGCGAACTGCGCGGCGGCGACGTCTGGGACCAGAAAATAAAAAAACAGATTCGCGAGTGCGCGTTGTTCCTGCCGGTGATCTCGGCGAACACGAATGCGCGCGCCGAGGGTTACTTCCGGCTGGAGTGGAAACTGGCCGTCGATCGTTCGCACCTCATGGCCGACGACGCGCCGTTCCTCGTGCCGGTGATGATCGACGAAATGCCCGACGCGACCGCGCGCGTGCCGGATCGCTTTCGCGAGGTGCAGTGGACGCGCGTGTTGACGGCCGAGGCCCCCGCGGCGTTTGCCGCGCGCGTGCTGGCGTTGCTGACGGGCGTGCCGGAACCGGCCCGGGCAGCGCCGCGCACCGATTCGTTGCGACCCGCGACGGCGGAAACAAAAACCAAACCGAGCGCCGTGGTGGAGCACCGGCCGCTGCTGGAGTGGCGCCCGGCACCCGACCAGATCGTGCCCAACACGAAATGGACCCTCGAGCGGAAGCTGGGGGAAGGCGGCTTTGGCGAGGCGTGGCTCGGCCGCCACCAGACGATGAAGGAGCGGCGCGTGTTCAAGTTCTGCTTTCTCGAAGAGCGCGTGCGCTCGCTGAAACGCGAACTCACGCTCTTTCGCGTGATCAAGGAACGCGTCGGCGGTCACCCGAACATCGTGCGGCTCCTCGATGTTCATTTCGACGCGCCGCCGTATTATGTGGAGATGGATTACGTGGACGGCCAGGACCTGAAATCCTGGTGCGCCCAGCAAGGCGGCGTGGAAAACACTCCGCTGGTCGCGCGGTTGGAGATCGTCGCGCAGATCGCCGACGCCCTGCACGCCGCGCACACCGCCGGGGTCATCCACCGCGATGTGAAACCGGGAAATATTCTGGTCGCGCAGCCGGCGACACCCGGCGCCCAGCCGGTGGCCAAGCTCAGCGACTTTGGCATCGGGCAGGTGACCTCCGAGGAGGCACTCAGCGGCGTGACGAAGAGCGGCTTCACGCAGTCCATCGTGATCGACTCCTCGTCCGCGCGCTCCGGCACGCAGCTGTACATGGCGCCGGAGTTGCTCGTCGGCGAACCGGCCTCGGCCCACACCGACCTGTATTCGCTCGGCGTGGTGCTGTTTCAGCTCGTGGTCGGCGACCTGCACCGTCCGCTGACGACCGACTGGCCGCGGGCGGTCGAGGATCCGATGTTGCGTGATGATTTGACGCGGTGCTTCGCGAGCCGGAACGAGGAACGTTTTGCCGGCGCCGATCTGCTGGCACAGAGCCTGCGCGCGTTTGAGCAGCGGCGCGCCGCCTACGCCCGCGAACAGGTCGCCGCCGCGGCGCGGCAGCGGGCGGCGCAGCGTTGGTGGGTTTTTCGCACCGTGGGCATCGCCGCGGTCGTCGTCGGGCTGGGCTCAAGCTTGATCTGGTTTCTCCAGCGCAATTCAAAGCTCCGCTGGGCACGGCAGCAGGCGCTGCCGGAGATCAACCGGATGGTCGATCTGGGCGACATTCCCGCCGCGTTTGCACTGGCGGTGGAAGCAGAGAAATACCTCCCAGATGATCCGGCGTTGGCGGGCCTGTAGCCGCGGATTGCCGCGAAGGGCAGCGTGGAGACGGCTCCGGCCAGTGCCGACATTTACATTAAGGAGTATAAGAAGCCGGATTCCGCATGGCGGTTGCTGGGCAAGTCGCCGGTGAAGGGCATCCGCCTCCCAAAGGTCTACCTCCGGTGGCAGTATCGTGCGGAGGGGTATGAAGTGATGGAGCTCGCTGCGCCGTTGAGGTCCAAGATGAAAGTTGCCTTGCTCAAGATCGGCCAACTTCCCGCAGGCATGGTGCTCGTCTCGGGCCGCCGCACGGCTGCCACCCTCACCGGGTTTCCATCGGTCACGCTGGGAGACTACTTTATTGACCGGCACGAGGTCTCGAACCGGCAATTCAAGGAATTCGTCGACCATGGCGGCTATGCCAAGGGAGATTACTGGAAGCAGGCCTTGGTGAAAGACGGCAAGACGCGACGCTGGGCGGAAGCGGTGGCGGATTTTCGCGATACCACCGGGAAGCCAGGCCCGGCGACATGGACGAACGGGACCTACCCTGCCGGACAGGAAGAATATCCGGTGACCGGCGTCTGTTGGTTTGAAGCTGCCGCTTATGCGGAATTTGCCGGCAAGCGACTGCCCTCCGCGTCCCACTGGTCCGCGGCGGCCCAGTCCGACGCGTTCGGGTCAATCGTGCCATTGAGCAACTTCTCCGGAAAGGGGCTCGTGCGCGCCGGGAGTTACCAAGGCATGAGTGCTGTCGGCGCCTACGACATGGCTGGCAACGCGAGGGAGTGGTGTTGGAACGAGGCGGGACCCGACTCGCGTTTTCTCCTAGGGGGCGGGTGGAGTGATCCTGATTACACGTTTGCGATGCGAAACGCCGCGTCGCCATTCGACCGCTCCACGTTAAACGGATTGCGCTGCATCAAATTGCTCGCTCCAGACACCCTCCCCAAGGAAGTGGATGCCGCGATTGTCCCCGAGACCCGGGATTATTCAAAGGAAACCCCCGTGAGCGACGAATCCTTCCAGGTTTTTCGCAGCCTTTTTTCCTACGACAAGACGCCGCTGGACGCCCGGCTCGACAGCAGCAACGATACTAATCCGGATTGGAGGGAGGAAAAGGTGTCATTCCATGCCGCCTACGGTAACGAGCGAATGGGCGCGCTAATGTATCTCCCCAAGAAAACCCTACCGCCCTACCAGACGGTGGTGTTTTTTCCAGGCTCCGGCGCCCAAAATATCAAGTCGAGCGAGGGGCTGCGGATCGACCTTCGCGCTGAATTTGTTCTTCGGCACGGCCGGGCTTTTGTCTACCCGATCTACAAAGGAACCTACGAGCGCCGACTCGGCACCAATTCGTGGGAGCTCGGAGAACGGGCCTACCGCGATTTTGTCGTCCAGCTTTCACAGGACTTGGGCCGAACCCTCGACTATCTGGAAACCCGTTCGGATCTCCAAAGCGACAAAATCGGTTATCTCGGGGTGAGCTGGGGAGCGGCGATCGGCCCGGTCCTTCTGGCGGTGGAGAATCGTGTCAAGGTCGGCGTGCTCGTAGGCGGCGGCTTCGATACTGGCAAAGGGCTGCCAGAAATCGAGCCCATCAACTTTGCCCCACGCGTCACGATCCCAACGCTGATGCTCAACGGTCGCTACGACTTTCGATTCCCGCTCGAGTCGCTGCAGAAGCCCATGTTCCGCCTGCTTGGCACTCCGCCTGAGCGGAAGCGCCACAAACTCTACGACGCAGGTCACGGCCTGTCGGGAGATCAGATTTCAAAGGATGTCCTCGACTGGCTGGACAAATATCTCGGGCCGGTGAAGTGAGGGTGATTCGAGTCGCTTGTGGGTTCGGCGTTGGTCGGACTGACGCTCTGAGCCAACGATTCAGCTGAGCGATAGGGCGAGGTGTCCCCGCCGAGCCAGTACGAGCGGCGGCTTGTCTGCCGTAGACACGGCGCACCGGAGACGGTTCGCCCTACCAGTCACGTATCACGTGACAAAGGCAGATTTTTCGCGTGCGCCTTTTGTCACGTATTACGTGACAAAAGCGGATTCCTCACGGAAGGATCTTTTCACGTATCGAGTGACAAAGCCCGATTTGGCGTGAAAGAGTCTTGTCACGTATTACGTGACAAACGAATCAGGCGGCGGGGCGGGCCGGCGGGAGAATCGGCGGGCAGGTTTTGACTCGGGGCCGAAGGGGCTCAGTTTCATCCAACCATGAGAATCCTCACCCGGCTGGTTGTGCTCGTTCTTGCCGTTTCGTCCGCCTTCGCCGCGGAAAAACGTCCACTCACCCCGGCAGACCTCTGGGCCATCAAACGCGTCGGCAGCCCGGCGCTTTCGCCCGACGGCAAGACCGTGGTGTTCACGGTGCAGGAGTGGTCGGTCGACAAAAACAAGAGCACGTCAAACCTCTGGCTCGTCGACGTCACCGGTGGCGAGCCGCGCCGGCTCACGACCGCCAACGCATCCGACGGCTCGCCGGTGTGGAGCCCGGACGGCACGCGGATCGCGTTTCTCTCGAAGCGGGGCGACGACGAAAACGCCTCGCTCTATGTGCTGCGCCGCGACGGCGGTGAAGCGGAGAAAATCCTCGAACTCCCCTACCCGCTCGCCACGCCGAAGTGGATGCCCGACGGCAAAGCGGTGGTCGTGCAGACGAAGGTGATCCCCGAACTTGTCGGCAAGTGGGCGAAGGCCGACCTCGCGGCGATGAAGAAGGAAATCAAGCGCCGCAAGGATTCGAAGATGACGGCGAAGGTGACGGAGAACCGCCAGTATCGCTACTTCGACGCGTGGCTCACCGACAATCTCGCGAGCCGGCTGCTCGTGGTCGACGTGGCGACGAAACAATTCAAGGACCTCACACCGGGGCGCGACAACCTGTTTTCCAATGGCGGCGACGCGACGTTCGATGTCGCGCCCGACGGCAGGTCGATCGTGCTCACGATGAATTCCACGCCGCCACCGTTTCGCGAGGACAACAACGCCGACCTCTACCTCGTGCCGACCGATGGCAGCGGCGCGCTGAAAATCCTCACCGCCGAAAACAAGGGCACCGATTCGTCGCCGACCTTCGCGCCCGACGGCAAGTCACTCGTGTATACCCGCACCAAGACCACAATTCACAATGGCGAGAGCCGACGCCTCTGGCGGCACGATCTTGCGACCGGAAAAAACTCCCCGCTCACGGAGCAGCACGACTGGTCGATCGACGAAATCAAGTTCTCCACCGACGGCCGCACGCTCTGGCTGACGGCGGAGGAAAAGGGCCTGCTGCCAATTTTCCGATTTGCGGCCGACGGTTCCGGCCCGCTGGTGCCCATGTTCAAGGAAGGCACCGCCACGTCAGTCGACGTGGTGGGCAACACCACGGTATTTCTCAACGACAGCACCAACCGGCCCGGCGAGCTGTTCGCGCTCAACGGCGACGGGTCACGGCGCGCGCTGACGCGTTTCAACGAACCGTTCATGGCGCAGTTTGATCTCGGGCGCGCGGAGAGCTACTGGTTCAAGGGCGCGGCGGGGGCGGACATCCGTGGTTGGCTGGTCTATCCGCCCGGCTACGACGCGGCGAAGACCTATCCGTTGGTGCAGCTGATGCACGGGGGCCCGCACACGATGAATCGCGACTCGTGGAGCTACCGCTGGAACACGCAGATTTTTGCCGCGACCGGCGCGATCGTCACGTGGGTGGATCGCCATGGCTCGACGGGCTACGGGGAAAAGTTTGCGATGAGCATCGTCAACCAATGGGGCGACATGCCGTTCGAGGACATTATGAAGTCGACGGATTTCCTGCTGCAGAAATTCCCGAATGTTGATCGCGAACGCCTCGCGGCCGCCGGGGCGAGCTACGGTGGCTACATGGCGGCGTGGGTGCTCGGGCACACCGAACGCTTCAAGTGCATCATCAATCACGCGGGCGTGAACAGTTCCTATGCGCAATACGCCACGGACGCGCCGCACGGCTTTCCGCAGGTGATGGGCGGCACGCCGTGGGGCGACGTCGCGGGCCTGCAGCGCCAGAACCCGATGTTCTACGCGAAGAATTTCAAGACCCCGACGCTCGTCCTCCACGGTGAACTCGATTACCGCGTGCCCTACGGCAACGGCCTCGAGCTCTACGGTGTGCTGCAGGCGATGGGCGTGCCGTCGCGGCTGGTGGTGTATCCGAACGAAAACCACTGGGTGCTCTCGCCGCAGAACGCGATTTACTGGCACTGGGAGATGCAGAGCTGGCTCGCGCGCCACATCGGTGTGAAGCCGACGCTGGAGCAGCCGGTGTTTGCGAGCGCTGACACGAAATAGGCGGCGCAGGATAAACCTTTCGCGACGCACCGAAGGTGGGGCCCGCTCACCGAGCGGGCCTTCTGGCAAAGGATGGCAGCCGAGGTCCGCTCGGAGAGCGGACCCCACCGGCGTGGTGCGCGCCGACGGCACCGCGCGACGGTCAGACCAATCGTACTGCCTACTTTTTCGATTCGACTGTCGCGCCCGCAGGTGCGGCGGCCACCACCGCCGGCGCCGGTGCCCAAAAATAGCGCCCGGTCTGCACGCGTTTCCAGCGGATAAAGATCGCCGCGGCCGCCAGCACCACAAAGAGCACCCAGAAAGTCACGCGACGTTTCTGCTTTGCAGCCTCCTTGTCCTCGTAGGGATCCTCGAGCGAGCGGTGCGAGCCGGCGGGGAGCGTGGCGATGTCGGTGAGCGCGGTGCCGAACGGGATGTTGATCTTCACGCGGCCATTCACCGCCCAGCCGTTGCCCTCCAGAATGGGGCCCAACGTCCGCTGCCGCAGCTTCAGCCACGCGATGATCATCGAGGGCCCCGAAATCGCGAGGATGACGCCGATCACCCCGAGGGGCATCCACAGGCCGAGGCCGAAAAAGGCCCCCATGATCGCGCCAAAGGCCGCGGTGATGCCACCGACCGCGACACCGAGGGCGGCGACCGTGCCGATGTCGATCTTCTTGGGTTCGGCCCTGGCCTTGTCGGCGTTGGCGGTTTTCTCCGCGGTCGCGGCGAGTTTGCCGGAGGCCTCGGCGTCGGCGGCGGCGGCGCGTTTAGCCACCTGCTCCTCGATGAACCGGATGAATTTCTTGTAGGGTGCGAAGAACGCCTGCCGGATGCCGATCGGATTGTCCACGATGCCGGTGATCACGACATCCCAGTCGCGTCCGGCCCGGTCGTAGAATACCCCGCGGCGGCCGACGAACAGGTAGTCGCTGTCGCCCTGGGTGAAGCAGGCCGCGACGGTCATCGGAGGGGAGCCCGGACGCGTGCAGGCGCAGTAGGCGATGTAGGCCTTGCTCATCGCGGCGATCGGATTGGGGGCGTCGACCCGAATGCAAAATTCCGTGGAGCGACTGTCGAGATACAGCGTGCCGACCTGGAAGACGGCCCATCGATCCCGCGAATAGAAGTCGGCAAAGTTGGCGAAATTGTGGAGCAGACTGCGCAGGTCGCGGTGGTAGCGCGCGAGCCGCTCCACGCCGGCGATTGCAGCAAACTCGGGCGCCAGCGTGGCGTCCTGGGCAATCAGCGCGGCGAGGGTCTCCCGACCCTTGCCCGCGAGAATCTCCCGGGCGCGGTCGACACCGAGTTTTTCGGGCTCCAGGGCACAATTCGTGGGTGAAACGAGTGTAGGCTCCAGGGCACAATTCGTGGGTGAAACGAGTGTATAAGTCGAAAGCGTGAGAGAATTCAAGGCAGCTGGGAAAGGGGCGGGTTGGGCAACTATCGCACCCAC